>NZ_JBSFJE010000011.1:0-90167 GCF_053597895.1 Streptomyces sp. NPDC001220
ACGATCATGGACGACGCCGTCAAGATGGTGAAGTCCAACAAGGGCATCGACCTCGACCTGCTGGCCCTGCCGCTCGACGACCCGAAGACCTTCGAACTCCTCCAGCGCGGCGACACCCTCGGCGTCTTCCAGTTCGACGGCGGCCCCATGCGCTCGCTGCTGCGCCTGATGAAGCCCGACAACTTCGAGGACATCTCCGCCGTCTCCGCGCTCTACCGTCCCGGCCCGATGGGCATGGACTCGCACACCAACTACGCGCTGCGCAAGAACAAGCTCCAGGAGATCACCCCGATCCACAAGGAGCTGGAGGAGCCCCTGGAAGAGGTCCTGGCCGTCACCTACGGCCTGATCGTCTACCAGGAGCAGGTGCAGAAGGCCGCCCAGATCATCGCCGGCTACTCGCTCGGCGAGGCCGACATCCTGCGCCGCGTGATGGGCAAGAAGAAGCCCGACGAACTGGCGAAGAACTTCGTCCTGTTCCAGAAGGGCGCCCGGGACAAGGGCTTCAGCGACGAGGCCATCCAGGCGCTGTGGGACGTGCTGGTCCCGTTCGCCGGATACGCGTTCAACAAGGCGCACTCCGCCGCGTACGGCCTGGTCTCGTACTGGACCGCCTATCTGAAGGCGAACCACCCCGCCGAGTACATGGCCGGACTGCTCACCTCGGTCAAGGACGACAAGGACAAGTCGGCCGTCTACCTCAACGAGTGCCGCCGCATGGGCATCAAGGTGCTCCCGCCGAACGTGAACGAGTCGGTGCACAACTTCGCGGCCCAGGGCGACGACGTGATCCTCTTCGGCCTGGAGGCCGTGCGCAACGTCGGTACCGGTGTCGTGGAGTCGATCATCAAGGCCCGCAAGGCGAAGGGGAAGTTCGCCTCCTTCCCCGACTACCTGGACAAGGTCGACGCCACCGCCTGCAACAAGCGGACCACGGAATCCCTCATCAAGGCGGGCGCCTTCGACGCGCTCGGGCACACCCGCAAGGGCCTCACCGCCCAGTACGAGCCGATGATCGACAACGTGGTGCAGGTCAAGCGCAAGGAGGCCGAGGGCCAGTTCGACCTCTTCGGCGGGATGGGCGAGGAGGAGAGCAGCGAGCCCGGGTTCGGCCTCGACGTGGAGTTCACCACCGACGAGTGGGACAAGACCTATCTGCTCGCCCAGGAACGGGAGATGCTCGGTCTGTACGTCTCCGACCACCCGCTCTTCGGCCTGGAGCACGTGCTCTCCGACAAGGCCGACGCGGGTATCGCGCAGCTGACCGGCGGTGAGCACGCCGACGGCGCGGTCGTCACCATCGGCGGCATCATCTCCGGCCTGCAGCGCAAGATGACCAAGCAGGGCAACGCCTGGGCGATCGCCACCGTCGAGGACCTCGCGGGCTCCATCGAGTGCATGTTCTTCCCGGCGACCTACCAGCTCATCTCGACCCAACTCGTCGAGGACGCGGTCGTGTTCGTCAAGGGCCGCCTCGACAAGCGCGAGGACGTGCCCCGCCTGGTGGCGATGGAGCTGGCGATCCCGGACCTGTCCGCCGCGGGCGCCAACGCGCCCGTGATCCTCACCATCCCCGCCACCCGGATCACTCCGCCGATGGTCAGCCGCCTCGGTGAGATCCTCAGTCACCACAAGGGCGACAGCGAGGTCCGGATCAAGCTCCAGGGGCCGACCAAGACGACCGTGCTGCGTCTCGACCGGCACCGGGTGAAGCCGGATCCGGCCCTGTTCGGCGACCTGAAGGTGCTGCTCGGCCCGTCCTGCCTGGCCGGATAGGTTCTCCGGTCGTACGCGCGCGGAAAGGGGCGCACCCGCACCGGGTGCGCCCCTTCTGCGTGCCTGGGCTTCAACAGCCCGGTGGGACCTGGTCAGTCCGCTCAGTTGTGGCCGAAGCTCTTCTGCTTCTTGCGAGCAACATCCGCCGGGCTGCCCTGGATGTGCGACACCGGCGAGTCCTGGGGCTCCGTCGACGTACGCTGCGGGTGCTCGTGGGTCTGCTCGGACTGCGGGGTGCGGTTCTGAGAGCCACCCTTGCGGTTCTTGTTCTTGGCCATGGTGATCTGCCTCCTGTGGGGGATCTAGGGGCCGAATTCAGATTCACATAGGCTGACAACAGACGCATTTCGGATAATTACCGTGTGTGACAGGGTTTGTCGGAGAGCGAGGTGCCGAAACGCCACGCCGAAGATCGAGTTCGGGCCGTTAACCCCCGCGCCGTCGGGCAGACTCGAAGGAAGCCCCGAAAGCAAACCTCCCGGAAAGAGGGTGAGTCGCGTGGACCGCTGCATTGTCCTGGTGGACGCCGGGTATCTGCTGGGTGCCGCCGCCAGTCTCCTCGCCGGTGAGCCCTCCCGATCCCGGATCACCGTCGACCACGCCGCGCTCATCCAGGCGCTGCGCGACCGCGCGGAATCCGACACCGAGCGTCCACTGCTGCGCATCTACTGGTTCGACGGCGCCCCCGACCGCGTCCCGCAGCCGGAACACCGCCGGCTGCGCGTGATGCCCCGGGTCACCGTCCGGCTCGGCGCGCTGACCCGCAGCGACGGACGCTGGGCCCAGAAGGGCGTGGACGCGGCCATGCACGCCGAGCTGACCGAACTGGCCCGCAACCGCGCCTGCTCGGACGTCGTGCTGGTGACCGGCGACGGCGACCTGCTGCCGGGCATGATGGCCGCCAAGGAGCACGGGGTCGCCGTGCACTTGTGGGCCGTACAGGCCGCGGACGGGGACTACAACCAGTCCGAGGACCTGGTCGCGGAGGCCGACGAGCGGCGGGTCCTGGACCGCGCGTGGATCACCCAGGCGGTACGGGCGAAGGAGCTGACCGGGGTCTGTGCGCCGCCGCCGGCGCCGCGGCCGGAGATCGCCGCGATCCTCTCCGCGCCGCTGCCCGACTCGGGGCTGTCGGCCGCGGCCGATCCGGGGGCCGACGAGGCCGAGCGGGCGCCCGTGGCGGGCGCGTCGGAGAACGGGGCGGTCGAGCGGGTGCCGGCGCCCAAGGGGGTGCCCACGCCGAAGGACCTCGCCGCGCTGCGGGCGCCGGGCGCGCAGTCGCCGGTGCAGCACCCGGCGACCACGGCGACCCTGCGGTGGTCCTCCGACAAGGGGTGGGTGGACCGGCCGGGCGCCGTCGCGGAGCCCGCGGAGGCCGTCGCCATGCCGACGCTGGCCCAGCTGACGACCGCGGAGCAGCGGTGGGCCGACCGGGAGGAGGACATCACGACCGTCGGCGGGGATCCGTACGAGGTCGGGCAGGTGTTCGCCCGGCGGTGGATCTCGCGGCTGGGCGACCAGAACCACGTGCAGAAGCTGTCCGGGATGTACCCGCGGATTCCGCACCGGATCGACGGGGAGCTGCTGCGGTACGCGGCCCGGTTCGGGCTGCTGGCGCACAAGGACGACCAGATCGACGAGCACGACCGGTACGCCATTCGGGCGGGGTTCTGGCGCGAGATCGACGTGCCGGCGGGGGCCGCGGAGCATGCGCCGGCCGAATGAGCCGGCCCTGGGCGCGTGCGGCCGACGGCCCCAAAGGCGAGTAAACGGGGCCGACCCCGTAGTCTCGTCCCTTGTGAGTACGGGCGTGGGTCGGGCACTTCGGCAGCAGAGCGACGTGGTGTGTGCCGTGCGTGGGCTGACGAAGACCTACGCCGCGGTCAAAGGGCGCCGTGGGACTCCCGCGGTGCCCGAGGTCCGGGCCACCGACCGGGTGGACCTCGAGGTCCGGCGCGGGGAGATCTTCGGGCTGCTCGGGCCGAACGGAGCCGGCAAGTCCACCCTCGTACGGCAGCTCACCGGGCTGCTGCGGCCCGACGCCGGCACCGTCGAGATCCTCGGGCACGACATCGTGCGGCATCCCGAGCGGGCCGCCCGGATCCTCGCCTACCTGGGCCAGGAGTCCAGCGCCCTCGACGAGCTGACCGTCTCCCTCGCCGCCGAGACCACCGGGCGGCTGCGCGGCCTGGACGTACGGCAGGCCCGTGCCGAGCGGGACGCGGTGCTGGCGGAACTGGGGCTCGAGCCCCTCGCCGGGCGGGCGATCAAGAAACTCTCCGGCGGCCAGCGGCGGCTGGCCTGCTTCGCCGCGGCGCTGGTCGGACAGCGGTCGCTGCTGGTGCTCGACGAGCCGACGACCGGGATGGACCCGGTGGCCCGGCGGGCCGTGTGGACCGCCGTCGACCGGCGGCGGGCCGAGCACGGCGCGACCGTCGTCCTGGTCACCCACAACGTGATCGAGGCCGAGACGGTGCTCGACCGGGTCGCCGTGCTCGACCAGGGGCGGGTCATCGCCTGTGACACCCCGGCCGGGCTCAAGGAACGGGTCGCCGGCGAGGTGCGGGTGGAACTGGTGTGGCGGGAGCGGGCCCCGCTGGACGTGCCCGAGGTGGCCGTCCTGCGGGAGCGGGCAATCGAGTCCGGCCGGCGCTGGACGCTGCGGCTCGCCCCCGAGGAGGCGCGTGCCGTCGTCGCCACGGTGACCGGCGGAGCCGCCTTCGCGGCCCTCGACGACTTCACCCTCGCCACGCCCAGCCTGGAGGACGTCTATCTGGCGCTGGGCGGCGCCGCACGGCAGGGGCTGGTGAAGGCATGAGCGTGAACGCCGGGGCGACCGGGCCCGTACGGGAAGGCGCGGCGGCCGTACGTGCCGTGGATGCCGTTGGGAAGAGGAGCTGCGCGACGTGAGTGTCGTACCCGCGGAGGTTCTGCCGGGCGGTGCCCTGGCCCTGGAGGAGACGGCGCCGCGCGCGGCGGCCGAGCTGGGCCCGCGTGCGCGTCTGTGGCCGTCGCTGGCGGCCGTCTACCGGGCGCAGCTGTCCCGTGCCCGGGTGGCGCGGATCCCGCTGCTGTTCGTCGCGACCTTCCAGTCCGTCGGCATCATGATCATGATGCGCGGGGTGGTGGACAGCCGGGGCGAGGCCCAGTCCGTGGTGGCGGGGTCGTCGGTGGTCGTCGTCGCCTACGTGGCCCTGAACCTGCTCGCGCAGTACTTCGGGCAGCTGCGGGCGAGCGGCGGCCTCGACCACTACGCCACGCTGCCGGTGCCGCCGGCCTCCGTGGTGCTCGGGGCGGCCGCGGCGTACGCCTCCTTCACCGTGCCGGGGACGCTGGTGACGGCCGTCTTCGGGTGCGTGCTGTTCGGGCTGCCGCTGGGCAACCTGTGGATTCTGCTGGCCGTGATCCCGCTGGCGGGGGCCGCCCTGTCCGGGCTCGGCGCCGCCTGCGGGCTGCTTGCGCCCCGGCCCGAACTCGCCACACTGCTGGGGCAGTTGGGTATGTCGGCGGCCCTGCTGCTCGGCGTGCTGCCGCCGGACCGGATGCCGGGGATCATCCAGTTCGCGCGTGACCTGCTGCCTTCGACGTACGGCGTGGAGGCCTACGCCCGGACCTTCGGGGCGCGGCCCGACTGGACCGTCGTCCTTGCCGACCTGGGCGTGTGTGCCGGGGTGGGGGTCGTCTCGCTGGCCGTCGCCACCTGGGCGTATCGCCGGGCCGCCGTCCGGTGACGCGCCGCACAGGGCGACCTGGCACGATGTCAGGGTGACCGCACCGTTGACGCCGCCTCCGCCGCCGCACGACCAGTCCTCGCACCAGGCCTGGCAGGCGCCGCCGCCTGCCGGGACGGTCGAAGCATCGTACGGACAGGACGGTCCCGGGATGAAGACCGAGCTGCGTCAGGCCACGGTGATCGTTCTCGCGCTCGCGGTGAGCGGGGTGCTGCTCGGGCTGCTGTGGCTGTGGCTGGCGCCGCACGTCCCGCTGGTGGGGGACCACACCAGCAAGGGCTGGGCGGTCTACCTCGAGGACACCGAGGGGGAGCAGGCGGTGGGGGTGGACGGGACGTTCACGCTGCTGGCGCTGGCGTTCGGGGCGGTGAGCGCGGCGGTGGTGTTCCTGTGGCAGCGGCGTGGGGGCGTGCCGCTGGTGGTGGCGCTGGGGGTCGGGGGAGTGCTCGGGTCGCTGCTGGCGTGGCGGCTGGGGGTGTGGCTGGGGCCGCAGCAGGACGTGATCGCGCACGCGAAGGCGGTGGGCAAGGGGGTCACGTTCTCGGCGCCGCTGAAGCTGGGGGCGAAGGGGGCGTTGCTGGCGTGGTCGCTGTCGGCGCTGGTGGTGCATCTGGGGCTGACGGCGTTGTTCGGCCCGCGGGATCCCGAGCCGCCCTACGGGGACGGACCGTACGCGGCTCCGCCGGCGTAGTTCTCCGCCCCCGCCGCCCTTACCCGTCCCATCCCCAGGGGGCTGCGCCCCCTTCGGCCCCCGCCCCTGGTGGCTGCCGCCCCCAGACCCCCGCATCGGCCTGAACGGCCTCGTCCTCAAACGCCGGACGGGCTGGGGGGTGTCTGAGCGGTCTCGTGGTCAGAGGTCGGGTGGGCTGGGGGGTGTCTGATCGGCTTCGTTCTCAGAGGTCGGGTGGGCTGGGGGACGGGGGTGTGGGTCGGGTTTTGTCTTCAGGTGTCGGGGCGGTTGTCAGGGGCGCGGGGAACTGCGCGGTGCGGCCGCGGGGGCGTGGTCGGCAGTCCGCCCGTGCTGCCCGCCTCTATGCCGGACGGCGACCGTGGTTCGCGTGGCCCTTCTTCGTGCGCCACTTTCGTTTCCGTGTCTTCTTTGACATGTCTCCCGTAATTAACCGAGAACGGGAGCTTCGTCGAGAGGTCACGCACGCCCGATGGGTGCCAGGGTCGCGTTCGTCAGGTCGGCCAGGGACGTCGGGGACAGCTCGACCTCCAGGCCGCGGCGGCCCGCCGAGACGCAGATCGTGGGGTGGGAGGACGCCGACGCGTCCAGGACCGTGGGGAGCTTCTTGCGCTGGCCCAGCGGGGAGATGCCGCCGCGGACGTAGCCCGTCGTGCGCTCGGCCAGGGCCGGGTCCGCCATCGCCGCGCGTTTGCCGCCGACCGCCGTCGCCAGGGCCTTCAGATCCAGGCTGCCGGCCACCGGCACCACCGCGACCGTGAGTGCGCCGTCGACGTCCGCGACCAGGGTCTTGAAGACCCGGTCGGGGGACACGCCCATCGCCTCTGCCGCCTCCTCGCCGTAGGACGGGTGGGAGGGGTCGTGGTCGTAGGAGTGGACGGTGAAGTCCACGCCCGCCGCGGTCAGGGCCACCGTCGCCGGGGTGCCGCCGGGCTGCTGCTTCTTCGACTTCTTCGGCATGTCAGGAAACCCCGGCTCAGTTCAGGCTCGTCGGCGTCCGCGTCAGCTCCGCCGCGGGCAGTGACGGCAGGTTACGGATGATCGCCGTCTCGGAGCGAAGCAGTTTCAGCTCGTCGCGGAGCCGGGACGCGGTGTCGGGCGCCTGGAGCAGCCGCTGCTTGGTGGGGATGTCGTGCATCATCGCCGCGGCGACCAGGTAGGAGACCACGGACGGTTCGTCGGGGAGCTCGACGCCCGCCGACAGCGAGCGCTCCCGCGCCCCCGCCAGCCGCTTCTGGTACTGACGGAAGGCCCGCAGCACCCCCTCCGCCAGGGCGCCCGCCTCGTCGCCCTGTTCCTCGGGCAGCTCCTCCAGCTCCGCCGTCAGGAACGGCCCCGACGCGTCGACGGAGAGCAGCCGCACCCGGCTGGTCCCGGTCGCCAGCACCTCGAACGTGCCGTTCGCCCGCTCCCGGATCGTTGCCGCGTCCGCCACACAGCCCACCCGGTGGAAGGACTTGAGGGGGTCGGGCCCGAAGCCGGCCGCCGGCCCCCGGTCGGGCTGGGCCGTCGGATC
This sequence comes from Streptomyces sp. NPDC001220, assembly GCF_053597895.1. Lineage (NCBI taxonomy): Bacteria > Bacillati > Actinomycetota > Actinomycetes > Kitasatosporales > Streptomycetaceae > Streptomyces > Streptomyces sp. NPDC001220. Next base: position 7,712 of record NZ_JBSFJE010000011.1, read on the forward strand.
CGGCATGCCCGGCGCGCTCGGTGCCACCTCGTGGCCGTCGCGGATCGCCACGACGGCGAACCGGCGCGGTTCCTCCTCGGGGGTCTTCAGGAGATCGCGCATCATGGCGCGATAGCGCTCCTCGAAGACGTTCAGCGGCAGCACGAGCCCCGGGAACAGCACCGAGTTCAGCGGGAAGAGGGGAAGACGGACGGTGGTCACGGCGCCACAGCCTAGTGGTCATCGGCGGGAACATGTCCGCCGTGCTCGGCCCGTGGGCGCCCCGCGCTCCGCTGCGAGGGGACCGGACCGGCCTCGGGGAGCGGTTCGGTACCGGCCAGCAGGTGTGCGCGCAGCCGTACGAAATGGCCCAGCGGGTCGTCGGACAGGCGGTCCCAGGGGAACGACGTGACGTACGGGCCGATGAGGTGCAGCTGGGTGCGGGCGGCCTCCCAGCGCTCCAGTCGGACCAGGAGGTACATCAGCTTGTTGCGGACCTCGGCAGGCCAGGGGTCGGCCGCCGGGAACCGGCCGGAGAGGGCGATGGCCCGGTCGGCCGCCGCGTCCAGGCGGGCGCGCGGCACCACCGGACCGCAGCCGTCGGCGAGGTAGGCGAACGCGGCCCGGGCCGGGAGGGCCTGGACGAGGGAGTCGGCCGGGGCGTCCTGGGCGGCCAGGTCGGCGAAGTCGAAGCACTCGCCGTGCGAGCCGTGCCAGTACGTGCCCAGATAGCGCAGGGCCGCCGCGTGGCAGCCGTAGTGGTGCGGGGCGCGGCGGACCGCCGCCTCCCACAGCTCCTCGAAGTACTTGTGACCGGCGTCGGAGCCGCGTGCGTGGTCCAGCGCCACCCGCCAGGGCACCGGGTCGCGGTCGTCGCCGCGCGCGGCGGCCGTGATCAGCGGACTCACCGCGCGTAGCAACTCGGTCCGGGCCGGGGAGGGCCAGGCCTGGTCCACCGCCAGCTGGGCCCGGAGCAGGAGCAGGTCCGGGTCGTGCGGAGCGGCCGCGGACCAGTCGCCCAGCCACTCGGCCCGGGAGCGGGCGAAGAGGGCGAGCCGGTGCACGTACCGGTCCCGGGCCTCCCACTCGGCCGCGGCCCGGGTGCCGGCCAGCAGCCGTGCGGCGGGCCGGTACTCGCCACGGCCCGCCGCGACCAGCACGGGGGCGAGCCGCTCGTCGGGCGCGTCGAGGAAGACCTCGTCGTCGGCCGGCAGCGGGCCGAGGGCGGGGCGTGGAGTGGTCCTTGCCGTCCGGGTGGGGCGGAACAGCGCACGCAGCGAAGCCATGGTGTCGCCATTGAAAGTCCGCAGGTCGAGCGCGCGCCAGACCACCAGGCCAACTCCGTGAAAGTTGTACGGTTCGAGGTCAAGGGAAGGTAAAAGGTGACTGTTGCTCACCTGTTGGGTACCTGCCAGGCACACCCGGCCGTTCCTAGCGTGCCCTACCGCCCCCCACCGTGCCTACCGCGCCCGACCGGACCCGTCGGCGTCCACCGCGCCTAACCGCGCCGCAGCAGCCGGGTGGCCCCCGCCGCCACCGTCGTCGCCAGGATCCAGCCCAGCAGGATCATCGCGGCGGCCGCCCACTGCCAGCCCCCGCTGAGGCGCCACTGGCCGACCTGGCCCAGGTCGATCACCGGCAGCAGCAGATCGAGGACGAACAGCGCCGGGTCCCAGGCCGGATGCCCGCCGGTGGTCATCGGCGGATGCGGGGCATGCGCGAAGGCGAGCGTGCCCGCCGCCCACAGCACCGCCATCCACACCGCCGCCCGGCCCGGCCGGTACCCGTAGGCCACCGTCAGGTCCTGCGCGTACCCCCAGAACTTGGCGGCGACCGGCAGCGTCTCGCGGCGCCGGCGCTGCTTGGCGAGCTGCACCTCGCGCGCGTCCTCGTCCTCGCCGGCCGCCCGCAGCACGGTCGCGAGCCGCTCGTACGGCTCCGGGTTGTACTCGGCGGTCGCCGCCGCCACCCAGCCGAGCCGCCGGGTCAGCGGGAACGGGCCCTGCGGAACCAGGTTCTCGTAGGCGAAGCCGCCCATGTGCAGCCGCCCCGGGCCCGGCCAGCTGGTCGCCCGGTCCACCAGGTTCACGGTCCGGGCACCCGACAGCACCACCCGGCCACGCTGCGGCTCCTCCCCGAGGAACCGCAGCTCCGGCGCCTGCACCCGGCGCAGCGACAGCTCCTGGTCGTCCGTGAAGGTGAAGCGCGCCCGCTCCAGGTCGACGGCGTCCCCGAACCGCCCGTCGTCCAGCCGGATCCCGCCCTGGCACTCGAACCGCTGGATCCGGGTCCCGCGCGCCGGGGTCGTGCCGCTCTGCCAGGGACCGCCCACCCCGGCCGGGGTCAGGTACAGGGTGCGGCCGACGGTCAGCTGGGGCGCGTTCAGCGCGAACCGCCCGTGCGGATTGCGCAGCCGGGCCCCGCGCAGGCTCAGCGAGACGCCCACCTTGGCGCTGCGCAGGCTCAGCTCCCCGTACGACTCCAGGAGTTCCGCCTGCAGATCCTGCCCGACCGTCATGCCGTCCGCCGCGATCGACCGTCCGCTGCGGTCCCGGTACGCCACGGCCTGGTTCAGCAGCAGGTCGGTGCCGATGTGCGCGTCGGTCAGCCGGACCCCGCCCAGGAAGCGGCAGCGCGGCAGGTGCAGGTCACCCTCCGTGCGGACCCGGGCCGCCTCGAGGCGTGGCACCGCGCAGTCCACGAACCGGACGGTGGTGAAGTGCGCCTCCGGCAGCAGGACCTCGTCGTCGAACCGGCAGCCGCGCAGCTCCACGTACGGGGCGACCGTGCCACCCGCCAGGTCCAGGGCGCCGGTGATCCGCAGGCCGGCCAGCTTCAGCGCGGACACCCGGCCCGCGAGCGCCGGCGGCCCGTCGAGCAGCAGCCAGCAGACGATCCGCGCCCGCACGGTCCGCTCGGGCCCCCAGGGGTGGCCGCCGTGCGGATCGTCCACCTGCGCGTCGCCGCTGCTCAGGTCGTACACGCTGCCGTTGCGGAAGGCCTGCCACATGCCGGCCTCGGCCGCGGTCAGATCGTCCGGCAGCTCCCCGTCCCGGACCCCCTCGGTCACGGCTGTTCCTTCTTCCTCAGCTACTCGTCAGTCAGGTGTTCGCCCAGCGGTGATGCCCGCTCCGTCACCCCTCGAACACAACACGTGAAGGTGATCTTCCGGGTTCCGGCCAGGCTATGTACCGGCCGTTGGCTCACGTTCTGTATCAGCCATTGATACGCGCGAACAGGCCCGGAGTGCCGTCTGAGAGAATTGAGCCTGTGATCTCTCGTATCGATCTGCGCGGCGACGCCCTCCCCGAGGGACTCGCCCTGCGCGACCTGCTGCCCCGAGCCGACTTCGACGTCTCGGCCGCCCTGGAGAAGGTGCGTCCGATCTGCGAGGCCGTGCATCATCGGGGCGACGCGGCGCTGATCGACTTCGCCGAGAAGTTCGACGGGGTCACCCTGCAGCAGGTGCGGGTCCCCGCCGAGGCCCTGGCCAAGGCGCTGGAGGAGCTGGACCCGGCCGTGCGCGCGGCCCTGGAGGAGTCCATCCGGCGCGCCCGTCTCGTCCACCGCGAGCAGCGCCGGTCGAGCCACACCACCCAGGTCGTGCCGGGCGGGTCCGTGACCGAGAAATGGGTGCCCGTGGAGCGCGTCGGGCTGTACGCGCCCGGCGGACGGTCGGTCTACCCGTCCTCCGTGGTCATGAACGTGGTGCCCGCGCAGGAGGCCGGCGTCGAGTCCATCGCGCTCGCCTCGCCGCCGCAGGCGGAGTTCGGCGGCCTGCCGCACCCGACCATCCTCGCCGCCTGCGCCCTGCTCGGCGTCGACGAGGTGTACGCGGCCGGCGGTGCCTCCGCCGTCGCGATGTTCGCGTACGGCACCGAGTCCTGCCCGCCCGTCACCATGGTCACCGGCCCCGGCAACATCTGGGTGGCCGCCGCCAAGCGCTACTTCACCGGCCGGATCGGCATCGACGCCGAGGCCGGCCCCACCGAGATCGCGGTCCTCGCGGACGCCACCGCCGACCCGGTGCACGTCGCCGCGGACCTGATCAGCCAGGCCGAGCACGACCCGCTGGCCGCCGCCGTCCTGGTCACCGACTCCGTCGAGCTCGCGGACGCGGTGGCGAAGGAGCTGGAACCGCAGGTCGCGGCCACCAAGCACGTCGACGACCGGATCGTCCCGGCGCTCAAGGGCAGGCAGTCCGCGATCGTCCTGGTCGACGGCGTCGAGGAGGGCCTGCGGGTCGTCGACGCGTACGGCGCCGAACACCTGGAGATCCAGACCGCGGACGCCACGGCGGTGGCCGGCCGGGTCCGCAACGCGGGCGCGATCTTCGTCGGTCCCTGGGCGCCGGTCTCCCTCGGCGACTACGCGGCCGGGTCCAACCACGTGCTGCCCACCGGCGGCTGCGCCTGCCACTCCTCCGGGCTGTCCGTGCAGTCCTTCCTGCGCGGCATCCACATCGTCGACTACACCGAGGACGCGCTGGCCGAGGTCGCGCACCACGTGGTCACGCTGGCGGAGGCGGAGGACCTGCCGGCCCACGGCGCGGCGATCAAGGCGAGGTTCGGGTGGAAGGTACCGGCGAGCAAGTGAACTTCGGAATCGACGATCTCCCCGTACGGGACGAGCTGCGCGGCAAGTCCCCCTACGGCGCGCCCCAGCTGGACGTCGCCGTACGGCTGAACACCAACGAGAACCCCTACCCGCTGCCCGAGCCGCTGGTCGAGCGGATCGCCGAGCGGGTCCGCGAGGCCGCCCGGAACCTGAACCGCTACCCCGACCGGGACGCGGTCCAGCTCCGCACCGAGCTGGCCAGGTACCTGACCGAGACCGGCAACCACCCGCTCGCCCTCGAGAACGTCTGGGCGGCCAACGGCTCCAACGAGGTCATCCAGCAGCTGCTGCAGACCTTCGGCGGACCGGGCCGTACCGCGCTCGGCTTCGAGCCGTCGTACTCGATGCACTCGCTGATCGCGCGCGGCACCGGCACGGCCTGGATCCCCGGCCCGCGCGAGGACGACTTCACCCTCGACCTCGAGGCCGCCGGCCGCGCGATCGCCGAGCACCGGCCGCACGTCGTCTTCATCACGACCCCCAACAACCCCACGGGCAACGCGGTGCCCGCCGAGACGGTCCTCGCGCTGTACGACGCGGCCCAGGCGGCCCGGCCGTCCATGGTGATCGTCGACGAGGCGTACGTCGAGTTCAGCCACGGCGTCTCGCTGCTGCCGCTGCTCGAAGGTCGGCCGAATCTCGTCGTCTCCCGGACCATGTCGAAGGCCTTCGGCGCGGCCGGTCTGCGCCTCGGCTACCTCGCCGCGCACCCCGCGGTGGTGGACGCCGTACAGCTCGTCCGGCTGCCGTACCACCTGTCGGCGATCACCCAGGCGACCGCGCTGGCCGCCCTGGAGCACACCGACACCCTCCTGAAGTACGTCGAGCAGCTGAAGGCCGAGCGGGACCGGCTGGTCGCCGAGATGCGCGCGCTCGGCCTGGAGGTCACCGAGTCCGACGCGAACTTCGTGCAGTTCGGGCGGTTCGAGGACCCCCACCGCGTCTGGCAGGGGATCCTCGACCGCGGGGTCCTGGTCCGCGACAACGGCGTGCCCGGCTTCCTGCGGGTGTCCGCCGGAACCCCAGAGGAGAACGACGCGTTTCTCGACGCGGTACGTGAAGTCAAGAAGGAGCTGGACGCATGACCCGCGTAGGGCGCGTGGAGCGCACCACCAAGGAGACCTCGGTCCTCGTCGAGATCGATCTCGACGGCACCGGGAAGACCGACATCGCCACCGGTGTCGGCTTCTACGACCACATGCTCGACCAGCTCGGCCGGCACGGCCTGTTCGACCTCACCGTGAAGACCGACGGCGATCTGCACATCGACTCGCACCACACCATCGAGGACACCGCCCTCGCCCTCGGCGCCGCCTTCAAGCAGGCGCTCGGCGACAAGGTCGGCATCTACCGCTTCGGCAACTGCACGGTCCCGCTGGACGAGTCCCTGGCCCAGGTCACGGTGGACCTGTCCGGGCGCCCGTACCTCGTGCACACGGAGCCGGAGAACATGGCTCCGATGATCGGCGAGTACGACACCACCATGACCCGGCACATCCTGGAGTCCTTCGTGGCACAGGCCCAGGTCGCCCTCCATGTGCACGTGCCCTATGGGCGCAACGCACACCACATCGTGGAATGCCAGTTCAAGGCGCTCGCCAGGGCGCTGCGTTATGCCTCCGAGCGCGACCCGCGCGCGGCCGGCATCCTCCCGTCGACGAAGGGCGCGCTGTAAAGCCATGACCGGGCTGTCCACCATACTGATCGTCGTCGGCCTCTTCCTGGTCGGCGGAATCATCTCCTTCGTCAAGCAGAAGATGCCCACCAGCCTGATCGTGCTGCTCTCGATCGGCGCCGCGATGTGCCTGGTGGCGGGTGTCGTGAGGCTGGAGGTGTGGAATTGAGCGGATCCGCGAAGAAGGTCGTCGTCTTCGACTACGGCTTCGGGAACGTCCGCTCCGCCGAGCGGGCGCTCGCCCGCGCCGGGGCCGACGTCGAGATAACCCGTGACTTCGACCGGGCGATGAACGCCGACGGCCTGCTGGTGCCGGGTGTCGGCGCCTTCGCCGCCTGCATGGAGGGCCTGCGCGCGGCCCGCGGGGACTGGATCATCGACCGGCGGCTGTCCGGCGGCCGGCCGGTGATGGGCATCTGCGTCGGCATGCAGATCCTGTTCGCGCGTGGCATCGAGCACGGCGTGGAGACCGAGGGCCTCGACGAGTGGCCCGGCTCGGTCGAGCCGCTGCAGGCCGAGATCGTGCCCCACATGGGCTGGAACACCGTGGACGTGCCGGCCGGCTCCGAGCTGTTCGCGGGCCTGGACGCCGACGCCCGCTTCTACTTCGTGCACTCCTACGCCGTCCAGGACTGGTCGCTGGAGACGCACAACGCCGCGCTGCGCGCCCCGCTCGTGACCTGGTCGACGCACGGCAAGCCGTTCGTGGCCGCCGTGGAGAACGGCGCCCTGTGGGCCACCCAGTTCCACCCCGAGAAGTCCGGCGACGCCGGCGCCCAGCTCCTCACCAACTGGATCGGAACACTGTGAGCAAGCTCGAACTCCTCCCCGCCGTCGACGTCCGCGACGGCCAGGCCGTCCGCCTCGTGCACGGCGAGTCGGGAACCGAGACCTCCTACGGCTCCCCCCTGGAGGCCGCCCTCGCCTGGCAGCGGTCGGGCGCCGAGTGGCTGCACCTGGTCGACCTGGACGCCGCGTTCGGCACCGGCGACAACCGCGAGCTGATCGCCGAGGTCGCCGGGGCGATGGACATCAAGGTGGAGCTGTCCGGTGGGATCCGGGACGACGCCTCGCTGGCGGCCGCCCTGGCCACCGGCTGCCGCCGGGTGAACCTCGGCACGGCCGCCCTGGAGAGCCCGGAGTGGGTCGCCAAGGTCATCGCCGAGCACGGCGACCAGATCGCGGTGGGCCTGGACGTCAAGGGCACGACCCTGCGCGGCCGCGGCTGGACCCGCGACGGCGGCGACCTCTACGAGACGCTGGCCCGCCTCGACCAGGAGGGCTGCGCGCGCTACGTCGTCACCGACATCGCCAAGGACGGCACCCTCCAGGGCCCGAACCTGGAGCTCCTCAAGAACGTCTGCGCGGCGACCGACCGGCCGGTCGTGGCCTCCGGCGGCGTGTCGTCGCTGGACGACCTCCGTGCGCTGGCCGAGCTGGTACCCCTCGGTGTCGAGGGCGCCATCGTCGGAAAGGCCCTCTACGCCAAGGCGTTCACCTTGGAAGAAGCACTGGAGGCAGTGTCCCCGTGAGTGAGCTGCGACGTGTCACGACGGGCGCGCCCTGGGAGGACGCCTTCGGGTACTCCCGCGCGGTGGAACTGCCCAACGGCCTGGTACTGGTCTCCGGCTGCACCTCCATAGTGGACGGCGAGATCGCCGGGGGCGGCCCCTACGAGCAGACGGTCAACTCCTTCAACGTCGCGTTCGCGGCGCTGGGGCAGCTGGGCCTCGGCCGTGACGATGTGGTGCGGACACGTATGTACGTCACCCATGCCCGGGACGTGGACGATGTTGGACGCGCCCACAAGGAGCTGTTCGACTCCGTCCGGCCCGCCGCATCCATGATCATCGTCTCCGGCTTCGTGGACCCCAGCCTGGTCGTCGAGGTCGAGGTGGAGGCATACCGAGGGGAGGCCACGGCATGACCCTGGCGGTCCGAGTCATCCCCTGCCTGGACGTGGACAACGGCCGGGTCGTCAAGGGCGTCAACTTCCAGAACCTGCGGGACGCGGGCGACCCGGTCGAGATGGCCAAGGTGTACGACACGGAAGGCGCCGACGAGCTGACCTTCCTGGACATCACCGCGTCCTCCGGCGACCGGGAGACCACCTACGACGTGGTGCGCCGCACCGCCGAGCAGGTCTTCATCCCGCTGACCGTCGGCGGCGGGGTGCGCACGGCCGAGGACGTCGACAAGCTGCTGCGGGCCGGCGCCGACAAGGTGGGCGTCAACACGGCGGCGATCGCGCGCCCGGAGCTGATCCGGGAGATCGCGGAACGCTTCGGCCGGCAGGTACTGGTCCTGTCGGTGGACGCCCGCCGCACCCCCGAAGGCACCTTCGAGGTCACCACCCACGGCGGCCGCCGCGGCACCGGCATCGACGCGGTCGAGTGGGCGCACCGGGCCGCCGAGCTGGGCGCGGGGGAGATCCTGCTCAACTCGATGGACGCGGACGGCACCAAGGACGGCTACGACCTGGAGATGATCACGGCCGTCCGCAAGCACGTCACCGTCCCGGTCATCGCCTCCGGCGGCGCCGGCAGGCTGGCCGACTTCGCCCCCGCCGTCGCGGCGGGCGCGGACGCCGTCCTCGCGGCCTCCGTCTTCCACTTCGGCGACCTGCGCATCGGCGAGGTCAAGCAGGCCCTGCGAGGAGCCGGCCACCCCGTCCGCTGACACCACGCCGGGCCCCCGGCCCGGCCGCGGCGGGCCGAGCCGCCCCGCCGAGGTACCTCAGCCCTTCGGCTGGGTGAGCTGGATCAGGTTGCCGACCGTGTCGTCCAGGACGGCCGCGATCACCGGGCCCTGTTCCTGCGGCTCGTGGGTGAAGCGGACGTCCAGGGCGCGCAGCCGGTCGTACTCCGCGCGGATGTCGTCGACCGAGAAGACGATGGCCGGCAGGCCCGCCTCGTACACGGCCTTGCGGTACGGCTCCGCGATGGTGCCCTGTCCGGGCTCCAGGAGCAGCTGGAGGTCCGGCTGGGCGCCGCCGGGCGCGCCGACCGTGATGAACAGGGTGCCTCCGCCGAGGTCCAGCCGGGTGCGGGTCTCGAAGCCGAGGACATCGGTGTAGAAGGCGTGCGCCTTGACGACGTCGTCGACGAAGACGTTGGTCATCGCGACCTTGATCATCGCGGGCTCCTCAGATGCCCAGCTGCTTGGACTCGTGCAGCTTGGCGATCGCGTTCTCGTCGCCGTCCACCGCGACCTTCGCCGCGTTCTGCCGGCCGAAGGAGAACATCAGCAGCTCGGAGGGCTCGCCGGTCACCGTCACCACCGGGGCGCCGCGATGCGCGACGGCCGTCTGGCCGTCCGGACGGCGCAGCACCAGGCCCGTCGGCACACCCCTGCCCAGCAGCCGTGCGGTGCGCTCCAGACGGGACCACAGGGCGTCCTGGAAGACCGGGTCCAGCTCACGCGGCGCCCAGTCCGGCTGGGCGCGGCGGACGTCCTCCGTGTGGACGTAGAACTCCACCGTGTTGGCCGCCTCGTCGACCTGCTTGAGCTGGAACGGCGAGAACCGCGGCGGGCCGGTACGGATCAGCTGGATCAGCTCCTCGTACGGCTTCGCGGCGAACTCGGCCATCACCTTCTCCAGGCGGGGCGCGAGCTGCTTGATCAGCGCGCCCCCGGCCGCGTCCGGCCGGCGCTCGCGCACCACCACGTGCGCGGCCAGATCACGGGTCACCCAGCCCTCGCAGAGGGTCGGTGCCTCGGGACCGGCGGTCTCCAAGAGGTCGGCGAGCAGAAGCCGTTCACGCTTGGCGAAGGTCGACATGCTGCCAGCCTACGGCCCCACGCACGGTCCGGACAGTGGACACGGTCCGTGACTGCCGGTGCCGCGCGGCACAATGGCACCCATGACCAGTACGACCGGTACGCCCCCACCCAGCGGCCTCGCCCCGGAGATCGCCGCCCGCCTCAAGCGCAGCGCCGACGGCCTCGTGCCCGCCATCGCCCAGCAGTACGACACGGGCGAGGTACTGATGCTCGGCTGGATGGACGACGAGGCGTTGCACCGCACCCTCACCACCGGCCGCTGCACCTACTGGTCGCGCAGCCGCCAGGAGTACTGGGTCAAGGGCGACACCTCCGGTCACTTCCAGTGGGTCAGGTCCGTCGCCCTCGACTGCGACGCCGACACCCTGCTGGTCAAGGTCGACCAGGTGGGCGCCGCCTGCCACACCGGCGACCGCACCTGCTTCGACGCCGACGTGCTCCTCAAGAAGGGCGCCGATTCCGGCGTCCCGGCCTCCGATCAGTAAGGTCTGCCGCCATGGAACTGGAGACCTTCCGCAAGCTGGCGACCGACCGGCGTGTCATCCCGGTCACCCGCAAGCTCCTCGCCGACGGCGACACCCCGGTCGCGCTCTACCGCAAGCTCGCCGCCGAGCGCCCCGGCACCTTCCTGCTGGAGTCCGCCGAGAACGGCCGCACGGCCTTCCAATGGTCTCGCTACTCGTTCGTGGGCGTCCGTTCCGCGGCCACTCTCACCGCCCGTGACGGCCAGGCCCACTGGCTCGGCGTCCCGCCGGTCGGCGTGCCCGTCGACGGGGACCCGCTGGCCGCCCTGCGCGCCACCATCGAGGCCCTGCACACCCCGCACACGGAGGACCTGCCCCCGTTCACCGGCGGCATGGTCGGCTATCTGGGCTACGACATCGTGCGCCGCCTGGAGAAGATCGGCCCGGGGGAGCGGGACGACCTCGGGCTGCCCGAGCTGACCATGCTCCTCACCAGCGACCTCGCGGTGATGGACCACTGGGAGGGCTCGGTCCTGCTGATCGCCAACGCGATCAACCACAACGACCTCGACACCGGCGTCGACGAGGCCTACACCGACGCGATCGCCCGCCTGGACGCCATGGAGGCCGACCTCTCCCGCCCGGTCGCCCAGCCCCCGGCCGCCCTGCCCGCCTCCGAGCTCCCCGAGTACACCGCCCTGTGGGGCGGCCCCGACTTCCAGGCCGCGGTCGAGGACATCAAGGAGCGCATCCGCGCGGGCGAGGCCTTCCAGGTCGTCCCCTCGCAGCGCTTCGAGACCCCGTGCACGGCGAGCGCGCTGGACGTCTACCGCGTCCTGCGGGCGACCAACCCCTCGCCGTACATGTACCTCTTCCGCTTCGAGGGCTTCGACGTCGTCGGATCGTCCCCCGAGGCCCTGGTCAAGGTCGAGGACGGGCGGGCCATGGTCCACCCCATCGCCGGCACCCGGCCGCGCGGGGCCACCCCGCGCGAGGACCAGGACCTCGCCGACGAGCTGATGGCCGACCCCAAGGAGCGCGCCGAGCACCTGATGCTCGTCGACCTCGGACGCAACGACCTGGGGCGGGTCTGCGAACCGGGCTCCGTCGAGGTCGTCGACTTCATGTCCGTCGAGCGGTACTCGCACGTCATGCACATCGTCTCGACGGTCACCGGAAAGGTCTCCGAGGGCCGCACCGCCTTCGACGTCCTCACCGCCTGCTTCCCGGCCGGCACCCTCTCCGGCGCCCCCAAGCCCCGGGCGATGCAGATCATCGACGAACTGGAGCCGTCCCGAAGGGGGTTGTACGGCGGCTGCGTCGGCTACCTCGACTTCGCCGGCGACTCCGACACCGCGATCGCCATCCGTACCGCCCTGCTGCGGGACGGCACGGCGTACGTCCAGGCGGGCGCGGGCATCGTCGCCGACTCCAGCCCGGTCGCGGAGGACCAGGAGTGCCGCAACAAGGCGGCGGCGGTGCTGCGCGCGGTGCACACGGCCAACAGACTGGGCAAGTAGGGCGCTTCTCACCCAACCCCGGGTGACCGTTCGCCCGGGGTTCAAGCGATAGTGGAGTACGTGACTGCCGTTCCTCACCCCCGTTCCGAAGCCGCACCCGCCGGGTCCGGCCGCCGCAGCCTCGCCGTCGCGCTGTTGTTCGGTGCGCTCGGCGCGGCCGTGGCCCTGCTGTCCAGCCGGCAGCGCTGGGCGGAGGGCACCGCGACGGTGGCCGGTGGCAACTTCCCGCTGACCGTCAAGGGCAGCGACGTCACGGGCGTTCCCGCGGCCCTCGCCATAGTGGGCCTCGCCGCGCTCGTCGCCGTCTTCGCCGTCCGCAGGGCCGGCCGCTTCCTGGTCTCCGGGCTCCTCGCGCTCTCCGGCGCCGGTATCGTCGTCGCCGCCCTGGCGGGCGCCTCCGACGGCTCCGCGCTGGACGAGAAGGCCGCCCAGGCCAGCGGCGACACCTCCGCCGCGGTCGACGCCCTCAGCCACACCGGCTGGCCGTACGTCGCCGCGGCAGGCGGCGCGCTCATCCTGATCGCCGGACTGCTCGCGCTGCGCTACGGCCGTCTCTGGCCCGCCATGTCCGGCCGCTACGAGCGCGGCACGGGCGCGGAGCGGCCGCGCCGTGCGCCGAAGCCGGTCGACCCGGACCGGCCCGAGGACATCTGGAAGGCCCTGGACCGGGGCGAGGACCCCACGGGCGCCTGAGCGCTTCGCCGGTGGCGCCGTGAGGGGCCGCCGGTCGCCTGCGGTGCGATTCCACCGCGTGGCCGGTCGCGTCCACGCGGTGGAATCGCACATCGAACACAGCTTCACGCCCCCCTTTCGGGGCGCTGAGCCTCGCGGGGCCGGATACCGATGTGGCGAATCAGACGCCACCCCCGCTCACGGCAGGCCCGCGCGTACGTGACAATGGAAGTCGAGCGTCCGGAACGGACCCGTACGAGCGCGGCCACGGACGGCACGTACGACACGCACCAGCTAACGAGGAGCAAGTCATGGCGGGCAGCAGCCACGGTCACACCCCGGCCGCCTGGACGGGCGTCACCATCGCCTTCATCGGTTTCTGCGTCGCGGGCGCCTTCATGGTGATGGCCCAGCCGGTGGGCTTCTGGGCCGGCATGGTGATCGTGGTCCTCGGTGGCGTGGTCGGCATGATCATGCGTGCCATGGGCCTCGGCATGCCGAAGCAGACCGCCCTGGTGACGGCGCACAGCGCCCCGGCGGTCACCCGCGAGCCGGTCGCCGCCGAGGGCTGATCGGCAGCGCCCGCAGCGCTTCCCGAGGGGCGTCCCGAGACATCGGGCCGCCCCTCGCGCGCATGTGCCGACCGTACGGGGCACAATGCGAGGCGTGAACGCCGACACCTCCAGCGCAGCCGCCCCGGCGCCGCCCTCGCTGCGCGGACGGCTGGCCGTGCCCGCGGGGGTGCTGGCCGCCGTCGTCGGGGCCTTCGCCTACGTCGGCACGGTCGACCCCAACCAGCCCGGCCACTACCCGGTCTGCCCCCTCTACCGGCTCACCGGCCTGTACTGCCCCGGCTGCGGCGGCCTGCGCAGCGCGCACGCGTTCATCCACGGCGACTTCCCGGCCGCGCTGCGGGACAACGCGGCGGGCGTGGCCGCCTATCTGGCCTTCGCCGTGGTGTGGACCGTCTGGGTGGCGCGCGCGGCACGCGGCCGGCCCGTCCGGATCGAGCTCAGGCCGGTCCCGATGTGGACCCTGGGCGCGTTGCTGCTGGTCTTCACCGTTGTCCGGAACCTGCCCTTCGTCGGCTGGTTGCATCCTTGATCAACTGGCAAAAGTCCAGGTAGTGGGACCGGGCCTCGGCCGGATGCGAGGTCGGCGCCATCCTGCGGATACCATCGATATGACCATGGGTTTTGACCCGCAAGGGTTTCGACCCGATCGGAAGAACCGTCCGGAACCGGAAGGGGACCGCTCGCGTGAGTGTGCTCGACGAGATCATCGACGGAGTCCGTGCCGACCTCGCGGAGCGGCAGGCGCGCGTCAGCCTCGACGAGCTCAAGGAGCGCGCGGCGAAGGCGCCGGCCGCCAAGGACGGCGTTGCCGCACTGCGCGGTGAGGGCGTCAAGGTGATCTGCGAGGTCAAGCGCTCCAGCCCGTCCAAGGGCGCGCTGGCCGCGATCGCCGACCCGGCCGGGCTCGCCGCGGACTACGAGGCGGGCGGCGCGGCCGTCATCTCGGTCCTGACCGAGCAGCGCCGCTTCGGCGGCTCGCTGGCCGACCTGGAGGCGGTCCGGGCCCGTGTGGACATCCCGGTCCTGCGCAAGGACTTCATCGTCACGTCGTACCAGCTGTGGGAGGCCCGCGCGTACGGCGCCGACCTCGCGCTGCTGATCGTCGCCGCCCTCGACCAGCCGGCTCTGGAGTCGCTGATCGAGCGCGCGGTCTCCATCGGCCTCACCCCGATCGTCGAGGTGCACGACGAGGACGAGGTCGAGCGCGCGGTGGACGCGGGCGCCAAGGTGATCGGCGTCAACGCGCGCAACCTGAAGACCCTGGAGGTCGACCGCTCCACCTTCGAGCGGGTCGCCCCGGAGATCCCCGACACCGTGGTCAAGGTCGCCGAGTCCGGCGTCCGCGGCCCGCACGACCTCATCGCCTACGCCAACGCGGGCGCCGACGCGGTCCTGGTCGGCGAGTCCCTGGTGACCGGCCGCGACCCCAAGTCGGCGGTGGCCGACCTGGTGGCGGCGGGCGAACACCCCGCGCTCCGGCACGGCCGCCCCTGATCACCCGCTAGGCTGACCCCGATGACTCTCACCGTGACGACCGTGGACCGGTACGCCCGCCTGGCGCGCGGCTGCCGCCCGAGGGGCTGCCGAGCCCCGGCGCGGCGTGTCCACGGCCGCCGGGTGCGGTACGTCATCGGCGACGAACCGGGACAGGTGAACGGACGTCGATGGCAGCGCCCCGTCAGGGGCGCGGGGAACTGCGCGATCAGCCACTGACGGCGGTCAGCCGACAACCTCTCGCCCCACGGCGAACAGTGTCCTTTCACACACTCACCGTGAGGTTTTCGCATGCCCAGCGACTTCTTCTTCCCTGACCCCACCGGCCAGGTGCCCAGCGTCGAGGGCTACTTCGGCGCGTTCGGCGGCAAGTTCATCCCGGAGGCCCTCGTGGCGGCCGTGGACGAGGTGGCCGTCGAATACGACAAGGCCAAGCACGACCCCGAGTTCGCCCGCGAGCTCGATGACCTGCTCCTCAACTACACGGGCCGTCCGTCGGCGCTCACCGAGGTCCCCCGGTTCGCCGCGGAAGCGGGTGGCGCCCGGATCTTTCTCAAGCGCGAGGACCTCAACCACACCGGCTCGCACAAGATCAACAACGTGCTCGGCCAGGCCCTGCTCACCAGGCGCATGGGCAAGACCCGCGTGATCGCGGAGACCGGCGCCGGCCAGCACGGCGTGGCGACGGCCACCGCCTGCGCGCTGTTCGGCCTCGACTGCACCATCTACATGGGCGAGATCGACACCCGGCGCCAGGCCCTGAACGTGGCCCGGATGCGCATGCTCGGCGCCGAGGTCATCGCGGTGAAGTCCGGCAGCCGCACCCTGAAGGACGCCATCAACGAGGCGTTCCGCGACTGGGTGGCCAACGTCGACCACACGCACTACCTCTTCGGTACGGTCGCGGGCCCGCACCCCTTCCCGGCCATGGTCCGCGACTTCCACCGGGTCATCGGCGTCGAGGCCCGCCGCCAGCTCCTGGAGCGGGCCGGCCGCCTCCCCGACGCGGCGATCGCCTGCGTCGGCGGCGGCTCCAACGCCATCGGCCTCTTCCACGCCTTCATCCCCGACGAGGGCGTCCGCCTCATCGGCTGCGAGCCCGCGGGGCACGGCATCGAGACCGGCGAGCACGCGGCCACCCTCACCGCCGGCGAGCCCGGCATCCTGCACGGCTCCCGCTCCTACGTCCTCCAGGACGACGAGGGCCAGATCACCGAGCCGTACTCGATCTCGGCCGGTCTGGACTACCCGGGCATCGGCCCGGAGCACTCCTACCTCAAGGACTCCGGCCGCGGCGAGTACCGCGCGGTCACCGACGACGCGGCCATGCAGGCCCTGCGCCTGCTGTCCCGCACCGAGGGCATCATCCCGGCCATCGAGAGCGCGCACGCCCTCGCCGGCGCCCTGGAGGTCGGCCGCGAGCTCGGCAAGGACGGGCTGATCGTCGTCAACCTGTCCGGCCGTGGCGACAAGGACATGGACACCGCCGCGCGCTACTTCGGGCTGTACGACACCGACGCCGAGGTCGCCGCCGACGCCACCGCCACCGCCGAGATCGAAGGGGACGCCAAGTGAGCGGGAACATTCAGCTGCTGTCCGACACCCTCGCCGGTGCCAAGGCCGAAGGCCGCTCCGCGCTCATCGCCTACCTCCCGGCCGGGTTCCCGACCGTGGCCGGCGGCATCGAGGCGATCAAGGCCGTCCTGGACGGCGGCGCGGACGTCGTCGAGGTCGGGCTGCCGCACAGCGACCCGGTGCTCGACGGCCCGGTCATCCAGACCGCCGACGACATCGCCCTGCGCGGCGGCGTCAAGATCGCGGACGTCATGCGCACGGTCGAGGAGGCCTACGCGGCCACCGGCAAGCCGATCCTCGTCATGACGTACTGGAACCCCATCGACCGCTACGGCGTCGAGCGCTTCACCGCCGAGCTGGCCGAGGCGGGCGGCGCGGGCTGCATCCTGCCCGACCTGCCCGTCCAGGAGTCGGCCCTGTGGAGGGAGCACGCCGAGAAGCACGGCCTCGCGACGGTCTTCGTCGTGGCGCCCAGCAGCAAGGACGAGCGGCTCGCGCAGATTACGGCGGCCGGCAGCGGCTTCGTCTACGCGGCCTCCCTGATGGGCGTCACGGGCACCCGGGCATCGGTCGGCGCACAGGCCCAGAACCTGGTGGAACGCACCCGGGTCACCGGCACCGGGCTGCCCGTCTGCGTCGGCCTCGGTGTCTCCGACGCGGCCCAGGCCGCCGAGGTCGCCGGCTTCGCCGACGGGGTGATCGTCGGCTCGGCCTTCGTGAAGCGGATGCTGGACGCGCCGGACGACGCGGCCGGCGTGGTGGCCGTCCGGGAACTCGCCGGTGACCTGGCGAAGGGCGTGCGCGGACAGGCCTGACGGAACACCACGGACCATCCGGTCACTCGAACGGGTGGACCTGGGACCGGGGAGGCGCGGTGCGCCTCCCCGGTTCGTTCTGGTGGTGTGAGCGAGAAGAATCGTGACGGAAAGCGGACGGCCCGCGAGCGGATCGCAGCCGACCGCGAGAAGCAGCAGTCCGCGGAGAAGCGACGGCGCGCGCTGATCGTGGGCGCGAGCGTCGTCTGTGTCCTCGGCCTGGCGGCGGTGATCGGCGTCATCGCCGCGAACGCGGGCAAGGACAAGAACAGCAAGAGCTCGGGCCCGGTCGTGGCGCCCTCGGGCGCGCAGGGCAAGGACAGCCTCGCGATCCCGGTCGGCAAGGACGACGCCAAGGCGACGCTCACCATCTGGGAGGACTTCCGCTGCCCGGCCTGCCAGGCCTTCGAGACGGCGTACCGCCCGACGCTCCACGAGCTGACCGACTCAGGCAAGCTCAGAATCGAATACCACCTGGTCACGCTGATCGACGGCAACCTCGGCGGCAGCGGCTCCCGGAACGCCGCCAACGCTGCGGCCTGCGCCCAGGACGCCGGCAAGTTCCGCGACTTCCACGACGTGCTGTACGAGAACCAGCCGAAGGAAACCGACGACGCCTTCTCGAACAACGACAAGCTGATCGAGCTGGCCGGCAAGGTCCAGGGCCTGAACACGCCGACGTTCCAGAAATGCGTCAAGGACGGCAGGCACAACGCCTGGGTCGTGAAGTCCAACGAGGCCTTCCAGGCGGCCAAGTTCGGCGGCACCCCGACCGTTCTGCTCGACGGCAAGAACATCTACCAGGACCAGACCATGACCCCGGCCAAGCTGAAGCAGCTCGTGGCGGACGCCAACAAGGGGTGAGCGGGGTAGGCATTTCTCACGCCCCTGTTATGGAGCCGTAGCCGGGCTGGTTGCCGTCGGCCCGGTCCGGCACGGTAGCGTCGACCCTGCCATGGAATATCTTGCCTACATTCCCAGCCCTTCGCGCGGAGTGATCCACCTCGGTCCCATTCCGCTGCGCGGCTACGCGTTCTGCATCATCATCGGTGTCTTCGTAGCCGTCTGGCTCGGAAACAGGCGCTGGATCGCCCGGGGCGGGCGGGCCGGCACCGTGGCCGACATCGCCGTCTGGGCCGTGCCGTTCGGCCTGGTCGGCGGGCGTCTGTACCACGTGATCACGGACTACGAGCTGTACTTCAGCGAGGGCCGTGACTGGGTCGACGCGTTCAAGGTGTGGCAGGGCGGCCTCGGTATCTGGGGCGCGATCGCGCTCGGCGCGGTGGGTGCCTGGATCGGCTGCCGGCGCCGGGGCATCCCGCTCCCGGCCTACGCCGACGCCATCGCCCCCGGCATCGCCTTCGCCCAGGCGATCGGCCGCTGGGGCAACTGGTTCAACCAGGAGCTGTACGGCCGCGAGACGCATGTGCCGTGGGCCCTGCACATCACCTCGTCCGAGGGCGGCCGGGTCCCCGGTTACTACCACCCGACCTTCCTCTACGAGTCGCTGTGGTGCATCGGTGTCGGCTTCCTCGTGATCTGGGCCGACCGCCGGTTCAAGCTCGGGCACGGGCGGGCGTTCGCGCTGTACGTCGCCGCGTACTGCGTGGGCCGCGGCTGGATCGAGTACATGCGCGTCGACGACGCCCACCACATCCTCGGCCTGCGGCTCAACGACTGGACCGCGATGATCGTGTTCCTGCTCGCGGTGCTGTACATCGTGCTCTCCGCGAAGAAGCGGCCGGGCCGGGAGGCGGTGGTCGAGCCGGGCGCCGCCGACGGGGAGACCGACGGTACGGGCGACGCCGCCGAGGCCGCGGAAGCCGAGGAGGCTTCCGAGGCGGAGGCTTCCGAAGGCGAGGCCGAGCGCGAGGGCGAAGCCGGGGACGGGGACGGGGCCGAAGCCGAAGACGGAGCCGAAGCCGAGGACGAGACCAAAGCCAAGGACGAGGCCGGGTCGGCGACCAAGAAGAGCTGACCTGCCGCGATACGACGAAGAGGGCGCCCGGGACGGAACCGGGCGCCCTCTTCGCGTACGTGCCGACGGGTCCCGGCGAGCCCGGCACCGCCGGACACCGCCGCCGGGGTGCTCGCTGTTGCGGCGCAGGGAATCCACCGGCGAAGGGCCGGCGAAGGGATCGTCGGCGGAAGAAACCCACCGGGGTAGGGGCCGACGGAGATCAGCGGCTGGGAGCCGGGAGCCGGGAGCCGGGAGCCGTCGGCGGCGGTTTGGCGGGGGCAGGGTTTTGGGGGCTGTCGGTGTCAGCGGCGGTTCAGCAGGGACAGGGTTCTGCGGGCCGTCGCCACCACCGCCGCGTCGATGAAGCTGCCGTCCGGGAGGGCCTGGGCGCCCTGTTCCGTGGTGGCCGCCTTGATGATCTTTTCGGCCTGTTCCAGTTCGGCCTGCGTGGGGAGGTAGGCGCGTTCGATGATCGGGAGCTGGCGGGGGTGGATGGCGGCGCGGCCCAGGAAGCCCAGGGCGCGGCCGCGGGCGCAGGAGGCGGCGAGGCCCTTGAGGTCGCGGGTGTCGGGATGGACCGACTGGGGCGGTGGAGCGAGGCCCGCGGCCCGGGCGGCGACCACGATCCGGGAACGGGACCAGTCGAGGCCGATGTCGTCGTACACGCCCAGGTCGGCCTGGAGGTCCGCCTCCCCGAGCGAGATGCCCCGCAGGGCGGGGTGGGCGGCGGCGATGGCGTAGGCGTGCTCGATACCGAGGGCCGATTCGAGCAGGGCGTAGAGCGGGAGGGCGGCGGTCCGGGCCGCGATGTGGTGGATGTCGCCGGGGCTGGTCACCTTGGGGAGGCGCAGGCCGGCGAGGCCGGGACGGCCGAGCAGGGCCTGGAGGTCGGCGGTGGCCCAGGGGGTGTCCAGGCCGTTGATCCGGACGTGCACCGGGACCGGCTGGGGGTGGGCCAGGAGGTCGGCGGTGGCGGCGCGGGCGCAGTCCTTGCGGTCGGGGGCGACGGCGTCCTCCAGGTCGACCACCACCACGTCCGCGCCGGAGACCAGCGCCTTGGCGACCACATGCGGCCGGTCACCGGGGACGTACAGCCAGGTCAGCGGGAAGGGGGCGGTGGTCATACGGCGCCCTCCTCGCGCAGGGCCAGCAGCTGGGCCGGGGTCAGGCCCAGCTCGGTGAGGACCTCGTCCGTGTCGGCACCGTGCGGGCGGCCGGTCCAGCGGATCGCGCCGGGGGTCGAGGAGAGCCGGAAGAGGACGTTCTGCATGCGCAGCGGCCCCAGTTCCGGGTCGGGGACGGTGGTGATCGTGTCCAGCGCCAGGTACTGCGGGTCGTCCATCACGTCCCGTACGTCCTGGATGGGGGCGACCGCCGCCTCCGCCTTCTCGAACTCGGCCAGCACCTCGGCGCGGGAGCGGGTGGCGATCCAGTCGCCGACGGCCGCGTCGAGGACGTCGGAGTGCGCTGCCCGGTCGGCGCCGGTCGCGAACCACGGCTCGTCGATCAGCTCCGGGCGCCCGACCAGTCGCAGCACGCGTTCCGCGATCGACTGGGCCGAGGTGGAGACGGCGACCCAGGTCCCGTCCGCCGTGCGGTAGGTGTTGCGCGGGGCGTTGTTGGCGGAGCGGTTGCCGGTGCGCGCCTGGACGTAGCCGAGCTGGTCGTACCAGGTGGGCTGGGGGCCGAGGACGGTGAGGATCGGTTCGATGATCGCCATGTCGACGACCTGGCCCTCGCCGGTGCGGTCCCGGGCGGCGAGCGCGGTCATCACGGCGTACGCGGTGGCCAGTGCGGCGATGGAGTCGGCGAGCCCGAACGGCGGCAGCGTGGGCGGGGCGTCAGGTTCGCCGGTGATCGCCGCGAAGCCGCTCATCGCCTCGGCGAGGGTGCCGAAGCCGGGGCGGTGGGCATAGGGGCCGAACTGGCCGAAGGCGGTGACCCGGGTCAGGATCAGCCGGGGGTTGGCGGCGGAGAGTTCCTCCCAGCCGAGGTCCCACTTCTCCAGGGTGCCGGGCCGGAAGTTCTCCACGATCACGTCGGCGGTCGCGGCGAGCCGGAGCAGCGTGGCTCGGCCACCGGGCTTGGACAGGTCGAGGGTGATGGTCCGCTTGTTGCGCCCGAGCAGCTTCCACCACAGGCCGACGCCCTGCTTGGCCGGGCCGTGCCCTCGGGACGGGTCGGGTTTGGCGGGGTGCTCGACCTTGACCACCTCGGCGCCGAAGTCACCGAGCAGGGTGGCGGCGAGGGGGCCGGCGAAGAGGGTGGCGAGGTCGAGGACGCGCAGACCGGCGAGCGGCTGGGGCTGTGTTGTCGTACTCATGCGGTGTACTGGGTCTCGATCTCCGGACGGTACGGCATGGACGTCGACGCCCCCTCCCGTTGCACGGCGAGTGCGGCCGCGGCCGCCGCCCAGGACAGGGCCTCCCGGATGGGTTTCTCCTCGGCCAGGGCGACCGCGAGGGCGCCGACGAAGGTGTCGCCCGCACCCGTCGAGTCGACGGCGGTCACCCGGGGCGCCGGGATGACGAGGGGCGCCGCGTCACGGGTGAGGTAGAGGCAGCCGGCGGCGCCCAGGGTGACCACGACCTGCGGCACCAGGCCGAGCAGGGCGGCCGCCGCGTCGCGCGGGTCTGCGCGGTCGGTGAGGTCGGCGGCCTCGCGCTCGTTGGGCACCAACAGGTCGATGTTCTCGAGGAGTTCGGAGGGCAGGGGGCGGGTGGGGGACGGGGTGAGGATGGTCCGGACGCCGTGCCGGCGGGCGGCCTGCGCACCGGCGACGACCGCGGGCAGCGGGATCTCCAGTTGGAGCAGGAGGGTGTCGGCGGAGGCGATGACGCCCTCGTCGCCGGGGGCGAGATGGTCGACGGTGCCGTTCGCGCCGGGGATCACGACGATCGCGTTGCCGCCCTCGTCGTCCACGACGATGTGCGCGGTGCCGGAGGGGCCCTCGATCGTGCGCAGTGAATCTGTGTCCACGCCGGAGTGTTCGAGGGTGTCCCGCATCCGGACGCCGTAGGCGTCATGGCCGACCGCGCCGATCATCGAGACGGTGGCGCCCGCGCGGGCGGCGGCGATCGCCTGGTTGGCGCCCTTGCCGCCGGGGATCGTACGGAACTCCCGTCCGGTCACGGTCTCGCCGAGCTGCGGGGCCTTCTCGACGTACGCGACGAGGTCCATGTTCGTGCTGCCGAGTACGGCGATCTGGGTCATGGGCGGGTCGCCTCCAGGTGGGTGAGGTGGGCGAGGGTGTCGAAGCCGGTGCCGTCGAAGCCGGCGACGGAGGTGGCGAGTCGGTTCTTGAGCGGGGTCGTCCAGCGGTCGGGGAGGGCGTCGGGGTCGCCGGCGAGCAGCCCGGCGACCGAGCCGGCCGTCGCGCCGTTCGAGTCGGTGTCCCAGCCGCCGCTCACCGCACGGCAGACGGAGCCGGTGAAGTCGCCGTCCGCGTGGGTGAGGGCGGCGGCGATCAGCGCGGTGTTGGGAATGGCGTGCACCCAGTGGTGGGTGGGGGAGTGGGTGCGGTGGAGCTCCGCCACGACGGCCTCGAAGTCCTCGTGGGTCTCGGCGAGCCGGATCGCCCGGTCGATCGCCTGGGCCAGGCGGGACCGGGGCGGGATCACCGTACGGCCGGAGCGGAGGCAGGCGTGGATGTCGTGGGTTCCGGTGGCGGCGGTGGCGATGGTGGCCGCCGTGAACATCGCCGCGTAGACGCCGTTGGCCGTGTGGGTGAGGGCGGCGTCGCGATGGGCCTGCTCGGCCGCGGCGGCCGGGTCGCCGGGGTTGGTCCAGCCGTGCACGTCGGCGCGGATCAGGGCGCCGATCCACTCGCGGAAGGGGTTGCGGTGGCGGGCGGTGTGCGGCGGTTCGACGCCGGTGAGGAGGTTGCGGTAGGCGACGCGCTCGGCGGTGAAGGTGCGGCCGGCGGGGAGTTCGTCGAGCCAGAGGGCGGCTACGTCGGTGGTGGTGAAGGCTCTGGTGTGGCGCTGGAGCAGGAGGAGGTTGAGGAGGGGGTAGTTGAGATCGTCGTCCTCGGGCATGCCGTCGATGTTCTCGACGAGGGAGGTGGCGGCTGAGCGGCGGTTCCAGGGGTGGGCGGCGAGGAGCTCGGCGGGGACGCCGCGAGCGGTGAAGTAGTGGTTCAGGGGCCAGTTGCCGGCTGCTTGGGCGAGTTCACGGATGGCGTGGAGGGGGAGTTTCTCGACGGGTTTGCCGAGAAGACAGCCAACGGCTCTGCCGAGCCAGGCGGCGTGGTAGGTGCGGGGGGTGGGAGCGGCGGGAGTGTCGCTTACCGGCGCCGGCCGGGTGCCGCCGCGCCCACCCTCCCCCACTCTCGGCTCCGCTCCAGCGGGGGAACCCGCATCGCCCGAGCGGCACGACTGCCCGCAGCTGTGTGAGACGCGGCTCGGCAGCGCCCCGTCAGGGGGGCGGGGAACTGCGCGAGCGACCACATCGCACCCGCAGTCGCACGACGGTCCGCACCGCCCTCCCCGTGACGCAGACGGCCACTCCGGACACAGCGCCTTGATCTCGGCCAGGTCCGTCGGCTCGTTCAACCGGCTCGGCAGGTCGGCGAGTTCGTCCAGCAGGTCCTCCGCCAGCTGGCGCAGGTAGCGGGACGCGCGGTCCGGTGACGCCCCCGCCCGGTCCGGCGCGTCCGCGCCCCCCGCCGCCTTCCAGCGCGCCGCGACCGCGCCGGGCTCCCGGCCGTCCTGCCGGGCCTGGCGGATCTCATGGCCCAGCAGGTCCTCCGGCTGGACCCAGGTCAGGCGGAGCATCCCGGGCCCCCGAGGCGAGCGAAGGACTCCTCGTGGGCACGCCGGAGATCCGTGTCGCGGAGGAAGACCTCCCTGGTCACGGCGGCCAGCGTGCGAGGGGGCTCCCAGAGGTCGAGGCGGCTCGCCTCGGCGACCTGCTTCGACCACTCCTCCGGTACGGCGGAACCCAGCGCCCCGGCGATCGCACCCGCCATCGTCGCGATCGAGTCGCAGTCCCGGCCGTAGTTGACGGAGCCGAGGACGGCGTGCCGGTAGTCGCCGCCCGCCACCAGCAACATGCCCAGCGCGACGGGGAGTTCCTCGATCGCGTGGAGACGGGAGGGGCGGCGGGCGCCGAGGGAGGGGGACCGGTAGTCGGGGCCCACCGTGTCGTAGGGGGCGATCGCCTCGCGGAGGGGGGCGAGCGCGGACTCGAAGTCGGAGTGGTTCGCCGCCGTTTCACAGACGCGTTCGATGGCCTCGCGGGTGCCGTCCTTCGCCCTGGACAGGCAGGCGCCGACCACGGAGTCCGGTGTCGCGCCGGGCGCCGTCGCCGCCGCGACCGCCGCCGCGAAGACGCCCGCCGCCTCCCTGCCGTACGACGACTGATGGGCGCCGGCGATGTCCACGGCCTCGGCGTACGCGGCCCGCGGGTTCGCCGCGTTGACCAGGCCGACCGGGGCCATGTACATCGCGGCGCCGCAGTTGACGATGTTGCCGGTGCCGGCCTCGCGGGGGTCGACATGGCCGTAGTGCAGGCGGGTCGCCAGCCACTTCTCGGCGAGGAAGATCCGCTGGAGGGGGATGGTCTCGGTCTCCAGCTCCGGGATCCAGCGGGGGTTGGTCATCAGGTCGGGGACCAGGTGGTCGGCGATCGCGTACGCGTCGAGGTGGTCGCGGACGCGGTCGTACACCCGTACCAGCGCATGGGTCATCAAGGTGTCGTCGGTGACGTGCCCGTCGCCCTTGTGGTACGGGGCGATGGGGCGGGCGGTGCGCCAGGCGTCGCCGTTCCAGGGGCCGACGATGCCGTGCACGCGGCCGCCGTGGCGTTCGAGGATCTGGTCGGGGGAGTAGCCCTCGACCGGACCGCCGAGGGCGTCGCCGACAGCGGCCCCGACGAGGGCTCCGGTGATCCGTTCGTCCAGCGAAGCGCCGGTGCTTTCTTGTGCTTTGGGCGTCATGAACCGAATCATCCACCTGGACGGGCCGGTTGTGTGGCTTCCAGGAGTTCGGCGAGTTCCACGAGGTCGGTGCCGGTGAGACGGGGGAGGGCGCAGCCGGAGAGGGTGCGGCAGGCGTCCCGCCAGGGCGGTGGGATCGAGTCGCCGCCGCCGAGGGCCCCGGTGAGTGCGCCGGCCAGGGCGGGGGCCGAGTCGGCGACCCTGGAGAGACAGGCGGCGGCGGGGACGGCCTCGGCGATCCGGCCGCGTGCGGCGGTGGCGAGGGCGAGGGCGACCGGGACGGTTTCGGCGGCGGCGATGCCGTAGCTGTAGACGTGGTCGACGATTTGGTGTTCGAGGAGGGGGACGAGGGCGAACGCGGTGTCGGCCGAGGCGGTGAGGGTCAGGGCGTGGCGGGCGTTGCGGCCGATCTCGGTGGCCTCGGGAAGTTCGGCGAGCGCGGCGGCCACGCAGGTCTCCACCTCGGCGCCGACGAGGGCGAGGGCGACGGCCGCCGCCATGGCGCGGGCGCCGTGCACTCCGTCGCCGTCCTGCGTGTAGTGGGCGTCGAACTCGGCGAGGTCCGCGGCGCGTTGGGGGTCACCGGGGTGTGCGACGGCGAGTGCGCAGGCGCGGACACAGGCGGCGTCGTCGAAGTAGTGCGGGTTGTCGTGGCCGGTGGCGGGCGGGCGCAGGCCGGTGGCGAGGTTGCCGAGGCCGGCGCGGACGGAGATACGGGCGCGCAGGGGGAGGACGGCCGACTCGATCTCGGGGGCGCGTTCCGCGGCGGCGGCGACCTCGGAGGCCACGGCGGTCCAGGTGAGGTCGATGGCGGCGCGGGTACGGAGCTCACGGCTGAGGTCGGCGAGGGCGGTGTCGTCGCCGGCGCGCAGGACGGCTTCCGCGGCGAAGGCCGCCCACTCGGCGTCGTCGGAGGGACCGAGGCGGAGGGGCTCGGGGGGCTGGTTGAGGGCGATGGGGACGGGAAGGGTGGTGGTCGCGTTCTGTTCGGCGAAGGTGTCGAGTTCCCTGGTGAGACGGCGGGTCCACTCCGGCATGCGGGCGGCGCGGTGCCGGGCGGCGGGCCAGCCGGCCGCGTCGCCTGCGGCGAGGCCGAGCAGCAGCCCCTCGATACGGCGCGGCTTCACCGCAGTCCCTCGCTGCAGCCGCCCGAGGTCCCTTGAAGGGCCGGCGCCGAAGGCCGTGGCTCGGTCGATGGGGAGGCCGAGGTCGAGGGGCGCTCGGTCGGTGCTGGCGTTGGTGTCGTGCGGCGGGGTTCGGTCGCTGTGGGCGTTGGGGGCGTGGGGTGGGGCTCGGTGGGAGGCGGAGGGGGTGGCTCGGTCGGTAGGGAGGAGGCCGGGGCCGGCGTTCTCGGCGGCGTTCCCGTCAGGAGTGCCGCCACCTCCAGCACGTGTTGGCCCGCCATCGACGGCAGGCAGCTTCCCCTCGCCGGGCCGATCGCCGCGGCCCAGTCCGGCGGGATCGCCTTCTCTCCCTGCGTCGCCCCCGCCAGCGCCCCCGCCACCGCTGCGGTCGTGTCCGCGTCGCGCCCCATGTTGACGGCCGTCAGTACCGCATCCCGGAAGTCGCCGTCCGCCGCCGCGTACGCGCCGAAGGCCAGGGCCACCGCCTCCGGGGCCAGGTCGGTCCACGGGTAGCCGCCGATGACGACCGCGGAGCGGACCGCCCGTTCGCCCCGGTGGGCCACCGACACGGCTCGGCGCAGGGAGCGGGCCGTCCAGGAGTCGTCGGGGATCACCGCCAGCGCGGCCGCGACCACCGCCGTCGGCGGGGCCCCCGCCATCGCCGCCGCCACGCCCGCCGCCACCGCCTGGCCGCCGTAGATGCCCTCGCCCTCGTGGCTCACCGAACCGTCGATCGCCACCAGCCGGGCCGCCTCGACGGGCCGGCCCGCCGCGAAGACCCCGAAGGGGGCCGCCCGCATGGCCAGGCCGTCGCTCCAGGCGTGCCGGTGCTGGGCGGAGATGGGGGCGGCGAGGCCCCGGCGGAGGTTCTCCAGGGTGCCGCGCTCGCTGAAGCCGGCGCCCTTGAAGGGGCCCTCGGCGCGGTCGGCGATCCACTCGTGCCAGGCCGCCTCGACATGGGCCGGGGTGAGCGCCGAGCCGTGGCGGGCGAGGAGCAGACCGGAGAAGATCGCGTACTCGGTGTCGTCCGTGCCGGCCGGGGTGTCGGTGACGTACCCCGTGATGCGGCCCCAGCGGGCGCGGATCTCGGAGGGCTTCATGTTCTCCGCCGGCGCCCCGAGCGCGTCGCCCACCGCCAGGCCCAGCAGCGCGCCCCGCGCCCGGTCGTGCAGCGGGGAGGCGCGCTCGTCGGGGGCGGGGGCCGGCGGGGTGCAGACGATCGATGACATGGGCGGGCCTCTCCGGGAGGGGCTTCGCGCCGGGGCGCGGAACCGTTTGCGGATGTGTCCCACCAACGGCGGTTGACCGCAGCCTGCCGGGCCTCCACATCACCCGGTCGACATTTGTGCGGAGCATCGCACAAGTGAGCGGAGAAGGGTAAAGCCGCAGGTTAGCCGAGCCTTTCCTTGCTGGCGGCGGGGAATGTCGGAGCGTACTGTCGATGTTGTCGAAAGATGGAATCAGTCCAGACTTAGCTTTGCCTCAGCTTAGGTGAGGCACTTCGAGACCTGTTGGGGGACCCGCATGGCCGTCATCGAGACCCGGGCGACGCTGCACGAGGCGCACCGGGACAACCACACCCACCGGGACGTGACCGGAGGGTGGCTGCGGCCCGCGGTCTTCGGTGCCATGGACGGGCTCGTCTCCAACCTCGCCCTGATCACCGGTGTCGCCGGCGGCGCCGTCAGCCATCAGACCATCGTCATCACCGGGCTCGCGGGGCTGGCCGCCGGTGCCTTCTCCATGGCCGCCGGCGAATACACCTCCGTCGCCTCGCAGCGTGAGCTCGTCGAGGCCGAGCTGGACGTGGAGCGCAGGGAGCTGCGCCGGCATCCGCAGGACGAGGAGGCCGAGCTGGCCGCCCTCTACGAGGCGAGAGGGGTCGACGCGGCGCTCGCGCGGGAGGTCGCCCGGCAGCTGTCCGCCGACCCGGAGCAGGCGCTGGAGATACACGCCCGCGAGGAACTCGGCATCGACCCCGGCGACCTGCCCTCGCCGCTGGTCGCCGCGGTGTCCTCCTTCGGCTCGTTCGCGCTGGGCGCGCTGCTGCCCGTGCTGCCGTACCTGCTCGGCGCCACCGCGCTCTGGCCCGCCCTGCTGCTGGCGCTCGTCGGGCTGTTCGGCTGTGGTGCCGTGGTGGCCAGGGTGACCGCGCGGACCTGGTGGTTCAGCGGTCTGCGGCAGCTCGCGCTGGGTGGCGCCGCGGCCGGTGTGACGTACGCCCTGGGCAGCCTGTTCGGAACGGCCGTAGGATAGCTGGACCGCTACTTATGCGTTGGGCCGCATAAGTAGCCGTTACTCGCTGGTTTCGAATGCTTAACCACTGGGCATGAGCCGTAAGCACCGCAGGCAAGGACGCCTGGCGTGCACCTGTGGGGTGTCGGCGACGCTCACCCCCGCCCTTGCGGACCGATGGACACGGATCTGTCCGGATCGGTCCCCCACCACCTTCACCGCATGAGCGGTACGCCGCCGTAAACCCCTACGGCGTCCGCATGTTGGAACGGTGTATCCAGTTCCCGAGAACCGCTCCATCATGTAACCTGCGTGAAATTTCGCAACAAAAACGCAGAGGGCCAGCGTCGTCCCTCGGCACCTGCTATACGCCACTGACGACGACGGGAGAGCCGATGCGTACGCCGCGCCAGCCGTCCCAGCACTCCACGAATGGCCTGAACTGGTCGTTCATGGATGCTCGCCCTGCTGCGCAGGGTATGTACGACCCCCGCAACGAGCATGACGCCTGTGGCGTCGGCTTTGTGGCCACCCTCACCGGCGAGGCGAGCCACGCGCTGGTCGAGCAGGCGCTCACGGTTCTGCGCAACCTCGAGCACCGCGGCGCGACCGGCTCCGAGCCCGACTCCGGCGACGGCGCCGGCCTGCTCTCCCAGGTGCCCGACGCCTTCTTCCGCGAGGTGGCCGAATTCGAACTGCCGCCGGCCGGGTCGTACGCCGTCGGTATCGCCTTCCTTCCGGAGGACGGCATCCAGGACGCCGTCTCACAGATCGAGACGATCGCCGGCGAGGAGGGCCTCACCGTCCTCGGCTGGCGCGAGGTTCCGGTCGCCCCGGAACTGCTCGGCGCCACCGCCCGCTCCACCATGCCGGTCTTCCGGCAAATCTTCGTGACCGACGGCGCCAGCGAGGGCATCGCGCTGGACCGCCGGGCGTTCGTGCTGCGCAAGCGCGCCGAGCGCGAGGTGGGCGTCTACTTCCCCTCGCTGTCCGCCCGGACCATCGTCTACAAGGGCATGCTGACCACCGGCCAGCTGGAGCCCTTCTTCCCGGACCTGTCCGACCGTCGCTTCGCATCCGCGATCGCGCTCGTGCACTCCCGGTTCTCCACCAACACCTTCCCGTCGTGGCCGCTCGCGCACCCCTACCGCTTCGTCGCCCACAACGGTGAGATCAACACCGTCAAGGGCAACCGCAACTGGATGGTCGCCCGCGAGTCCCAGCTGGTCTCCGACCTGTTCGGCCCGCAGGAGAAGTTGGACCGGGTCTTCCCGATCTGTACGCCCGACGCCTCCGACTCGGCCTCCTTCGACGAGGTGCTGGAACTCCTGCACCTCGGCGGCCGCTCGCTGCCGCACTCGGTGCTGATGATGATCCCGGAGGCGTGGGAGAACCACGACTCCATGGACCCGGCCCGGCGCGCCTTCTACGGCTTCCACTCCACGATGATGGAGCCCTGGGACGGCCCCGCCTGTGTCACCTTCACCGACGGCTCCCAGGTCGGCGCCGTTCTCGACCGCAACGGTCTGCGCCCGGGCCGTTACTGGGTCACCGACGACGGCCTGGTCGTGCTCGGCTCCGAGGTCGGCGTCCTCGACATCGACCCCGCCAAGGTCGTCCGCAAGGGCCGGCTGCAGCCCGGCCGGATGTTCCTCGTCGACACCGTCGAGCACCGCATCATCGAGGACGACGAGATCAAGGCGGGCCTCGCCGCCGCACAGCCCTACGCCGAGTGGCTCGAGGCCGGCGAGATCGAGCTGAGCGACCTGCCCGAGCGCGAGCACATCGTGCACACCCACGCCTCGGTCA
Source organism: Streptomyces sp. NPDC001220 (assembly GCF_053597895.1). NCBI lineage: Bacteria > Bacillati > Actinomycetota > Actinomycetes > Kitasatosporales > Streptomycetaceae > Streptomyces > Streptomyces sp. NPDC001220. Next base: position 37,947 of record NZ_JBSFJE010000011.1, read on the forward strand.
CCCGCCGCCAGCAGACCTTCGGCTACACCGAGGAGGAGCTGCGCGTCATCCTGGCGCCGATGGCCAAGGCCGGTGCCGAGCCGATCGGCTCCATGGGCACCGACTCGCCGATCGCGGCGCTGAGCGAGCGCCCGCGGCTGCTCTTCGACTACTTCACCCAGCTGTTCGCGCAGGTCACCAACCCGCCGCTGGACGCGATCCGCGAAGAGCTGGTGACGAGCCTGCGCTCGTCGCTCGGCCCCGCGGGCAACCTGCTCGACCCGAACGCCGCCTCCTGCCGCTCCGTCGTGCTGCCCTTCCCTGTGATCGACAACGACGAGCTGGCCAAGCTCATCCACATCAACGCCGACGGCGACATGCCCGGCTTCAAGGCCGCGACCCTGTCCGGCCTGTACCGGGTCTCCGGCGGCGGCGACACCCTCGCCGCGCGGATCGAGGAGATCTGCGCCGAGGCCGACGCGGCCATCGGGAACGGCGCCCGGCTGATCGTCCTGTCGGACCGGCACTCGGACGCCGAGCACGCGCCGATCCCCTCGCTGCTGCTCACCGCGGCCGTCCACCACCACCTCATCCGCACCAAGCAGCGCACCCAGGTGGGCCTGCTGGTCGAGGCCGGTGACGTCCGCGAGGTCCACCACGTGGCCCTGCTGATCGGCTTCGGCGCCGCCGCCGTCAACCCCTACCTGGCCATGGAGTCCGTCGAGGACCTGACCCGCGCGGGCACCTTCCTGCCGGGCATGGAGTCCGAGCAGGCCATCCGCAACCTGATCTACGCCCTCGGCAAGGGCGTCCTCAAGGTCATGTCCAAGATGGGCATCTCCACGGTCGCCTCCTACCGGGGCGCCCAGGTCTTCGAGGCCGTCGGTCTCGACACCGCGTTCGTCGAGAAGTACTTCAACGGCACCGCCACCAAGATCGGCGGCGTCGGCATCGACGTCATCGCCAAGGAGGTCGCCGCCCGCCACGCCAAGGCGTACCCGGCCTCCGGCATCGCGCCGGCCCACCGCGCCCTGGACATAGGCGGCGAGTACCAGTGGCGCCGCGAGGGCGAGCCGCACCTGTTCGACCCGGAGACGGTCTTCCGCCTCCAGCACTCGACGCGTGCCAACCGCTACGACATCTTCAAGAAGTACACGGACCGGGTGAACGAGCAGTCCGAGCGGCTCATGACGCTCCGCGGGCTCTTCGGCTTCAAGTCCGGTACCGAAGGCCGCGCGCCGATCTCCGTCGACGAGGTCGAGCCGGTCTCCGAGATCGTCAAGCGCTTCTCCACCGGCGCCATGTCCTACGGCTCCATCTCGCGCGAGGCCCACGAGACCCTCGCCATCGCCATGAACCAGCTGGGCGGCAAGTCCAACACCGGTGAGGGCGGCGAGGACCCGGACCGGCTGTACGACCCGGCGCGGCGCAGCGCCATCAAGCAGGTCGCGTCCGGCCGCTTCGGCGTGACCTCCGAGTACCTGGTCAACGCCGACGACATCCAGATCAAGATGGCCCAGGGCGCCAAGCCCGGCGAGGGCGGCCAGCTGCCCGGCCACAAGGTCTACCCGTGGGTCGCCAAGACCCGGCACTCCACCCCGGGCGTCGGCCTGATCTCCCCGCCGCCGCACCACGACATCTACTCCATCGAGGACCTGGCCCAGCTGATCCACGACCTCAAGAACGCGAACCCGCAGGCGCGGATTCACGTCAAGCTGGTCTCGGAGGTCGGCGTCGGCACGGTCGCCGCCGGTGTGTCGAAGGCGCACGCGGACGTCGTGCTCATCTCCGGCCACGACGGCGGCACGGGTGCCTCCCCGCTGACCTCGCTGAAGCACGCGGGCGGTCCCTGGGAGCTCGGTCTCGCCGAGACCCAGCAGACCCTGCTGCTCAACGGCCTGCGGGACCGGATCGTGGTCCAGACCGACGGCCAGCTGAAGACGGGCCGTGACGTGGTCATCGCCGCGCTGCTCGGCGCCGAGGAGTTCGGTTTCGCGACCGCGCCCCTCGTCGTCTCCGGCTGCATCATGATGCGCGTCTGCCACCTGGACACCTGCCCGGTCGGCGTCGCCACCCAGAACCCGGTGCTGCGCGACCGCTTCTCCGGCAAGGCCGAGTACGTCGTCAACTTCTTCCGGTTCATCGCCGAGGAGGTCCGCGAGATCCTCGCCGAGCTGGGCTTCCGCTCCATCGAGGAGGCCGTCGGCCACGCGGAGGCGCTCGACGTCACCCGCGCCGTGAACCACTGGAAGGCGCAGGGCCTGGACCTGGCCCCGCTCTTCCACGTGCCCGAGCTGCCCGAGGGCGCGGCCCTGCACCAGACCGTCCGGCAGGACCACGGCCTGGAGAAGGCCCTGGACAACGAGCTGATCAAGCTCGCCTCGGACGCTCTGGCCGCCTCCAGCGCCACCGACGCCCAGCCGGTGCGCGCCCAGATCAAGGTGCGCAACATCAACCGCACGGTCGGCACCATGCTCGGCCACGAGGTGACGAAGAAGTTCGGCGGCGCGGGCCTGCCCGACGACACCATCGACATCACCTTCACCGGCTCGGCCGGCCAGTCCTTCGGCGCCTTCCTGCCGCGCGGTGTCACGCTCCGCCTGGAGGGCGACGCCAACGACTACGTCGGCAAGGGCCTCTCCGGCGGCCGGGTCATCGTGCGCCCCGACCGCAACGCCGACCACCTCGCCGAGTTCTCCACCATCGCCGGCAACACCATCGCGTACGGCGCGACCGGCGGCGAGCTGTTCCTGCGCGGTCGCACCGGCGAGCGGTTCTGCGTCCGCAACTCCGGTGCGCTGGTGGTCTCGGAGGGCGTGGGCGACCACGGCTGCGAGTACATGACCGGCGGTCACGCGGTGGTCCTGGGCGAGACGGGCCGTAACTTCGCGGCCGGCATGTCCGGTGGCATCGCCTACGTCATCGACCTGAACCGCGACAACGTCAACGTCGGCAACGTGGACGCCGTCGAGGCCCTGGACGACACGGACAAGCAGTGGCTGCACGACGTGGTGCGCCGGCACGCCGAGGAGACGGGCTCCACGGTCGCCGAGAAGCTGCTCGCCGACTGGGACACGGCCGTGCGGCGGTTCAGCAAGATCATCCCCAGCACGTACAAGGCAGTGCTCGCCGCCAAGGACGCCGCCGAGCGAGCGGGTCTCTCCGAGACCGAGATCACCGAGAAGATGATGGAGGCGGCGATCAATGGCTGACCCGAAGGGCTTCCTGACCCACGGCCGTGAGGTCGCCCGGACCCGTCCCGTCACCGAGCGCGTCCAGGACTGGAACGAGGTCTACGTCCCCGGCTCGCTGCTGCCGATCATCAGCAAGCAGGCCGGCCGGTGCATGGACTGCGGGATCCCGTTCTGCCACAACGGCTGTCCGCTCGGGAACCTGATCCCCGAGTGGAACGACTTCGCCTACCGCGAGGACTGGACGGCCGCCTCGGAGCGCCTGCACGCGACCAACAACTTCCCCGAGTTCACCGGTCGCCTCTGCCCGGCCCCGTGCGAGTCGGCGTGTGTGCTCGGCATCAACCAGCCGGCCGTCACCATCAAGAACGTCGAGGTCTCGATCATCGACAAGGCGTGGGACGCGGGCACCGTCGCCCCGCAGGCCCCGGAGCGCCTGTCCGGCAAGACCGTCGCCGTGATCGGCTCGGGCCCGGCGGGCCTCGCCGCCGCCCAGCAGCTCACCCGGGCCGGCCACACGGTCGCCGTCTACGAGCGCGCCGACCGTGTCGGCGGCCTGCTCCGCTACGGCATCCCCGAGTTCAAGATGGAGAAGCGGCACATCAACCGCCGCATCGAGCAGATGCGCGCGGAGGGCACCCGCTTCCGTACCGGTATCGAGATCGGCCGCGACCTCAAGGCGACCGACCTGAAGAAGCGGTACGACGCGATCGTGATCGCCGCCGGTGCCACCACCGCCCGTGACCTCCCGGTCCCCGGACGGGAGCTGAAGGGCGTCCACCAGGCGATGGAGTACCTGCCGCTGTCGAACAAGGTCCAGGAGGGCGACTACGTCACCTCCCCGATCTCGGCCGAGGGCAAGCACGTGGTCGTCATCGGCGGCGGCGACACCGGCGCGGACTGCGTGGGCACCGCCCACCGCCAGGGCGCGGCCTCGGTCACCCAGCTGGAGATCATGCCCAGGCCGGGCGAGGACCGGGCGCCGCACCAGCCGTGGCCGACCTTCCCGATGCTCTACAAGGTCACCTCGGCGCACGAGGAGGGCGGTGAGCGGGTCTACTCCGTCTCCACCACCCACTTCGAGGGCGACGAGGACGGCAACGTCCAGTGGCTGCACCTCACCGAGGTGGAGTTCATCGACGGCAAGCTGACCCCCAAGCCGGGCACCGAGCGCCGGATCCCGGCCCAGCTGGTCACCCTCGCGATGGGCTTCACCGGCACCGACCGGGACAACGGCCTGGTCGAGCAGTTCGGTCTCGACCTCGACGAGCGCGGCAACGTCGCCCGCGACGCCGGCTTCCAGACCAACGTGCCCGGTGTCTTCGTCGCCGGGGACGCCGGCCGTGGCCAGTCCCTGATCGTCTGGGCGATCGCGGAGGGCCGCTCGGCCGCCAAGGGCGTCGACCGCTTCCTGACCGGTGCGAGCGAACTCCCGGCCCCGATCCGCCCGACGGACCGCTCGCTGATGGTCTGACCCACCCCGAAGAACGTCCCGTACAAAGGCGTACGGAACACCATGCGGCGCCTGCCCGCCAGTCCCCGACCGGACGACTGGGCAGGTGCCGCAGCATGTGTGCTACTTGCCGGACCCACCCGGCCAGGCCCAGGTGACGACGACTGCCGTGGCGATCGCGAGCACGCCGGCGAATCCGAGCCACCGCGCTCCCTCGACGAGCCGCCAGATCTGGCGGGTACGCTCCCGCTCCCAGCGCAGCAACCGCCCCGCCTCCAGGAGGATCTCCTCACCCGGGCGTCCGTGTACGGCGCTCACGCTCAGCCACGATGCGGTGATCAGCGCGAGGAATCCGGTCCCGAGCAGCGCGGTCACACTCCATCGCACGGCCTCGCCGAGCTTCGTGACATCTTCCTGCCCTTTCAGCACGAAGACGGCGGACAGCAGCCCGGTGAGGGAGGCGAGGAAGTTCCGGTACCCCTCGGCCTGGCGCAGAGCCTCCTGCAACTGCCGCTCGGACAGCGACAGTTCGGGTATACGGCGGTCGGCCTCCCGGAGTTGCCGAGGGGTGGGCGTGTAGGTCACGGTGTGCCTCCGGCCTGGCGCGGGGGTGCGATCGCGAGGAGGGCACCGCACCCCAGGGGCTCGCTCGCCGGGCGGTTCATGTGCAGGGTGCGGCACTGGCAGACCGAGTAGTACGGCTCGGGCCCCGGTTCCTTCCGCCGCCCCAGGAAACCGCCCTTGCCGACGGGCGGCTGGCCGAAGCTCCAGGTCCGCCGCATGGCACAGCCGCAGACAGGACAGACCCCGGCGGCCTCGTACACGGCATCGTCTCCGGTCCCCCGTACGGTCCACTGGAAGGTCAGTACGGGGGTGTGGACGGCGTCGGGGTCGTAGGGGATGGGAGCGGTCACTCGGGGGTGCCTTCCGTCGCTTCGGGAGGGAGGTCGGGGTCGAGTTCGAGGGAGAAGAGGCCCGAGTAGCAGGCGAGCCGCTCCCGGACCGCGGCCTCGGAGAGGTCGGTCTCCTCCGAACACAGGGTGATGTGGTCCCGGGGGACGGCACCGGCCAGGGCGGGGTGCCGGCCGGTCAGCTGCTCGGTGAGGACGATCAGGTCCCGCCAGTCGGGGATGAGGTCACCTTCTTCAGAGGTGGGCCTGCGGACGGTGACTTCGAGACCCAGGCAGGACAGCGGGGCGTAGCGGTCGTAGGTCCGGCCCAGGGTCCAACCGAAGCGACCGGCTGTGCGGACGAGTTCGAGGGGGCCGAGGGGGCCTTCGCCGATGAGGCCTGGGTCGAAGGCGGCGAGGTCGAAGATGTCCGGGGTGAAGCGGTCGAGGGCGGCGGCTTCGGCAGGGGTGCACCGGGGTGGAGCGGCTCCCAACGGAGTGAAGCGGCCCAGGCGCTCGACGGAGGCGGCGATGCTGCGGTGGGTGTCCTGGGCGTGCTTGAGCAGCCTCTGGACGGTGAGTGTGGGATAGAAGCCCTTCCCCATGGAGACAAGGGCCGTGACGTCGCTGTGAGTCGCCTGGAGATCGAGGACTTTGGGTGAGGTCGGAGCGACACCGAGCGGCAAGGGCTGCTCCTCGTCGGTCAGCCGATCGAAGAGGTCTCCGATCGAGAGCCGCTCGAACGCGCTCAGCTCGGTCAGGAGGCACAGGCTCACGCCCCCTCGGTCCACTTCGAGTTTGTTCCGGAGGTTCCTTTTGGGCTTCAGAGGGTGATCCAGGACGCCGAGTTGGCGCACGACCCGGTCCTTCGACACTTCGAAGTCGGAGGAGAGTAGACCGGCCGCCGAAAGAAGACGCAAGGCCTCTTCGGTGTCATGGGCTTCGGCCGTGACGGAGTGCGAGTCAGTCCTGGCGCCGCTGCCCCTGTACACAGCGATGACGAATTGCCACGGGGATACGTCCTCCCACTGGCCGACGCTCATTCTCTTCAGCACGGTGACGGCCTGTCCGGCGGGGATGACGTCGGAGATCTCGGTGGGAGGCTGCGCGGCGCGGATTCCCGTCACCGGAGTCAGAGCATTCACTCGCGAGGCGACTTCGCTCGGCCGTATCTCCAGCTCGGCGGCGATCAGGAGCAGGTCGGCGACGGACAGATCACTGTCGCGATAACGGGTGTTGCGGGTGTAGTTCCCCCTCGGAACGGTGAACAGGGTCTGTTCCGGCGCGGGGAGCGGCCCGTGGGAGAGCGCGGCCTGTGAGGGCTCGGACCGGAGGGAGAACCCGAGCGGCCCGAAGTGCCGGACGCGCGCCGCCAGAGTGTGGACGGAGCCACTGGGGTTGGGTCGGGTGAGAAGGTCCATGACGTGCAACGTGCCGGGCCACATGGGGCCATCGGGACTTCTGTAGCCGCGGTCCACCAGCATTATCCCGTCACGCAGGGTGGGAACCTCGGAGGCGAGTTCGGTGCTCAGTTCAGGGCCGGCCGGAAGCTCCGGTTGCCAGGTCCGGAGCTGTTCCAGAAGAGCGGCGGCGGCACCGAGGCTCAGCCGGTGTGTCGCGGCGACCTGGAGGAGCGGTGAGTGGACCGCGGGCCGAAGCCAGTCGGCGGCGTTACCGCGCAACAGCACGTGCTGGTATCCGGTGGCCAGCATCAGCAGGGCGCCGGAAGGCCGGACATCGCCTAGTTTCCGGATGTCCGCGGCCGCGGGAACCTCGATACCGATGATCGCGTAACGGCGCAGGGCCCGTAGCACCGTACCCAGCGGCACTCCCGCCCGGACCGAGGCTCTGATCACCGAGACCCACCCGTCCGGGTCACGCTCCGTCTGGAAGAGCACGGAGTCCATGCTCCCCGGCGTCGGATAGCCGGGAGGCGCGAAGGGGGCTCTGTCGTGGCGCAGGAGGCCCAGACGCGTCGAACGCCATGCGTTCGCGAGAACGCTTTCGTACCTACCCATACGGAACGACAGCTGGCCCTTGGCACGCTCGCCCTCCCTGTCCATGGGCAAGCAGCCCGCCGTGGCCAGGGGCACCAAACGAGCCGGGCGTTTGGCCCAATCCGGCTGCTCCACAACGGCTTGTGCGTGGGCCGGCAACGAGTCGAGTACCGCGATGGCGAACTGGGACGACGTCGTCGCGAGATCCCACAGCCAGCTCATGCGCACCGTGTTCCACTGAGCCGCCGCCCTGGGGACCGATGCGAGCAGTTCGGTTCTCACCACGTCGGCGTCGTAGGAAATAAGTGTGTTGCGGTCCACGCTGGGCTCCGGGCGGTGCCGTTCCCGCAGGTTGATGACGTAGCCGTACTCCTCCGTATCGGCATTGCTCCTGATCCGCACACCGTCCAGCAGCCACACCCTGGGCCCCTGCACCAGCCAGACGTCCCGCGAACCCTGTACCGCTTCGAAGGTCCAGTGCGCCGGGTCGGGAGTCGTGAGCACGCCGGGCTTCCAACGGTTCTTGCGGACCGGGTCATCGGCCGGGTTCCGCCCGAGTTCCACCGCCTCCACGGCGAAGTCCGCCACCCAGAGAAACGACTCCAACGTCTCCACCAGTGAGGGCAGCCGGTCCTCGTCCTGCCCCAGGTACAGGCGCACCCGCGTGCCACCCTCCAGGGTCACCGTCGGGTCGTCGCTGATCCGCAGCAGTCCCGACCCGGACTGGATGTCTGCTCGCAGGGGATCCAACCGCTCCGCCCGCCCGTAGTGGTCCACCGGACTCGTCCAGACGACCACCTCCTCGGCCAGCATGAAGTAGCTGAACACTCCGATCCCGAAGCGTGAGTTGAGCGGCATCTCACTCAGTCCCGCCCGCCGCCAGTTGCGCCGCTCCTGGACGAACTCGGGGTCTTGCTCGTACCGCTTGCCGGCTCTGGCGAACATCGACGTCAGCTTCGCGCGGCTCATGCCCGAGCCGTTGTCCGTGCATTCGATGTACGGCCTGCCGTCCCTGTCCCAGCCCTGGGTGAAGCTGATCTTCGGGGTCCAGTCGAGCTCGGGCCGCCCCCGCATCACCCCGTACTGGCGCCGCATGTCCCGGTAGCGGCAGGCGTCGAGCGCGTTCTGGTACAGCTCGCGCACCGCCAGCATGCGATCGCCGTAGAGCTGCGTGCCCATGAGCAGCGGGCGGATCTCGTCCTCGGCCAGTCGGAAGCGCTCCAGGGGCTGCTTGTACCGGTCGTCCAGAGGGACGAGCTGCTCGCTGGTGACCCGCTCCGGGAAGCCCCGGAGCAGGGCCGGTGGCGTGGTGCGCTGCTTCTGCCACTCCAGGTGCAGCAGGCTCACCGTGGTGTTGGCCCGCGCGGCCAGTTCCTCGGCCGCCACATGGAGCGCCGGATGCGGGCAGGCGAACCGGACGGTGAGCTCGTAGGGGCCGTTCTCTGTCTCACCGAGCGGTGCCGCATCGTAGCCGAAGTCGGCCGACAGCGCCGCCACGACCTCTGCGGGGGCGAGTGGTTCATGGGCGCCGAGATGGTCGACCAGCACGCTGGACATACGGCGTGGGTCGGCGGCGAGCAGACCGGCCGTCCACAACAGGCGCGCCAGGTCGGGGGCGCGCCACTGGTTGCCCGGCACCGGAGGGTAGAGCCGCCACTCGTCGCCGCCGGGAGTGTCGTTGATGCGAGGACTGGAGCTGGGCTGCACCGCGAGATGGCCGAGAACCTGACGCAGCTGGCCGTCGACGGCGGCCCGGGCAGCGGGGCGTACGGGGGCCGCCGAGGGGTCCCCTCCCGAGTCGAGGACGGCGCCGGCCAGCAGGTCGAGGATCCTGTCCACGGAGGGGTAGGCGCCGGTGCGTTCCCACAGCAGGTCCCACTCCGTGATGAACCGGTGCCGCAGCCAGTGGTCGGCGGCGGCCGCCTGCTCCTGGAGGCCACGTCGGCGCAGGGTCGCGGTGGCGCGCCGGACCTGGGAGTGCGCGCGGCACACGTCGTGGGCGGCGCCCCGGACCAGGTGGTCGTGGCCGTCGGCCGGTTCGTCCGGCGCCGCCTTGACGTCCATGCCGTCGGGCATCGTCCGGCGCAGTTCCTCCAGCGCGATGGCGACGATGCCCTCGTGGACGACCGGCGCGGCGAGCAACGCCGCCGTCTCGGCGGGCGACAGCAGGTCCCGTCCCTCCAGCCCGGCCCGCTTCACCAGGATGCCCAACTGCTCCACCACCCGGACCGGATAGGTGGGATCGGCCCAGGGATCGGCGCGATGCGCCCCCTCCGTGGACAGCGAGTCCACGATGTGCTCGACGAGCGCGCCCAGCCGTTTTCGTACCCGCTCGTGCACGGCGGCGCCGCCCGAGGTGTACTCCCACAGACAGGAGGTCTCGATCATCGTGGTCCAGCGGTAGACCTCCTGCGCGCCCTCGCACAGCACCGGGCTCGGGGACTCGTCGCCCCTGCCGTGCGGGACGTACCGCTCTAAGGTGGGCGGCTGGACTCCCGCGTCGGAGGCGGTCCGGCGTACGGCGGCCTGGGTGTACCGGACGAGGTCGGTGAAGGTGGTCGGCTGGGTCGTCGGGGCGAGCGCCTTGGCGAGTGCGCGGCCGAACCAACTGCCCTCCTGCGGATCCGCGTAGGAGCGCTGGCCCCGGCCGCAGCTGTACAGCCAGTACACGTCCTCTTCGGCCGTCAGTACCGTCTTCCTGCTCTGTTCGGACGCGGCCGTCGGGTCCTCGGTACGGCAGGTGTCCAGGCAGACAACGGTGGTCACGCCAGCGGGCAGGCCGTCGAGCAGACCCTCGGGGTCGGCGGGTATCAGCGTACGGTCGAGCAGAGGTCGTACGCCGTCCTGGGCGGCGCGGCCGGGTTGAGTGTCGGCGGGCAGCAGGTAATCGCGCTTGCCGAGTGTCACGCCGTGGCAGGAGATGTACAGGAACGCCGTGTCCCCGGGCTCGCACGCGTCGAAGAACTCCTGCAGTGCACCCAGCAGCTCGGATCCCCCCGGATCGGTCAGCTGCCGTACCTCGTAAAGAGACTGACGCAGTGACCGGCCGACGAGTTCGACGTCCTCGGACGCGCCCTCGAGCGCCGGGAAGTGTTCGGCGAGATGCACGTCCTTCTCCAGCGAGGGTGTGTGCCCCACCCCGACGACGAGCGCCCGCCGCCGGCCCTGCGCCGGACCCTCCGTCTGCTCGGCCCCCATCCGCTTCCCCTCAGGTCACCCGAAACGAGTCAGCAATCATCCCAGAGCGCCAGGCCTGATGAGATGGATTCGCATCGGTCGTGGCGCCGCCGTCGAAGTCGTGATCACGTAGTCTCGGCTCCTGACCGAGGGCGAGGGGGATCAGGGCATGGCCGCGATCAGTCTCAGCAAGGTGGCGGAGAGCGCGCCCGCGCTGGTCGGGGCGTACCGGTCGGCGGGGATCTCCCTCACCAAGCACGGACTCGACGGACTCCGGGCCGCCGTCTACCTGGTCGTCGACTACTCCGGTTCCATGAAGCCGTACTACGCCGACGGCAGTGTGCAGGCCCTCGCCGACCGGGTGCTGGGCCTCTCCGCGCACCTGGACGACGACGGCCGGGTCCCCGTCGTCTTCTTCTCCACCGACGTCGACGCGGTCACCGACATCGAACTCGCCGAGCACGAGGGCCGTATCGAGAAGATCGCGGCCGGGCTCGGGCACATGGGGAAGACCAGCTACCACCTGGCCATGGACGCCGTCATCGACCACTACCTCGACAGCGGCGCCACCGAGCCCGCCCTGGTCGTCTTCCAGACCGACGGCGGCCCGATCAACAAGCTCGCCGCCGAGCGCTACCTGTGCAAGGCGGCCAGGCTGCCGCTGTTCTGGCAGTTCGTCGGCTTCGGCGACCCGCACAGCAAACAGTTCGACTTCCTGCGCAAGCTCGACGAACTGGCGGTGCCGGGCAGGCGGGCCGTGGACAACGCGGGCTTCTTCCACGCCGGTTCGGACCCGACGAAGGTGCCGGACGGTCAGCTGTACGACCGTCTCGTCGGCGAGTTCCCGCAGTGGCTGGCGGCGGCGCGCGCGGCGGGCATCGTACGGGCCGGCTGATCCGGTGGACGCCGCCGACCCGGCTGACTTTACGTCGCCCCGTTGGCTGTCGGGGGCCTGTCGTGCCACCCTGAGGGTGATCCGGCGGGGAGGCGACGCGACGTATGGACGACGCGGCACGAACGGTGAACGGCTCGGTACGGGTGGGGACTTCGGCGAGCAGGGAGAACCCGCCGGGCAAGGGTGAGAAGCTCGCGGACTGGGCCGACGGGCGCCTCGGGATATACGGCCTGGCCAAGGCCAACATGCGCAAGGTGTTCCCGGACCACTGGTCCTTCATGCTGGGCGAGGTCTGCCTCTACAGCTTCCTCATCCTGATCCTCACGGGCATCTACCTGACGCTCTTCTTCGAGCCCAGCGGCGCCGAGGTCGTCTACCACGGCTCCTACGGGCCGATGAACGGCATCATCATGACCAAGGCGTACGAGTCGACGCTGCACATCAGCTTCGACGTACGCGGCGGACTGCTGATCCGGCAGATCCACCACTGGGCGGCGCTGGTCTTCGTCGCCGGGATGTTCGTCCACATGATGCGGGTGTTCTTCACCGGCGCCTTCCGCAAGCCGCGCGAGGTCAACTGGCTGTTCGGCTGGACCCTGTTGTTCCTCGCCATCCTCACCGGCCTGACCGGCTACTCGCTCCCGGACGACCTGCTCTCCGGCACCGGCGTCCGGTTCGCCGACGGCGCCATCCTGTCGATCCCGATCGTCGGGTCGTACATCTCGATGTTCCTGTTCGGCGGGGAGTTCCCGGGCCACGACATCATCTCCCGGTTCTTCCCGATCCACGTCCTGCTGCTCCCCGGGATCATGCTGGGACTGGTGGTGGCCCATCTGATCCTGGTCTTCTACCACAAGCACACCCAGTACCCCGGGCCCGGACGCGACCAGAAGAGCGTCGTCGGCATGCCCTTCCTGCCGGTCTACATGGCCAAGGCCGGCGGCTTCTTCTTCCTCACCTTCGGCATCCTCGCGATCATCGGCGCCATCGCCACCATCAACCCGGTGTGGGCCTTCGGCCCCTACCGCCCGGACCTGGTGACGACCGGCGCCCAGCCCGACTGGTACCTCGGCTTCTCCGAGGGCCTGATCCGCGTGATGCCCGGCTGGGAGATCAATGCCTGGGGCCACACCCTGGCACTGGGTGTCCTCATCCCCTTCTCGCTCTTCCCGCTCTTCCTCCTGGCCATCGGCGTCTACCCGTTCGTCGAGGCGTGGATCACCGGCGACAGGCGTGAGCACCACATCCTCGACCGGCCGCGCAACGTCCCCGTCCGCACCGCCCTCGGCGTGGCCTGGCTCAGCGTCTACTTCGTCCTCCTGATCGGCGGCGGCAACGACATCGTCGCCACCCATCTCCATCTCTCCATCAACTCGATCACCTGGTTCGTGCGGATCTCCGTCTTCGTCGTCCCCGTCCTCGCCTTCGTCACCACCAAGCGGATCTGCCTCGGCCTGCAGCGCCGGGACCGCGACAAGGTGCTGCACGGCAGGGAGACCGGCCTCATCAAGATGCTTCCGCACGGCGAGTACATCGAGGTCCACGAACCCCTCAGCCAGGGCAGTCTGTTCGTCCTCACCCAGCACGAACAGAACCCGCCGTACGAGATCGGCCCGCTGGCGGACGCGAACGGGGTACGCCGAAAGGTCACGGTCGTCCAGCGGATGCGCGCGAGCCTGGCGAAGGGCATGTTCGGCCCGGACACCCACATCCCGAAGCCGACGCAGGAGGAGTACAAGGAACTGACGAGTGGGGATCACCACTGAGCGCCGTGAGTGGAGCGCCCCGAAAGGGGCGCGGGGCTGCATCGGATATGCGGCTACCGCCGCGTGCGCGCGATCAGCCCCCACCGGCCTGCGGCCGAGGACCATCGAGAACCACCCGTCGGCACTCCTCCGGCGTCCCCCAAGCCGCCCGCAGCGCCCGCGCCTTGGCCAGCCACAACGACAGGTCGTACTCCGCCGTATAGCCGATCGCCCCGTGCAGCTGCAGCGCGGCTCTGGAGCCGAGGTACGCCGCCTCGCACGCGCCGAGCTTCGCCGCGGCCACATCCGACGGAGTCATCGTCACCGCCGCCCCGAGGACCACCGGCCGGGCGAACTCCAGCGCGATCTTCACATCGGCCAGCCGGTGCTTCACCGCCTGGAACGAGCCGACGGGCACCCCGAACTGACTCCGCTGCTTCACATACGCCACCGTGCTGTCGAGCAGTGCCAGCCCGACCCCCAGCGCCTGCGCGGCCACCGCCAGCCGCGCCCAGGTCAGCGCACCTGCCCACGCCGGCTCCGCGCTGATCAGCTCGCCGACCGGGGCGAGCGGGGTGAGCCGGCGCGCGGGGTCCAGGGACCGGCGTACCGCACCGGCGCCGGGGGACAGCCGCAAGCCCTCCGGCGTCGCGGCGAGCCGCACATCCGCCGCGTCCCCGTCCAGCGCGTACCCGTACCCGTGCTCGGCGACCGTCACCGTCGCCAGGGTCTCTCCCGAGGCGATCCCGGGCAGGAACCGCTTGGCGAGATCCGGGCTCTCACCGAGCAGCACCGCCGCGGCCACCGTCTCCACCAGTGGGCCGGGCACCGCATAGCGCCCCAACTCCACAAAGGCAAGCGCGAGTTCGACGGCCCGGCGCCCTTCCCCTCCGTACTCCTCGGGCACCGCGAGACCGAACACCCCCGCCGCGCCGACACGCCCCCACAGGGCCCGTCCGCTCGTGTGCCCCCCGCGGCTCCACTCCCGTATCACCGCCGGTGTGTCCGCTGCCGCCAGCATTGCCCGCAGGGAGTCCGCGAAGTCACGTTGTGCGGTGTCGAGGCGGAAACGCATGTCAGCGGCGTCCCTTCGGCAGGCCGAGCAGGCGCTCGGCGATGATGTCGCGCTGGATCTCGTTGGTGCCCGCGTAGATGGGTCCGGCGAGCGAGAAGACGTACCCCTCGGACCACGAGGTGTCCGCCGACTCGCCCTCCGGGCCCAGCAGATCCAGAGCCGTCTCGTGCAGTGCCAGGTCCAGTTCGGACCAGAACACCTTGTTCAGGCTGGACTCGGGGCCGAGCGGCTCGCCGTCCAGGAAGCGGGCGGCGGCCGCGTAGGTGAAGAGCTGGTAGGCGCGGGCGCCGATGACGGCGTCGGCCACCCGGCCCGCGGCGGTCTCCGGGGCGCCCCGTGCCCGCCACAGGTGCAGCAACCGGTCGGCGGCGGCCAGGAACCGGCCCGGCGACCGCAGCGTCAGCCCCCGCTCGTTGGCCGCCGTCGACATCGCCGTCCGCCAGCCCTGGCCCGGCTCGCCGATCACGTCCTCGTCGGGTACGAACACCTCGTCCAGGAAGAGTTCGGCGAAGGCCGGCTTGCCGTCGAGGCGGCCGATCGGGCGGACCGTGACCCCCGGGGCGCGCAGGTCGAACATCAGATAGGTGAGCCCCTGATGCGGCTTGGGCGTGTCCGGATCGCTGCGGAACAGGCCGAACGCGCGGTCGGCGAACGCGGCCCGTGACGACCAGGTCTTCTGGCCGACGAGCAGCCAGCCGCCGTCCGTCCGCACCGCCTTGGAGGTGAGGGAGGCCAGGTCGGAACCGGCCCCGGGCTCGGACCAGGCCTGTGCCCAGACCACCTCGCCGGTGGCCATCGACGGCAGCACCCGCGCGCGTTGTTCCTCCGTGCCGTGGTCGAAGAGGGCCGGGGCGAGCAGGCTGACGCCGTTCTGGCCGACCCGGCCCGGCGCGCCCGCCGCGTGGTACTCCTCCTCGAAGACCAGCCAGCGGACCAGCCCCGCGTCCCGGCCGCCGTACCGCTCGGGCCAGGACACCACCGACCAGCGGTCCGCGGCCAGTTCGGCCTCCCAGGCGCGATGTGCCGCGAAGCCCTCCGCGGTCTCCAGGGAGGGGAGCGGCAAGTCGGGTACGTGCTCCGCCAGCCAGGCGTGGGCCTCGGCGCGGAACTCCTCGTCGGCCGGGGTGTGGGTCAGGTCCACGGTCGTCGTCACCGTCCTTCCCTAACAAGTGTTTGGTAGGTTAGCGTGGGCCCATGACAGGCGTCGAGAGTCCGGAGTACGTGCCCGGGCACGGGCTGCTGGAGGGGCGCACCGCCGTCGTGACCGCCGCGGCCGGGGCGGGGATCGGCGGTGCCACCGCGCGCCGCTTCCTGGAGGAGGGTGCGCGCGTACTGATCAGCGACGCGCACCCGCGCCGGCTGAAGGAGTACGAGGCCGAGCTGGCGGGTGCGCATCCGGGCGCCGTGACCGCGGTGCCCTGTGACGTGACCGACGAGGGGCAGGTGCGGGTCCTGTTCGACACCGCCGTACGGGACCACGGGCGGCTGGACATCGTCGTCAACAACGCGGGCCTGGGCGGGACTTCGGCCCTGGTCGACATGGACGACGAGCAGTGGGCGCGGGTCCTGGACGTCACTCTCAACGGCACCTTCCGGTGCCTGCGGGCCGCCCTGCGGCTCTTCCGCGACGGCGGACGGGGCGGGGTCGTCGTCAACAACTCCTCCGTCGTCGGCTGGCGTGCCCAGGCCGGACAGGCGCACTACGCCGCCGCCAAGGCCGGGGTGATGGCGCTGACCCGGTGCGCGGCCATCGAGGCGGCCGAGTACGGGGTGCGGGTCAACGCCGTGGCGCCCAGCCTCGCCATGCATCCGCACCTGGTGAAGGTGACCTCCGCCGAACTGCTGGAGGAGCTGACCGCACGCGAGGCCTTCGGGCGGTACGCCGAGCCCTGGGAAGTGGCCAACGCGATCGTCTTCCTGGCGTCCGGCTACTCCTCGTACCTCACGGGAGAGGTCGTCTCCGTCAGCAGTCAGCATCCCTGACCACCGGAGCACCGACAATGGACCCGTGCCGACCAAGAAGAAGCCCCAGGTGACCGCCGCGAGCAGACGCGCTGCCGCCGCCGCTCCAGCCCGGCGCCGCGAACTCCTCGAAACCGCCGCCGAGGTCTTCGCCGAGCAGGGCTACAACGCCACCACCGTACGCAAGATCGCGGACCACGCGGGCATGCTCGCGGGCAGCCTCTACTACCACTTCGACTCCAAGGAATCGATGCTGGAGGAGATCCTGCGGACCTTCCTCGACGAGCTCTGGGGCGGCTACGACACCGTCCTGGACGCTGGGCTCGGTCCTCGCGAGACCCTCGAAGCCCTGGTCACCGAGTCCTTCCGGGAGATCGACCGGCACCGCGCCGCCGTGGCGATCTACCAGAAGGAGAGCAAGCAACTGGTCGCGCAGGAGAGGTTCACCTTCCTCGCCGAGTCGCAGCGCAAGTTCGAGAAGGCATGGCTGTCCACGCTGGAGCACGGGGTCGCCGCGCGCGTCTTCCGTGCCGACCTCGACGTCCGGCTCACCTACCGGTTCGTGCGCGACACCGTGTGGGTGGCCGCCTCCTGGTACCGGCCCGGCGGACAGCACAGCCCGGAGGAGATCGCCCGGCAGTACCTGTCGATGGTGCTGGACGGGATCGCCGTCCGTGAATAGCTCACCCATTCGCTGAAAGTCCCTTTCTGCCGAGGGAGTTGCTGACATGGCCGAGGCCTACATAGTCGAAGCGGTGCGTACGCCCGTCGGGCGGCGCGGGGGCGGACTGAGCGGGGTCCACCCGGCCGATCTGGGCGCCCATGTGCTGACCGCCCTGGTCCAGCGGTCGGGCATCGACCCGGCGGCCGTCGAGGACGTCGTCTTCGGCTGCCTCGACGCGGTCGGACCGCAGGCCGGCGACATCGCCCGGACCGCCTGGCTGGCGGCCGGGCTGCCCGAGGAGGTGCCGGGCGTGACCGTCGACCGGCAGTGCGGCTCCTCCCAGCAGGCCGTGCACTTCGCCGCGCAGGCCGTGCTCTCCGGCACCCAGGACCTGGTGGTCGCCGGCGGCGTCCAGAACATGTCCCAGATCCCGATCGCTTTCGCCTCCCGGCAGGCCGCCGAGCCGCTGGGGCTGACCGAGGGCCCCTTCCTGGGCAGCGAGGGCTGGCGCGCCCGTTACGGCCGACAGCCCGTCAACCAGTTCGCCGGCGCCGAGATGATCGCCGCCAAGTGGGGCATCAGCCGCCGGGACCAGGAGGAGTTCGCCCTGAACTCCCACCGCAGGGCGCTGCGCGCCATCGACGAGGGCCGCTTCGAGCGCGAGATCGTGCCCTACGGTCCGGCCGCCGTGGACGAGGGCCCGCGCCGGGACACCTCCCTGGAGAAGATGGCCGCCCTGAAGCCGGTCGTCGACGGCGGCACCATCACCGCCGCCTGCTCCTCCCAGGTCTCCGACGGCGCCGCCGCGATGCTGCTCGCCTCCGAACGGGCGGTCCGCGAACACGGGTTGCGCCCCCGCGCCCGCGTCCACCATCTCTCCGTCCGCGGCGAGGACCCCATCCGGATGCTCTCCGCCCCCATCCCGGCCACCGCGCACGCCCTGAAGAAGACCGGCCTCACCATCGACGCCATCGACCTCGTCGAGATCAACGAGGCCTTCGCCCCGGTCGTCCTCGCCTGGCTCAAGGAGACCGGCGCCGACCCCGCCAAGGTCAACGTCAACGGCGGCGCGATCGCCCTCGGCCATCCGCTCGGCGCCACCGGGGTCAAGCTGATGACCACCCTCCTCCACGAACTGGAGCGCACCGAGGGCCACTTCGGCCTCCAGACCATGTGCGAAGGCGGGGGGCAGGCGAACGTGACGGTCATCGAGCGGCTGTGACCCGAGCAGATGGGGCGTGGCCACCGCTTCGGCGGACGGAGTCCGGCGCAGGCCGCCGAAGCCTGGGAGGCCCTCTGGGGCCGAGCGGTGCGAGGGGGCCGTAGGGGATGGTGTCCGTGTGTGAGGGCGGGGGGCAGGCGAACGTGACGGTCATCGAGCGGCTGTGACCCGAGCAGATGGGGCGTGGCCACCGCTTCGGCGGACGGAGTCCGGCGCAGGCCGCCGAAGCCTGGGAGGCCCTCTGGGGCCGAGCGGTGCGAGGGGGCCGTTTGGGATGGTGTCCGTGTGTGAGGGCGGGGGCAGGCGAACGTGACGGTCATCGAGCGGCTGTGACCCGAGCAGATGGGGCGTGGCCACCGCTTCGGCGGACGGAGTCCGGCGCAGGCCGTCGAAGCCTGGGAGGCCCTCTGGGGCCGAGCGGTGCGAGGGGGCCGTTTGGGATGGTGACCGTGTGCGAAGGCGGGGGGCAGGCGATCGTGACGGTCATCGAGCGGCTCTGAGCCGCTCCAGGTCCTGGAACACCTCGTCCGCCTCCTTCACGATGCGGGCCACCAGCTGCTCGCACGACGGCAGGTCGTCGATCACGCCGGCGACCTGTCCGGAGGCCATCACCCCGAGGTCCGTGCGGCCGTCCACCATCGCCGACCTGAGCAGCATCGGGGTGTTGGCGGCGAGCAGCAGCTGGCTCCAGGACAGGGTCTTGCCGTGCCGGAGGGCGAGGCCGTCGCGGGCCATCTGCGGCCAGGTGAGGCCGGAGAGTCTGCGGAAGGCGGCCGCATGGCGCACGGCCCGCAGCAGCCGTCGCGTCCGGCCGGTGTTCTCCAGGGAGTCGACCAGCGGGGTGCGCAGCATCCGGTGCGGCAGCCCGTCCACCGCCCTGGTCACCGTGACGTCCTTGACCGTCGCCGCCAGATATCTCGCCTTCACCGCGTCCGGCACCGTCGAGTCCGAGGTGAGCAGGAAACGGGTCCCCATCGCCACCCCCGCCGCCCCGTAGGCCAGCGCCGCCACCAGCCCCCGGCCGTCGAAGAAGCCCCCGGCGGCCACCACCGGTATCCGTACCGCGTCCACCACCTGCGGCAGCAGCACGCTCGTCGCCACCTCACCGGTGTGCCCGCCGCCCTCACCGCCCTGCACGATCACCGCGTCCGCACCCCAGGCCGCGACCTTCTCGGCATGCCGCCGGGCCCCGACCGAGGGGATCACCAGCACGCCCGTCCCCTTCAGCTCGGCGATCAGCTCGGGGGAGGGGGCGAGCGCGAAGGACGCCACCCGCACACCCCCGTCGACGATCAGCCGGACCCGGTCGCCGGCGTCGGCCGCGTCCGCCCGCAGGTTCACCCCGAACGGGGCGTCCGTACGGCACCGCACCTCGGCTATCGCGGCGCGCAACTGGTCGAGGGTCATCGTCGCGGAGGCCAGGATGCCGAGGGCCCCGGCGTTGGCCGCCGCGGAGACCAGGCGGGGGCCCGCCACCCAGCCCATCCCCGTCTGCACGATCGGATGCCGGACCCCGACCAGCCGGGTGAGCGCGGTCTCCATCAGCCCGCGACCTCCTTCGTCCGCGCGCCGCCGGGATCCAGCACCTCACGGATCAGCCGCAGCTCCTCCGGGCCGGGTTCGCGGGTGTACGGCACCTCGTCCGGGACGGCGAGCTCGAAGTCCGTGGCCTCCCGCACCTGCCCGACGCTCACCCCCGGATGCAGCGCGGCCAGCCGCATCGAGCGGTCCGGCGTCTCGAAGTCGAAGACGCCCAGATCGGTGACGACCCTCGGGATGCGGTGGAAGCGTTCCGTGCCCGGGTGCTCGGCCACCCGGTCGTACCCCACCCCGCACACCATGTCGACCTTCGCCACGAACACCCGCCGGGAGTGCTTCGGGACCCAGTAACTCGTCGGGTTGTTCAGTGTGTTCAAGGGCGCTCCGCGCACCCCGAGCAGCTGGCGGCGGGGCCGCGACCAGTCACCGATGGCCGAGATGTTCTGGTTGCCGTACCGGTCGAGCTGGCTCGCGCCCATCATCACGTGCCGGCGGCCACCGGCCACCAGGGTGAGGTGCTGCCGGTAGGGCAGCCAGCCCTCGGGGGTGCCGTCCGGGCGGACCAGCAGGGCCTCGCCGTCGGTCAGCAGCAGATCGGGGGCGAAGGTGAGCCGGGCCAGCCGGGCGCCCAGCGAGGGGATCAGGCCCATCGGGCTCGCCAGGATCTCACCGGAGCCGCGCCAGGCCTCGGCGCAGGCGATGACGCAGTAGTCGGCGCGCAGTACGTCCATCAGTCCCGCTCCTCCTGCCAGTTCCGCACCGCGGAGCGGTAGGCCTGCTCGTCCCCGGCCAGGAACCGCTCGGAGAACTCCGCCCACGGGGTCGTCGCGTACAGCCGCTGGAAGTCCTCGTCCCGCCCGTGGTCGGGCGCGCAGGAGGTGAAGTGCGCACCGCCGGGCGCCTCCACGACCCCCGTCACGTGCAGCCGCTTGACCAGCAGTGACTGCGCGGCCGCCGCCTTCGTCAACTCGGCCGTGTCCACGAGCTGTTCGCAGGAGACATAGGCCGTGTCCGCCGCCGCGCAGAACAGGTCGTCGAAGTACGGGTCCGGGCCCAGATACTGTCCGTTGCCCAGCCGGTCGGCGCGGTTGACGTGGACCAGGGCCGCGTCCAGGCGCAGGGCGGGCATCGCCACGAACGTCTCCCCGTCGTCGTACGGCGACGTCACCGTGCGCAGGCCGGGGTTGACCCGCATGACGTCCGAGCCGAGCCCCGCGCGCACCGGCAGGAAGGGCAGCCGGTTCGCGGCCGCGTGCAGGCCCCACATGAACATGCCCTCGTCGACCTCCGTCAGCTCGAAGGCCCCGCGCTCGCGTGCCGCCCGGTAGTGCGGTTCCAGCGGGATGGAGTCGAGGGTGACGAAGGGCGCCACCAGCCTGCGCACCCGGCCGGCCGCGACCAGCATCCCGACGTCCGGGCCGCCGTAGGAGACCAGGGTGAGGTCGTCTATGCCGCTCCGGAGCACGGCCCTGACCAGGCACATCGGCTTGCGTCGGGAACCCCAGCCGCCGATGCCCAGGGTCATGCCGCTGCTCAGCCGTGCGACGGCCTCGTCCGCGGTCATCGTCTTGTCAGTCACTCCCCGCACCCTCCTTCCCGAAGGTGTCACGGACCCGGTCGGCCACCCCGCTGAGGGCGGCCTCGAAGGTGAAGCCCTGTTCCAGGCGGTAGCTGCGCCGCACGTCGACGGGGTCGATGCCGTTGATGGCGGCCTTGGCCAGGCGCAGCAGCCGGCCGTCCTTGGCGGCTATCTCCCGCGCCAGCTCCAGCGCCGCGGCCAACAGCTCCCCGCGCGACACCACCCGCCACACCGAGCCGTGCGCGTGCAGCTGGGCCGCGGTCGCCGTGCGCGAGGTGTAGTACAGCGTCCGCATCAGATGCGGCGGGACCAGCCGGGCCAGATGCGTGGCCGCGCCCAGCGCGCCCCGGTCCAGCTCGGGCAGCCCGAAGACGGCGTCCTCGCTCGCCACGATGGCGTCCGCGTTGCCCACCAGGCCTATCCCGCCGCCCAGGCAGAATCCGTGCACGGCCGCCACCACCGGGGTCTCGCACTCGTACACCGCCGCGAACGCCTCCGCGCAGGCCCGGTTGGCGCCGAGCAGCGCCTCGTTCCCGTCCGCCTGTATCTCCTTGATGTCCACGCCCGCGTTGAAACCACGGCCCTGCGCCGCCAGCACCACGCACCGGGTTTCGGGGTCACGGCCCGCCGCGCGCACCGCGTCCGCCAGCGCGAACCAGCCGCGCACCGGCAGTGCGTTCACCGGCGGGTGATCGACGATGACCAGCACGACGCCCTTTTCTGGACACGAGGTGGAGACACCCATGGACGCATCAGCTACCTTCGCACTCAGCTACCTTTCCACCAAACATTTGTTAGGTGTGAGGCTTCGAAGCTAGCAGCCGGTGCGAGCAAGCGGGAGGCCCTGTGGAAAACCTGGCCCGAGGCCCTGTGGACGACTCGATGCACGGCCGGACCGTCGTGGTCACCGGCGGTACCCGGGGCGTGGGCGCCGGGATCGCCCGGGCCTTCGCCGAGGCCGGCGCCCACGTTCTGACCTGTGCCCGCCGGCCGCCCGGACAACCCCTCGACGGCGTCGAGTTCACCCCCCTCGACCTGCGCGACCCGCCCGCCGTGCGCGCCTTCTTCGACGCCCTGCCCCGGGTCGACGTGCTCGTCAACAACGCGGGCGGCACCCCCTACCGGCGGCTCGCCGAAGCGGACGCCGAGCGGCACGCCCGGGTGATCGAGCTGAACCTCCTCACCCCGCTGACCGCCTCCCTCGCCGCCTACGAGCACCTGCGGCGGGCCCGGGGAGCGGTGGTGATGATCGGCAGTGTCAGCGGCGGCCGCCCCTCGCCGGGCTCGGCCGCCTACGGCGCGGCCAAGGCGGGACTGGAGAGCCTGGCCCGGTCCATGGCGGTGGAGTGGGCGCCGCAGGTCCGGGTCAACACGCTGGTCGTCGGCATGGTCCGGACCGAGCTGGCCCACCTGCACTACGGCGGCCAGGACGGCGTCGACGCCGTCTCCCGCACCGTCCCGCTGGGCCGCCTCGCCGTCCCGTCCGACATCGGCGCCGCCGCCGTCTTCCTCGCCTCCGACGCGGCCGCCTACATCAGCGGGGCGAGCCTGCTCGTACACGGTGGCGGGGAACGACCCCCCTTTCTCGATGCCGCGACGGCCAACAAGCCGTCCGACCAGGAGGACTGAGATGAGCGGAATCTGCGCGGGCCGGGTCGTGGTCGTCACCGGCGCCGGGCGCGGGCTCGGCCGGGCCCACGCGCTGGCCTTCGCCGCCGAGGGCGCCCGGGTCGTCGTCAACGACCTCGGTGTCGGTCTCGACGGCGTGCCGGGCCCGGACAGTCCCGCCGGGGCCGTCGTGGACGAGATCCGCGCGGCCGGCGGCGAGGCGGTCGCGCACGGCGGTGACATCGCGACCACCGCCGGCGCCGCCTCGCTGATCGGGACGGCCGTGGAGACCTACGGCCGGCTCGACACCCTCGTGAACAACGCCGGGTTCCTGCGCGACCGCATGCTCGTCAACCTCGGCGAGGACGACTGGGACGCGGTCATGCGGGTGCACCTCAAGGGGCACTTCCTGCCGCTGCGGCACGCGGCCGCGCACTGGCGGGCCGAGGCCAAGGCGGGCCGCACCCCGGTGGCCCGGATCGTCAACACCAGCAGCGGAGCCGGACTGCTGGGCTCGGTCGGGCAGGGCAACTACAGCGCGGCCAAGGCCGGCATCGTCGGCCTCACCCTGGTCGCGGCCGCCGAACTGGCCCGCTACGGCGTCCAGGTCAACGCCGTCGCCCCGGCCGCCCGTACCCGGATGACCGAGCGCACCTTCGCCGCGACCATGGCCGCCCCGGGCTCCGGGTTCGACGCCATGGCGCCCGAGAACGTCTCCCCGCTGGTGGTCTGGCTGGGCTCCGCCGCCAGCGCCGGAGTCAGCGGCCGGGTGTTCGAGACCGATGGCGGACGGATCACCGTCATGGAGGGCTGGCGAGCGGGGCCGACCGCCGACAAGGGCGCCCGCCGCAGCCCGGCCGAGGCGGGGGAGACGGCGCTGGAACTGCTGGCCGGGGCGGCGGCGCCGGGGGCGGTGTACGGGGCCTGACCGGCGTGTCGGGTCGCGCGACGGTCTTCGACGGCTCGCGACGGCTCGCGACGCCGGGGTGATCCTGACGGCAGGGTCTACGTGTCGCACTCCAGCACCGTCCGGCACAGCGAGCACCGGGCCCGGACCCGGCCCCGGACCGGCACCCTGATCCGCTGATGGCAGGTGGGGCACGGGAACGAGACCCGCAACCGGCCGCCGCCGTCGGGCGTGAAGGTGTAGGGGGTAGCGGAGTGCGGGGCCGGGGCCGCGGGGGCGTGCCGGCGGTCCCGCGCGTAGCGGCGGCGGCCCGCCCAGCCCGCCGCGGTCAGCGGCGGCTGCTCCTCGTCCTGGCGGGCCCGGGCCATGCCCTTCTCGTACGCGGTGTAGGCCTGCGGGCTGGTGAACCAGACGGACGGGTCCTCGTGGAAGACCAGGGCTCGCTTCGCCAGGACGTAGCCGAACTCCTCCGGGGTGAGATAGCCCAGCTTCTGGGACGCCTCCCCGTGCTCCCGGTAGGCGTCGAGCAGCAGCCAGCCCGCGCCCAGGTAGGTGGTCGCCGTGTCCGTGAGGATCTCGTTCGCCGGGATGCTCGGAAAGGACAGGTCCAGCCGGTGCAGGTAGACGTGCATCACCTCGTGGGCGAGGGCCGCGCCGATGTCCCTGCGGTGGGTGCGGAAACGGTCGTTCAGCTCGATGAAGTACTCCGGGCCCGCGGTGAGTTCGACGTTCGCCGCGTGGGTCATCTCCCGGAAGCCGACGATCATCCGGGCGTCGGGCAGCCGGAAGTGCCGGACCATCTCGTGAGCGACCCGCTGGGCGCCGAGGTGCAGGTCGTCGGTGTCGCAGAACGCGACGTCGGCGGGGAGCACACTGGTGGCGAAGGTCTGGACGGTGTCGTACGACAGGCGCCGGTACAACGCCGTGATGGCGGCCCGCACGGTGTCCAGGTGCGGGTAGCCGTGTTCCACCGGGCCGCCGTTCGCCACGTCCCTTACCCCCACAGACGCCGCCGGAGCTTTTTTCCACTGTATGCGGGATCGAAGGGACAGGAGGTTGTTCGTCGGCGGCGGGGTCGTGGGGGCTTGTCGCCCAGTTCCCCGCGCCCCTAGAGGGGCGCCAGCCGCACTGTTCGTTGATCCGTTTCCTGGAGTTCCAGGATCCACACCTCGTTCTCGCCCTCCTTCAACACCGGACCCGGCACGTACAACGACTCCTGCGGGCCCGCCGACCAGTAGCGGCCCAGGTTGAAGCCGTTGATCCAGACGAAGCCGCGGGTCCGGCCGGGGAGTTCCAGGCGGGCGTCTCCCGCACCGTGAACCGTGACCGTCCCGCGGTACAAGCCCGGCGCGCCGTCCGCCGGAAGCGGACCGAAGGACACCTCACCCACGCCCCCCTCGAACGCGTCCAGATCCAGGCCACGCGCGCGTACCCCGTGCAGGAACTGGCGTTCGTGCAGGAGGCCGCCGGTGATCCCCTTCGTCTCGCCCGAGCGGGGGCCGTAGTTGACGCGGCCCAGGGACTCCACCCAGAGCTCCACGCGCGCGGGGCCGGCGATCGGCTTCTTGAGCTGGGGTTCCTCCTCGGTGAGCACGCCGGCCCGCTCCCCGTCGACGTACACGACCGCCAGATCGCGCAGTCCCCGCGCGGTGAGCGGATACGGCTGGCGGGGTCCCGGCACGTCCGCCTCGTAGCGGACCAGGCCCCGGCCGATGCCCAGCTCCTCGAAGGTGGGCGGGACGGCGTGCACGCGTTCCGGGCCGCCGAGCGCTTCCATGACGCCGGCCAGGGGCGCCCAGCCGGTGATCGCCACGTCCGTCGCCGAAGGCAACACGGCGGGGGCGGGCGGCGGTTCGGGCAGTGGCCCGGCGTGGTACTCCGCCAGCACCTCCCGGAAGCGCCAGAACTTCTCCGTGGGACGGCCGTACTCGTCGATCGGCGCGTCGTAGTCGTACGACGTCACGTCCGGCTCCAGCGGGCCCTCGTGCAGCTCGCCGGCGGGCCGGTTGGCACCCGCCCAGCCGGCGAAGTTGGTACCGCCGTGCGCCATGTAGACGTTCACGGAGGCCCCGCAGCCGAGGATCTCCCGCAGCGCCGCCGTCGCGTCCTCCGCGTCCCGTACAACGTGCTCGCCGCCCCAGTGGTCGAACCAGCCGCACCAGAACTCCATGCACATCAGCGGGCCCCGCGGCTGGTGCCGGCGCAGTGTCTCGAAGGCCACGCGCGCGTGGGAGCCGAAGTTCACCGTCGCGAGCAGCCCGGGGACCGAGCCGCCGGTGAGCATGTGGTCCTCGGGGCCGTCCGAGGTGAACAGCGGAACCGTGACCCCCGCCGCGCGCAGCAGGCCGGTGAGGTGCGCCAGGTAGGCGGCGTCGGAGCCGTAGCTGCCGTACTCGTTCTCGACCTGGACCATGATCACCGGGCCGCCCCGGTCCAGCTGCCGGGGCACGACCTCGGACAGCAGCCGGCCGAACCAGCGGTCCACGTACTGGAGGAAACGCTCGTCACGCGTGCGTGCCCGGGCGCCCAGCTCGCCCGTCACCCAGTGCGGCAGACCGCCGTTCTCCCACTCCGCGCAGATGTACGGCCCCGGGCGCACGATCGCCCACAGGCCCGCGTCCCGCGCCGCGTCCAGGAAGCGGCCGAGGGCTTGGACGTCCTGGAAGGAGCCGGGGCGCGGTTCGTGCAGGTTCCACGGGACGTAGGTCTCCACGCAGTTCAGCCCCATGGCGCGCAGCAGCGCCAGCCTGTGGTTCCACTGTTCCTCGTGCACCCGGAAGTAGTGCAGCGCGCCGGACAGCAGTCGTACCGGGCGGCCGTCGAGCAGGAAATCCGTTTCGCCCACCGTGAAGTCGCTCATAGGCTCACCTTGGACCCCTGGTGTGCGCCGAGACCATGGACAAAGATCGGCAGCAGTTGGACTGAAGAGCCGAGAAGAAGGAGCGCGCAGTGCCGGGAGCGGCGCCCGTCTTCCACACCTGGATGCGGTTCTTCACACCCGGCCCCGTCCAGCACCGTCTCGGCCTGGTCTGCCAGGGCGTCGGCCTCCAGTACGGCGCGGTGCCCGCCGTCGGCCCGCGCGTGCTCGACGGGCACGTCGCCGTGGTGATCAGCTCCGGCCGGGGCTGGTACCGCGCACCCGACGGGCGCCGTACGACGGTGACCGCGCCCGCGCTGGTGTGGCTGACACCGGGCGTCCCGCACCACTACGGGCCGGACCCGGACAGCGGCTGGGACGAGAGCTTCGTGACCTTCACCGGGCCCGACACCGCGACGTACACGGAACTCGGCTACATCGAGCCCGAGCGGCCCGTGGTGCCCCTCGCGGACGCCGCCGGACCCCGGGACGTCATCGCCCGCATCGCCCGGGCCGCCCGTCACGGAAACCCCCTCCTGGAGGTCGAGACCGGCGCCGCCGTGCACGAGCTCCTGATCGCCCTGCGTCGCGCGCGGGCCGACCTCGCCCCCGACGGGGACCCGGTGCTGCAGGCGCTCGCCCGGGACGCCTGCACCGGCATGACCGTCGCCGACCACGCGGCCCGGCACGGCATGACCCCGGCCAAGCTGCGCACCGCCGTCCGCCGGATCGCCGGGTGCAGCCCCAAGGACTATCTGATCGGCATCCGGCTCGGCCGCGCCCAGGAACTCCTCGCCACCACCGAACTGTCCGTGGCAGCCGTCGCCCGCCGCGTCGGCTACGACGACCCCGCCTACTTCTCCCGCCTGTTCACCCGCCGCGTCGGCATGGCCCCCGTGCGCTTCCGCGCCCAGCAGAGCCGCGTCGTCCCGGACGACTGGAACGACGGCCTCGACGAGGACGGCCGCGGCGGAGACGGCCTTGACGCAGACGGCATCGGCGGAGAAGGCGTCGGCGGAGAAGGCGTCGGCGGAGACAACCTCGACCGAGACGGCCTTGGTGAAGGCCCTTAGTGATCACGCGGTGGTCCCCTTAGGGTTGACGCCCATGACCACCAGCAACACCGGTACCGGTGACGTCGACCCCGCCGCCGTCCGCGCCGAGCTCGGCCGGCTGCGCGACAGCATCGACAACATCGACGCTGCCGTCGTCCACATGCTCGCCGAACGCTTCAAGGCCACCCAGCAGGTCGGCCGCCTCAAGGCGGTCCACCGGCTGCCCCCGGCCGACCCGGCCCGCGAGGCCCGCCAGATCGCCCGGCTGCGTGCCCTCGCCGAGAACGCCAAGCTCGACCCCGCCTTCGCCGAGAAGTTCCTGAACTTCATCATCGCCGAGGTGATCAGACACCACGAGTCCATCGCCGAGGACACCGTCGGCGACCGGACCGCGGACGCGCACTGACCCGGCCGTACGCCCCGAAGAGCGCCCCGGCCCCGCCGGTCCGCCGGCGGTGACCCGGCGCTCGAACAGGCGCGCAGCGGCCGGGCCGCCGCCGGTCGCACGGTGTCCACCGGCGCCGTACCCGTTCCGCCGTGCGGCCATGGACCGGACATAAGCCGCGTACCACCCCCGCCCCTGTGCGTTGTCGGTGTCATCGGGCAGCATGGCCCGCATGTCCGTACTGACTCGCGACGAAGCGCAGAGCCGCGCCGAGCTCCTCGACGTCCACCGCTACACGATCGACCTCGACCTGACCACCGGGGACGAGACCTTCGACTCCCGGACCGTGATCAGGTTCACGGCCCGGTCCGACGGCGACACCTTCGTCGAGATGAAGCCCGTCGAACTGCGCGCCGTCAGCCTCGACGGACAGCCCCTGGACCCCGGGGCGCTGGACCAGGACCGGCTGCCCCTGAAGAACCTCACCGCCGGGGAGCACGAGCTGCGCGTCGACGCGACGATGCGCTACTCCCGCACCGGCGAGGGCATGCACCGCTTCACCGACCCCAGCGACGACGAGACGTACGTCTACACGCAGCTCTTCCTGGACGACATACAGCGCGTCTTCGCCGCCTTCGACCAGCCCGACCTGAAGGCCGTCTTCGAGCTGTCCGTCAAGGCCCCCGAGGACTGGACCGTGCTCGCCAACGGCGTCACCGAGCACCTCGGCGAGGGCCGCTGGCGGGCCGCCGCCACCCCGCTGATCTCCACCTACCTGGTCGCCGTCGCCGCCGGCCCCTGGCACTCGGTGCGCACCGAGCACCGCGGCCTGCCCTTCGGCATCCACTGCCGCCGCTCGCTCGCGCCGTACCTCGACGCCGACGCCGAGGAGATCCTCGACATCACGCGCGCGTGCTACGACCGCTACCACGAGAAGTTCGAGGAGCCCTACCCCTTCGACTCCTACGACCAGGCGTTCGTCCCCGAGTTCAACGCCGGCGCCATGGAGAACCCCGGCCTGGTCACCTTCCGCGACGAGTTCGTCTACCGCTCCGCCGTCACCGACACCGAGCGGCAGACTCGCGCGATGGTCATCGCCCACGAGATGGCCCACATGTGGTTCGGCGACCTCGTCACCCTGAAGTGGTGGGACGACATCTGGCTGAACGAGTCGTTCGCCGAGTACATGGGCTACCAGACCCTCACCGAGGCCACCCGCTTCACCGACACCTGGGTCGACTTCGGCGTGTCCCGCAAGGCCTGGGGCTACGACGCCGACCAGCGCCCCTCCACCCACCCGGTCGCCCCCGAGGCCGTCGACGACACCGCCGCCGCCCTGCTCAACTTCGACGGCATCTCCTACGCCAAGGGCGCCTCCGCGCTGCGTCAGCTGGTCGCCTGGATGGGCGAGAAGGACTTCCTCGCCGGCATCAACATCCACTTCCAGCGGCACCGGTTCGGCAACGCCACCCTCGCCGACTTCATCGACTCCCTCGCCGCCGCGACCGAGCGCGACGTGCCCGCCTGGGCCGACGCCTGGCTGCGCACCACCGGCGTCGACACCCTCACCCCGGCCCTCGCCACCGCCCCCGACGGCACCCGCACCCTGACCGTCGAGCGCACCGGCAGCCGCCCGCACCGCGTCTGCGTCGGCGTCTACGACCGGGACCTCGCCGACGAGGGCCGGCTGACCCTGCGCGAGCGCATCGACCTCGACGTCCCGCACAGCGCCGCCCAGCCCCTCGGCAAGCGCCCCGCGCTGGTCCTGCTCAACGACGGCGACCTGACCTACGCCAAGGTCCGCTTCGACGCCGAGTCCGCCAGGACCGTCCGCGCCGCCCTGTCGGGCCTGCCCGACGCGCTCACCCGCGCGGTGGTGTGGAACGCCCTGCGGGACGCGGTCCGTGACGGCGAACTCCCGGCCGCCGACTACCTGGAGACCGCCCGCGTCCATCTCCCGCTCGAGACCGACCTCGCCCTCGTCCAGGGCGTGCTGGCCTTCACCGCGGTCCACGTCGTCGACCGGTACCTCAGGCCCGAGGACCGCCCGGCCGCCCTCGCCACCGTCTCCGCCCTGTGCCGCGACTTCATCCGGCGCACCGAGGACGGCGACAACCCCGGCCTGCGCCTGATCGCCGTACGGCACTTCGTCCGCGCGGCCGCCCACCCCGACACCATCGCCGCCTGGCTCGCCGAGGGCACCGTGCCGGGCGGCCCCGAGCTCGACCCCGAGCTGCGCTGGCGCATCCTGGGCCGGCTCGCCGTCCTCGGCGCCACCGACGAGGCGCAGATCGCGGCCGAGCTGGCCCGCGACCCCAGCGCCAGCGGCCAGGAGGGCGCCGCCCGCTGCCGGGCCGCGCTGCCCGACCCGGAGGCCAAGCGCAGGGCCTGGGAGGCGATGTTCACCACGGACGACCTGTCCAACTACCTGTTCACCGCCACCGCCCAGGGCTTCTGGCACCCCGAACAGGCCGACCTGGTCCGGGAGTACGTGCCGCGGTACTACGGGGACGCGGCCGCCGTCGCCGCCCGGCGCGGCCCCGCCATCGCGGCCGCCGTCGGCCGGGAGGCCTTCCCCACCCACGCCGTCGACGCCGAGAACCTCGCCCTGGGCCGGGCCTGTCTGCGCGACGCCGACCCGGTGACGGCCCTGCGCCGCCGGCTGACCGACGAACTCGACGACCTGGAGCGGGCGTTGCGGGTCCGCGAGGCGTAGCGCTGCGGCGTAGGACGACACGAGCGCGGCTGGTCCCCGATGACGATGCGGGGACCGGTCGCCGCTCCTAGGCTCGGTGCCGAAGAAGCACCAGAGACCCAGGGAGAAACCCGTGATCGTAGTCACCGGTGCCACCGGCAACGTCGGCCGTGCCCTCGTCGCACGTCTCGTCGCCGCCGGGCGGCCCGTGCGGGCGCTCACCCGCGCCCCGGAGACGGCCGGCCTGCCCGACAAGGCCGAGGTGGTGAGGTTCCGGCCGGACGACCAGGCCGCCCTGTTCGAGGGCGCGGACAAGGTCTTCCTGTACGTCCAGGGCGCGGGCGGCCGGATGCCCGAGCTGCTGGACGCGGCCCGTACCGCCGGGGTGCGACAGGCCGTCCTGCTCTCCTCCGGGATCATCCGGGAGGGCGCCGACGAGACCCACCCGATCCACGCCATGCACGCCACCGCCGAGCGGCAGATCCGCGACAGCGGCCTCGCCTGGACGTTCCTGCGCCCCAACGCGTTCGCCACCAACGCCCTGCAGTGGGCGCCCCAGATCCGGGCCGGTCACACCGTCCGCGGTGTCTTCGCCGACATGCTCACGGCCCCCATCCACGAGGACGACATCGCCGCCGTCGCGGAACGAGCCCTCCTCGACGACGGCCACGAGGGTGCCGTCCACCGCCTCACCGGCCCCGCCGCCACCACCAACACCGACCAGATCGCCGCGATCGGGCGGGCCGTCGGCCGGGACCTGGCGTTCGTCGAGGTGGGGCCCGAGGAGGCGGCCCCGCTGCTCTTCCCGCAGACGCCGCCGGAACTGGTCAGGGGCCTCCTGAAGACCTTCGCGGACACCGTCGGCGTCGCTCCCGAGATCACCGCCACGGTCGAGGAGATCACCGGCAGGCCGGCCCGCACCTTCGACCAGTGGGCCGAGGACCACACGGCCGACTTCCAGCCCTGACGGCTTTGACGGCCCTGTCGGCCCTGTCGGCCCTGACGGCTTTGACAGCCCTGTCGGCTTCGAAGGCCGCGAGGCGCTGACAGCCTTGATGGTCCTGAAGGCCTCCAAGGCCTCCAAGGCCGCCAAGGCCTCCAAGGCCGCGAGGCCTTGGCGGCCTTGAGCTCTGGCGGCCTTGAGCTCTGGCGGCCTTGAGTCCTGGCGGCCCTGAGCTCTGACGGCCTCGCAGGGTTATCTGACGGCCTCGCACCTTCTGACGGCCGCGCAGCTTCCGGCGGCCGCGCAGCTTCCGGCGGCCTGGCCGGCGCCCTCAGCCCGCCGCCAGCCGTAGCTCCGCCCGGCGCACGCCTCCTTCCCGGGGCCCCGCGCGGCGGTTGCCCACCTCGGTCGCCCTGGGCGCCTCCGCGCCCAGCGTGAAGCCGAGGCGCTCCAGGAAGCGCTCCCCGGACCGCCAGCCCGGCGGCACGCTCGCCGTCACCAGGGACGCCCCCTCGGCATGCGCGAGCAGCGACTCGGCCAGCGCCCGCCCGAGGCCCCGGCCCCGCGCCCAGGGCGCCAGCAGGAACAGGCCCACCGCGACCGCCCCGGGCACCGGATGGTTCCGTACCGCGTCCACCAGGCCCGAGACGACGCCGTCCCGCTCCAGCACGAGCAGCACCTTGTCGTCCGGGTCGGCGCCCTCGGGCAGGCCGTAGAACAGGCTCTGCACGTCGCCCGGCCCCGACGGCAGTCCCGTCGCCGCCACGAACCAGTCCTCGCACGCCTCGAACAGGTCGAGCAGCGGCGCCTCGTCCGAGGGCAGCGGCTCCCTTACCAGCACCCGCTCACCGGGCACGTCGATCATCCACGCGTCAACCACCCGACCGACGTTAACCCCGGTCAGTCCCGGTCTCAACGCCCTGTCGCCGCCTGCTCCGACGCGCCCCTGGCACCCCGCCCCGACATGTTTTCCCCGCACGGCAGTACCCACTTTCGGGTTTCGATCGTTGAGCTTTGGGGGCGCGCAGACCCAATCCCGTACAAGCTGGAACTCCCCCCATGGACAACCCCTTTCGGCCGGCGCCCCGAGGAGACCCATGAGCACGCCGCCCCTCGCATCCGGACCCCAGGGCCCCGACGCCCTGCGGCCCCTGCTCGACACCGTGCTCGACGCGCTGCGCGACGGCGGCCGGGCCCGCGGCGGACCGCTGCCGGCGGGCGGTCCGGAGGCGGTGGCCGAGCGGGTCGCGGACGCCGTCGGGGACGTACTCCCGGACGACGGCGACCCCGACGCCCTGCGCACCCTGGTGACCGCCCTCGCGGCGGGCGCGGCCGACCCCGCCGACCCGCTGTGCGCGGCGCATCTGCACTGCCCGCCGCTCGCCGTCGCCACCGCCGCCGACCTCGCCGCGAGCGCCCTCAACCCCTCGCTGGACTCCTGGGACCAGGCCCCGGCAGCCTCCGCCCTGGAGGCCATGGTCACCCGCGCCCTCGCCCATGCCATCGGCCTCTCCGACGCCGTGGTCACCAGCGGCGGCACCGAGTCCAACCAGCTCGCCCTCCTCCTCGCCCGCGAGGCCCTGGGCAGCGGTGCCCGGCTGATCTGCGGCGCCAACGCCCACCACTCGCTGCCCCGGGCCGCCTGGCTGCTGGGCCTGCCCGACCCGGTCGTGGTCCCGGCGCCGAACGGCACCCTCGACCCGGCCGCCCTGCACGCCGCCCTCACCCACCTGCCGAAACCGTTCGTCGTGGCCGCCACCGCCGGCACCACCGACGCCGGTCTCATCGACCCGCTCCCCGAGATCGCCGGTCTGTGCGCGGCCCACGGGGCCCGGCTGCACATCGACGCCGCCTACGGAGGCGGCCTCGCCTTCAGCGACCGGCACCGGGACAAGCTCGCCGGTCTGGAGCGCGCCCACACCGTCACCCTCGACCTGCACAAACTCGGCTGGCAGCCGGTCGCCGCCGGCCTCCTCGCGGTCGCCCGCCCGGCCGAGTTCGGCGTGCTCCACCACCGCGCCGACTACCTCAACGCAGACGACGACACCGAGGCCGGCTACCCCGACCTGCTCGGCCGGTCCCTGCGCACCACCCGGCGCCCCGACGTCCTCAAGATCGCGGTCACCCTCAGGACCCTGGGCCGCTCCGGACTCGGCGCACTGGTCGACCAGGTGTGCGCACGGGCCCGGGAGTTCGCGGCCCTGGTCCGGGAGCACCCCGGTTTCGAGCTCTACGACCGGCCGAACATCAGCACGGTGCTGTTCCGCCCCACCGGAGCCACCGACGAGGACGTCGCCGGCATACGGCGCAGGCTGCTGCACGACGGCCGGGCCGTCCTCGGCCGGGCCAGGCTCGACGGCCGGCTCTGGCTCAAGGCCACCCTCCTCAACCCCCACACCCGGCCGGACGAACTGGCCGTCCTCCTCAAACTCGCGGAAGGAACGACGCCCCCATGAGCTCGCTGCCCAACCCCCCACACCAGGAGCCGGAAGCACCCCGCGACCTGGTCGGCATCGGCGTCGGACCGTGCAACCTCTCCCTCGCCGCCCTCGCCCACCCGCTCGCCGAACTCGACGCCGTCTTCTACGAGCAGCGCCCCGGCTTCGACTGGCACCCCGGGCTGCTGATCGACGGCGCCACCATCCAGGTCCCGTTCCTGGCCGACCTGGTGACCCTCGCCGACCCCGCCAGCCCCTGGTCGTTCCTGAACTACCTGAAGTCCCGCGACCGGCTCTTCCCGTTCTACTTCGCCGAGCGCTTCCACATCCGGCGCGCCGAGTACGACGCGTACTGCCGCTGGGTCGCCGAGAGCCTGCCCGGGCTGCGGTTCTCGCACCAGGTGGACGCGGTCCGCTGGAACTCCGAACGGGACCTGTTCGAGGTCGACTTCACCCAGCTCGACGCCGACGGGGAGGCCGAGGCCCTGGGCCGTACCTACACGAAGAACGTGGTCCTCGGGGTCGGCACCGTTCCCTACGTGCCCGACCCGCTCAAGCCTCTGGTGGAGGCACCGGGCGTGCCCGTCGTGCACGCGGCCGACTACCTCGACCACCGCGAGGCCTTCCTCGCCGCCGACCACGTCACCGTCGTCGGCTCCGGACAGTC
The DNA here is from genome assembly GCF_053597895.1 of Streptomyces sp. NPDC001220. Lineage (NCBI taxonomy): Bacteria > Bacillati > Actinomycetota > Actinomycetes > Kitasatosporales > Streptomycetaceae > Streptomyces > Streptomyces sp. NPDC001220. The sequence goes on from NZ_JBSFJE010000011.1 coordinate 72,870, forward strand.
CGGAGCCGAGGTCTTCCTCGACCTGCTGCGGCACCGGCCGGCCGGCCGCGAGAAGCTGCACTGGATCGGGCGCAGCGAGGCCTTCACGCCCATGGAGTACTCCAAACTCGGCCTGGAGCACTTCACGCCCGACCACACCCGCTACTTCCACGCCCTGACCGAGCCCGTCCGGGACCGGCTGGTCGCCTCCCAGTGGCGGCTGCACCGGGGTATCGACGCCGACACCATCGCCGCCATCCACGACGAGCTCTACCGCCGCACCCTGCACGGCGGCTGGCCCGACGCCGTCCTCACGCCCGGGGTCCAGGTCCGTACGGCCGGACGCATCGCCACCACCAAGATCGAGCTCCATCTGGAACACATCCAGCAGGGCAGCCGCTCCCGGCTCCCCACCGACGCCGTGGTGCTGGCCACCGGCTACCGCGAGCGCCCCCTGGGCCGGCTGCTCGCCGGGCTCGACCCCTACCTGCGCCGGGACAGCAGCGAACGCCCGCGCGTGGACGAGCGGTTCCGGCTCGTCCTCGACCCGTCGGTGACCGGATCCGCGTACGTGCAGAACGCCGAGCAGCACACCCATGGAGTCGGCGCCCCCGACCTGGGCCTCGCCGCCTGGCGCAGCGCCACCATCCTCAACTCGCTGACCGGCAAGGAGCCCTACCCGCTGCCCGCCCGCACGGCCTTCACCAGCTTCGGACTGGAGCGGTCGGAGGAGCGGGTTCCGACGCAGAACGGGCAGCGGCCGAGGCAGCTCACCCCCCTGGTCGACTGAGCGACGGGCGCCGGTCCGGGGACCGGCGCCCTGCGCCCCGTCAGAACACCGGCGTGCCGTCGCGGGTCAGCTTCCAGTCCGCCGACGCGAAGTCCTTCGGGTCCAGGACGCCCTTGGCGGTCACCCACTCCGCGATCCGGGTGCGGATCTCCGTCGACTCCGACCACACCTCCTTGGCCGAGGCCACGTGCGGGAAGGCGCCCCCGCCGTTGGCACGGTAGTTGTTCACCGCGAGCACGAACTGCCGGGCGTCGTCGAGGGCCGCGCCGTCGTAGGTGAGGTTCCTGATCCGGGACCCGGCCGGCTGCGCGACGTCGATCTCGTACCGCAGGCCCGAGACATAGTCGTAGTTGTAGTCCGGACGGTTGCCCGCGTTGGTCAGCTTCTCCACGTCGACCGGCGTGCCGGCGGCCGTCTGCACGAAGTACTCCGCCGAGTACTCCAGGTAGGCGCGGACCTGACCGCCCGTCATCACCTTGGCGACCAGCGTGTTGTCGTAGACGTACAGGCTCGACAGGTCCCGGATGGTGACCTCGCCGGCCGGGATCTGGGAGGTCCGGGAGAACGGCGAGGCCTGCGCGAGCACCGGGAGCGTGGCGTACTCGGTGCTTGCCAGGGCCGCCTTGACCACGTCCTCCTGGACCTTGGTGATCAGGTCGATGATCGGGGCGTCCCGGTAGCGGGCCTCGACCGTGGTGAGGGTCTCGGTGGCGGTGCCGACGACCTGGTTGACGTACGCCACCACCTTGGCGTGCTCGTCCTTCAGCAGCCGGGTGATCTTCGGGTCGTCGGCGACGGTGTTGGAGTTGCGCAGCGAGGCGGCGACCGACTCCACCTCCCACCTGCCCTTGGCGAACACCAGCTCGATGTCGAAGAGGGTGAGGCGCTCGGCGTAGCACAGCGGCTCGGAGAGGACGACGGTCTTCCCGGTGGCCTCGTTGGTGACCTTCAGCTCCGGGATCTCCACATGTGCGTGGCCGACCAGGACGGCGTCGATGCCCGGCACCTGCCGGGCCACGTTCGCGGCCGCGTTCTCGACGTAGGGCACCTGGTCGCCGTAGGAGGAGGTGCCCGAGGTGCCGGAGTGGGCCGAGACCACGACCACGTCCGCGCCCATCGCCTTCAGCCTGGGCACCCACTTCGCGGCCTGCTCCTCGAGCCCCGGGAAGGCCAGCTTGCCCTGGACGTAGGCCTTGTCCCAGATGGCGATGCCCGGGTTGGTCAGGCCGAGCACGGCGACCTTGACCGGCGGGGCGCCCGGGACGTGGAACTTCTTCATGAAGTACGGCGGGAAGGCGGGCCTGAGGGTCTTCGCGTCGACCGCGTTGGCGCCGAGCAGCGGGAAGCGCAGCTGGTCCTCGAACCTGCGCAGGGTCTCGATGCCGTAGTTGAACTCGTGGTTGCCGAGCGCCGCCGCGTCGTACCCGATCGCGTTCATGGCCTGTGCCATCGGGTGCACCGGGCCGCCCTTGGCGGTGATCGGGTCGACCTTCGCGTAGTAGTAGGTCAGCGGGGTGCCCTGGATGGTGTCGCCGGCGTCCAGCAGCAGGGTGTTGCGGCGGCCCTTCTCCTCGCGCACCTGGTTCACCAGGGTCGAGACGCGTGCCAGACCCAGCGCGTTGCCCTTGGCGTCGGCGTACTCCGCGTCCTTGAAGTAGTCCCAGTTGAAGACGTTTCCGTGCAGGTCGGTGGTGCCCATGACGGTGAGGGAGTACCGCTTGGGGTGCCTGGCGGGCTTCGGGGAGGCCGGGGCGGCCTGCGCCGGAGCCGCCGCCGATCCGGCGACCGCCACTCCCGCCCCGGTGGCGGCGGACTTCGTCAGGAACTTCCGGCGATTCAAGGGCATGTTTTGATCTCCTCGGGAAATGGTCAACGACGCGCGTAGATTCTGTCCTGGCCATGACCGACGGCAACAGGTCCTGGAGGTTGCGATCTGGTGACCCGGACGGTGAACTGCGGGCCGCGCAAGCGGGGATGACATGACAGAGTGGGGCGTATGACCTCACCTGAGGAACACCGGCCGGCCGGCACGCCCGACGCCCCGCTTCTCGTCGTCCGCGGCGAGGCCGAGCTGGAGGTCGAGCCCGAACTCGCCCGCATCGGCGTCATGGTCGCCGCCCGTGGCCGCGACCGCCGTTCGACCCTCGACGACCTCACCCGCCGCAACACCGCCGCCCTCGACCTGATCAAGTCGTACGGCGACGCGGTGGAACGGCTGTCCACCGGGACCTTCTCCATCGCCCCCGAGTTCGCCGACCGCGGGCGGGGTGAACGGGTGCGCGGCTATCACGGGCGCGTACAGCTCACCGCCGAGTTCGCGGACTTCACCGTCCTCGGCGAACTCGTCACGAGAATAGCCGACTTGGAGCTGACCCGGGTCGACGGCCCCTGGTGGTCGCTGCGTCCCGACTCGCCCGTGCACGGCGAGGCGCGGCGGCAGGCGGTCGCCGAGGCGGTGCAGCGCGCCCGGGAGTACGCGAGCGCCCTCGGCACCTCCCTGGCCTCCCTGGTCGAGCTTGCCGACACGGGGACCGACGGTCCTCAGCCGCGCCGGGCGGCCTTCGGCGGCGGGGTCCGCCGGATGGCGGCCGCCGCCGAAGCCGCCGAGCCCGCCGAACCCCTCGATCTCGAACCTCCGCGACTGCGCGTGACCGCTCAGGTCGGCGCGCGATTCACGATGGCGCCGCCGGAGCTGTGACCTCGAGGCGCCCGTTCGGTATTTCGAATGCATGGGCGGCGGCGTTCCTGCATTCAACATGTGCGAGATGCTCATCGGAGCGGGTCACCGCACAATTCAACACTTGTCAATAGGCCTTCACGCAAAGGTTGTTGGGTCGTCATGTGCGACCAATTCTCTACCCGCCGGTAAGGCCTAGGCTCGAAGCATGCGCCGAGCAAAGATCGTTTGTACTCTGGGGCCCGCCACCGACTCGTACGACCAGATCAAAGCCCTGGTCGAGGCCGGAATGGACGTCGCCCGATTCAACCTCAGCCACGGCAGCTACGCCGAGCACGAGGAGCGCTACCAGCGTGTCCGCAAGGCCTCCGACGAGACCGGTCGCAGCGTCGGGATGCTCGCCGACCTTCAAGGCCCGAAGATCCGCCTCGGCAGCTTCACCGAGGGACCGGTACTCCTCGAACGCGGTGACACCTTCGTCATCACGGTGGAGGAGGGCGCCGAGGGCGACCGCCGGCAGTGCGGGACGACGTACGCCGGTCTGGCCGGCGACGTCACCCCCGGTGAGCGCGTCCTCGTCGACGACGGCAAGGTCTGCCTGGAGGTCACCCACGTCGACGGCCCCCGGGTGCACACCACGGTCGTCGAGGGCGGCATGATCTCCGACCACAAGGGCCTCAACCTGCCCGGCGTCGCCGTCTCCGTCCCGGCCCTGTCCGACAAGGACGAGGCCGACCTGCGGTGGGCGCTGCGCACCGGCTTCGACGTGATCGCCCTGTCCTTCGTGCGCAGCGGCCGGGACGTCGAGGACGTCCACCGCATCATGGCCGAGGAGGGCCGCCGGCTCCCGGTGATCGCCAAGGTGGAGAAGCCGCAGGCCGTCGAGAACATCGAAGGCATCGTGGCCGCCTTCGACGGCATCATGGTCGCGCGCGGCGACCTGGGCGTCGAGATGCCGCTGGAGCAGGTGCCCATCGTGCAGAAGCGCGCCGTCAAGCTGGCCAAGCGCAACGCCAAGCCGGTCATCGTCGCCACCCAGATGCTCGACTCCATGATCGACAACTCCCGGCCCACCCGCGCCGAGGCCTCCGACGTCGCCAACGCGGTCATCGACGGCACGGACGCGGTGATGCTGTCCGGCGAGACCAGCGTCGGCAAGTACCCCGTCGAGACCGTCCGGACGATGGCGAAGATCGTCGAGGCGGCCGAGGAGGACATCCTCGCCAAGGGGCTGCCGCCGCTGACCGAGAGCAACAAGCCCCGCACCCAGGGCGGCGCGGTCGCCCGGGCCGCCGCCGAGATGGGCGACTTCCTGAACGCGAAGTTCCTGGTCGCGTTCACCGAGTCGGGAGACACCGTCCGCCGGCTGTCCCGCTACCGCTCGCCGATCCCGCTGCTCGCCTTCACCCCGGAACCGGCCACCCGCTCCCAGCTCAACCTGACCTGGGGCGTCGAGACCTTCCTCGGCCCGCACGTCGACTCGACGGACAAGATGGTCGACCAGGTCGACGAACTGCTCCTGAAGTACGGCCGCTGCGAGAAGGGCGACATCGTGGTCATCACGGCGGGATCGCCTCCCGGGGTGTCCGGCTCGACGAACATGGTGCGCGTCCACCACATCGGCGAGGACGACAGCCCGAAGTGACGGGCGAGGGCCCCTCTGCCCGGCGGAGGGGCCCTTTGCGTTCAGTGTTTGGGGCCTACGTGGAGGTCGAGGAGGGCTACTGAGGCTTTGCGCGCGACGGAAATGTTGTACGGGTTGCCGTGCCGAGTGCAGTGCGTCCACTCGACGCCAAGTTTGTCGAGGGTGTCGGTGTAAAGTCGGCGGATGTCGTCGGAGACGTTGGTGAAGAAGTACCGGGGGTATTCGTAGCGCTTGCGCTCACCGCCCACGAGGCGATTCGTCCAGTTGGTGATGCGGCAGCCGTCGGAGTGGATGAGGCCACGGATGAACTCCCAGGGATGAGCGTCGACGATTTTCTTTTGCCAAAGTTCGAGGATGATCGGGCGCTCGTGCTTCTTGCCGGGGCCGTGTTGGGGGAACATACAGGTCCAGTGCTCGGTGTACGACTTCACCTCGACACAGCCCGGCCTGTGCCGTCGGGCGACGCCGGGCAGCGGCATCACCTTGCGCATGGCGTCTTCGGCCGCGTCGACCAAGCCGGTCCGGGTCGCGTCGCAGAAGACGGACAGGTGGTGCTGCTTGCGCTTCGAGACGATGTGACCGTCGCCGAGATAGAGGCCCAGCAGGTAGGCGTAGGCAGCCTGGTCGACGTCGCGGTGGGTGCAACGAGGGCAGTCCGTGGGCCGCGTGTACGTCTCCCCGCGCGCCCGACGGTCTTCGCTGCGCCACCAGCCGAGGGTTCCGTGCGGAACGTTCAGTAGCTCTGCGACTGTGCGATTCGGGACACCTTGGCGCATGAGTGCGACCGCACGGGCTCGAATCGAAGGGTTGTGCTGCTCCATGGGGACACTCTGTGTCACTGGCATATGGCTGAGTGCGATAAAAAGTGGAGGACCACGCGAACGTGGTCCTCCACTTTCAGGTGCCGGGTATGGGATTCGAACCCACACGTCCTTGCGGACAGAGGTGTTTGAGACCTCCGCGTCAACCAGTTGCGCCAACCCGGCTCGGTAACCCTGCAGGAGTGTACCGGGTCACTGGTGGCGAGCGCAGCTAGGTACGCTGCTAGTAAGCAGTACCCCTGCCCTGAACGAGGAGCCCCCGTGACCGCCGCCGAGTCGCCCCAGCCAGTCGACGCACCCGACGACGACAAGTCGCACGTGCCTCCGCTGACGACCCGTGTCGTCATCGCCGAGGACGAGGCCCTGATCCGTCTCGACCTCAAAGAGATGCTGGAGGAGGAGGGGTACACCGTCGTCGGCGAGGCCGGCGACGGTGAGCAGGCGGTCGAACTCGCCCGCGAGCACCGCCCCGACCTGGTCATCCTGGACGTCAAGATGCCCAAGCTGGACGGCATCTCGGCGGCCGAGAAGATCGCCGAGGAGTCCATCGCCCCGGTCCTGATGCTCACCGCGTTCTCGCAGCGCGACCTGGTCGAGCGGGCGCGGGACGCGGGCGCCATGGCGTACCTCGTCAAGCCGTTCAGCAAGAGCGACGTGGTCCCGGCGATCGAGATGGCCGTCTCCCGCTTCACCGAGCTGAAGCAGCTGGAGAAGGAGGTCGCCGACCTCACCCTGCGCCTGGAGACCCGCAAGCTGGTCGACCGCGCGAAGTCCATCCTGCAGACCGAGTACGGCCTGAGCGAGCCGGCCGCGTTCCGCTGGATCCAGAAGACGTCGATGGACCGCCGCATGTCGATGCAGCAGGTCGCGGAGGCGGTCATCGTGGACAGCGACGAGAAGAAGTCCAAGGGCTGACCGGCTGTCGTACCGGCGAGGACGTACGACGAGGCCCGCGCCCCGGAGAAGGGGGCGCGGGCCTCGTCGTACGCAACGGTGTCGAACCCGGGTGTCAGTCCTCGCCCAGATAGGCCTTGCGGACCGACTCGTCGTGCAGCAGGTCCTGTCCGGTCCCCGACAGGACGATGTTGCCGACCTCCATGACGTGCCCCTGGTCGGCCAGCGACAGCGCCGCCTGCGCGTTCTGCTCGACCAGCAGGATCGTCGTGCCCTGGGACTTCAGCTCCGCGATCGTCGCCATGATCTTCTGCATCATGATCGGCGACAGCCCCATGGACGGCTCGTCCAGCATCAGCAGCTTGGGCTGGGACATCAGCGCCCTGCCCATCGCGAGCATCTGCTGCTCACCGCCGGAGAGGGTGCCGGCGGCCTGCTTGCGCCGCTCGCCGAGGATCGGGAACAGGTCGTACGCCCGCTGGATGTCCTTCTCGATGCCCGGCTTGTCGTTGCGCAGGAACGCACCGAGGCGCAGGTTGTCCTCGATGGTCATGCGCGGGAAGATGTGCCGGCCCTCGGGGGAGTGGGCCAGGCCCAGCGACACGATGCTGTGCGCCGGGATCTTCTTCAGCGACCTGCCGTTGAACCGGATCTGCCCGCCGACCGGCTTGAGCAGCCCGGACAGCGTGCGCAGGGTCGTCGTCTTGCCGGCGCCGTTGGTGCCGATCAGGGTGACGACCTGGCCGGCCTCGACCTTGAAGGAGATGCCCTTGACGGCCTCGATCTTGCCGTAGGCGACCCGCAGGTCCTCTACCTCGAGCAGTGCGGTCATCGGTCGTTCTCCTTGCCGGGCGCGGCGTCGGTCGGGGACTCGGCGTGCGCCTCGGCCGCCTCGACCTCGGCGGCCTCCTCGTCACCGGGCGCGTTCTCGAACGGCTCGCCGAGGTACGCGGCGATGACCCGGTCGTCGCCCTGCACGGTCGCGCTGTCGCCCTCGACGAGCTTCTCGCCCTGCACCAGGACCGCGACCCGGTCGCAGAGGTTGAAGATGAAGCGCATGTCGTGCTCGATGACGAGGACGGCGATGCCCTTGTCGCGGATCTTGAAGACCAGTTCCTCGGTGGTCCGGGTCTCCTGCGGGTTCATGCCGGCCGTCGGCTCGTCGAGCAGCAGCAGCCCCGGCTCGCTGGCGAGGGCGCGCGCGATCTCCAGCTTGCGCTGCTCGCCGTAGGGCAGGTTGCGGGCCAGGTGCTCGGCCTTGCGCTCCAGGCCGACGAACTCCAGGAGTTCCATGGCCCGGGCCCGGGAGGCCGCCTCGGCGCGGTGGAAGCCGGGGCCGCGCAGCAGCGCGGACCACAGGCCCTCCTTGGTGCGGGTGTGCCGGCCGACCAGCACGTTCTCCAGGACCGTCATGTTCGCGAACAGCCGGATGTTCTGGAAGGTACGGGCGATACCGGCCGCCGTGACCTTGAAGGACTTCGGCGGCAGCACCTGGCCCTTGTAGCGGACCTCGCCCTCGGTGGGGATGTAGAGGCCGGTCAGGCAGTTGAAGAAGGTGGTCTTGCCGGCTCCGTTGGGGCCGATCAGACCGACGATCTCGCCGCTGTTGACGGTGAGGTTCACGTTGCGTACGGCGGTCAGGCCGCCGAAACGCATGGTCACGCCACGTGCGTCGAGCACGGTCTCGCCGGGGTCGGTGGCCCCGGACGCGGCGCCCTGGACGGTGGTGTCGGTGGTCATCGTGGTCACGCCCCTGCCTTGGTGAGGACGGCGGGCGCTTCGGCATCCTCGTGGAACTCGAGCTGGCGGCGCCGGTTGGGGATGAGGCCCTCCGGACGGAAGCGCATCAGCAGGATGAGCGCCACGCCGAAGGCGAAGAGCTGGTAGTCGCCGAGGAACTGCAGCTTGGCCGGGATCAGGTAGAGCAGGGACGCGCCGACCAGCGGGCCGGAGATGGTGCCCATGCCGCCGAGCACCACCGCGGCCAGCAGGAAGGCCGAGTTGGGCGGCACGACGTAGGCGAACTGGTACTGCTCCGGGGTCACCGTGTAGGTGACGTGCGCCTGGACCGAGCCGGAGAGACCGGCGAGGCAGGCGCCCAGGGCGAACGCGATCAGCTTGACCCGGAAGCCGTTGATGCCCATGGCGAGCGCGGCGGTCTCGTCCTCGCGGATGGCGACCCAGGCGCGGCCGATGCGGGAGTCACTGCTGCGCCGGAAGACGATGACCACGATGAGCGTGATGATCAGCATCAGCAGCAGGTAGTTGGCGAACCGGCCGATGGTGGAACCGAGGATCTGGTGTTCGGCGCCGAAGTCGAAGCCGAGGATGTCCAGGTTCGGGATCGAGGAGATGCCGTTGGAGCCGTTGGTGACGTCCGGGCCCGAGGTGCCGTCCAGGTTGAGGACGGTGATACGGAAGATCTCACCGAAGCCGAGCGTCACGATGGCCAGGTAGTCGCCGCGCAGTCGCAGCGTCGGCGCGCCGATGACGACACCGAAGACCATCGCGACGGCCGCGCCGAGCAGCGCCGACGCCCAGAACGGCCACTGCACGTGCAGCGGCGAGGACGGCGAGCCGGAGACCAGGGCCGCGGTGTAGGCGCCGACACCGAGGAAGGCGACGTAACCGAGGTCGAGCAGGCCGGCGAGGCCGACGACGATGTTCAGGCCCAGCGCGACGGTCGCGAAGATCAGGATGTAGACGCCGATCGTCGCGTACTGGTCGTTGGACTGGGTGAACGGGAAGGCGGCGGCGGCCAGGAAGGCGCCGGTCATGGTGATGTTCCGGTGCTTCCCGGTGATCGCCGAGACCCGGGCCACGATCCCGGCCTTGGAGAGGGCGGCGAAACCGAAGCCGGCCGTGAGGAGGAAGCCGATGAACAGTTCGTCGTACGAGGTGCCGACGCCGTAGCTGAAGACGATCAGGCCGACGGCCATGGCCGCGACGATCACCAGGATCTCGGCCCAGGAGGGCAGCGGGCGGCCCGGGGCCGGCGCCTTGGCGGCGAAGGACGCGCGGAAGGTGCTCCAGTTCTGCCGGGACCTGTGCCTGAACAGCTCCCAGCCGGTGTCGTCCGGGTCGACCGGGTCGGGCTCCGGCCGCTCGAACGGCAGGGCCAGCGCGCCGACCAGGGCGGCGAGCGTGGCGATCGCGACGACGAAGCCGCCCGGGTCCAGGTTGACCACACCGCCGAGCTCGTCGCTGATGGCGATGACGGTGTACCAGGCGGTGGCGAAGGTGCCCAGCGCGGCCATCTTCAGCGCGCTCTCGGCACTGCCCGGCGTCAGCGCGCCCAGGCCCCGCACGCCGTAGGAGGCGAGTCCGAACAGGGTGGTGAGGAGGCCGCCGATCAGGACCAGGACCTGCAGGCCGCCCGGGTAGCCGTAGACCGTGAGGTCACCGGGGAACGCGGAGGTCCAGGTCCAGGACATGAACGTGGAGACGACGGCGAGGGCGCCGCCGCCGGTGGCGAGGGCCCGGCCCAGCGGGGCGGGCAGACCGATGAGGCCGGAGGCGGCGGGCGCGGGGGCGCTCTCGGTCTCGGGGGACCCCGGGGTCTCGGGGGTCTCGGATGCGGTGGTCTCTGTGGTCATCGGTGTCACGCCCTGTCCGCGACGCGTTCGCCGAGCAGACCCTGTGGCCTGAACAGCAGTACGAGGATGAGGAGTACGAACGCCCAGACGTCGGCCCAGGACTGGCTGCCGAACTGGCCCATGCCGGGGATGTCCGAGATGTAGGCGGTCGACAGGGCCTCGGCGACGCCGAGGACGAGTCCGCCGAGCATGGCGCCGTAGATGTTGCCGATACCGCCGAGGACGGCCGCGGTGAAGGCCTTCAGACCGAGCAGGAAGCCCATCTTGAAGTCGATCTGGCCGTACTTGAGGCCGTAGGCGACACCGCCGACGGCGGCGAAGGCGGCACCGAGGGCGAACGCGATCACGATGATGCGGTCGGTGTTGACGCCCATCAGCTTCGCGGTGTCCGGATCCTGGGCGGTGGCCTGCATGCCCCGGCCGGTGCGGGTGCGCATCACGAAGTAGGCGAGGAAGGCCATGCTGAGCGGGGCCACGACCACCAGGAAGATGTCACCGGTCTGGATCGTGACGTTGCCGATGTTGAAGGGGCCGCCCGGGATGGTCGGGAAGGTGCGGGCGGACTTCGCCTCGGGGTACCAGGCCCACACCGCCTGCTGGAGGGCCAGGGAGAGGCCGATGGCGGTGATGAGGGGGGCGAGACGCGGGGCGGTGCGCAGTGGACGGTAGGCGAACCGTTCCGCTCCCACGGCGACCAGGACGGCCACGATGATCGCGCCCACCAGCATCAGCGGCAGGGCCACCCACATCGAGGTACCGCCGGGCAGTACGTACGCGTAGACCGTGAGTGCGCCGAAGGCGCCGGTCATGAAGATCTCGCCGTGGGCGAAGTTGATGAGCTGGACGATGCCATAGACCATCGTGTAGCCGATGGCGACCAGCCCGTACATGGATCCCAGTAGCAGGCCGTTGACCAGCTGCTGCGGCAGTTCGTTCACCGCATGTCCTCCGAGACGTTCGGAAAGTTCGACGGATGAGGCCGGATGCGAGTCCGCGCGGGGCGCCAGTGGAACAGCGCCCCGCGCGGCTCGGTGCTGCGGCGGGTGTGGGTCAGCTGCTCGGCGTGTACGTGCCGGAGGTAGCGGCCTTCCAGGCCCCGCCCGTGACCTTGTAGACGGTGAGCTGCTTGTTGGTCGCGTCACCGTACTCGTCGAAGGAGACCTTGCCGGTCACACCGTCGAAGGAGACGTTCTGCACCGCGGCGGTGATCTTCGCGCGGGCGTCGGACGGCAGCTTGCCGCCGTTGTCGTCGACGACCTTCTTCACGGCCTCGATGATCGACCAGGCCGAGTCGTAGGAGTAGCCGCCGTAGGCGCCGTACGCCTCCGTGTAGCCGCCGGCCTTGTAGTTGGCGACGAACTCCTTGGCGGAGTCGAGGGTTTCGACCGGGGCGCCGACCGAGGTGGCCATGTCGCCGGTGGCCGCGGTGCCCGCCAGCTTGATGAAGTCGTCGGCGTAAATGCCGTCACCGCCGACCAGCGGGATCTTGGCGCCCGCGGCCTTGAGCTGCTTGCTCAGCGGACCGGCCTGCGGGTACTCGCCGCCGTAGTAGACCACGGTGGCGCCCGAGTTCTTCACCTTGGTGACGACCGCGGAGTAGTCCTTGGAGTCGGGGTTGATGTGCTCGGTGCCGACCACCTTGCCGCCGAGCTTCTTGAACTCGTCGGTGAAGGTGGCGGCGAGGCCGGCGCCGTAGGTCTTCTTGTCGTCGATGATGAAGGCCTTGGTCAGCTTCGCCGTGTTGTACACGTACTGCGCGGCGTACGGGCCCTGGATGGCGTCCGTGGTCGCGGTACGGAAGTACGACTTGTACGGACGCGCCTTCGTCGTCTGCCAGTTGTCGCCCTGGGTCAGCGCCGGGTTGGTGTTGGCCGGGGAGACCTCGACCAGCTTGGCGTCGTCGAACACCTTCTGCATCGACTGGGCGACGGAGGAGTTCAGCGGGCCGACCACGCCGTAGACGTTGTTGTCGCTGACGAAGGCGGAGGCGTTGGCCTGGCCGGAGGAGGGCTGGGCCTGGTCGTCCTTGGCCTCGATCTTGAAGGTGACGCCGTCGACGTACTTCTTCTTGTTGGCCTGCTTGACCGCCAGGTCCACCGAGTTCTTGATACCCAGGCCGAGCGCGGACAGGTCGCCGGTCAGCGGGGCGTCGACGCCGATGGTGACCGTGGTGCCACCGCTGCCCGAGTCGGAGCCCTTGTCGCCGCTGTCGCGCGAGCCGCAGGCGGTGAGGGTGAGTGCTCCCGCTGCCAGAGCTGCGGTGATGGCGATGAGCGAACGTTGACGCACGATCAGTCCTTTCCCCTGAACAACCGCATCCCCGTGGAAACGGTCGAGTCGGGCGCCCTGTCGAAGTGAAGATTTCAACGGCGCCGTGACTGGCCGTGACTCTAAGCGGGCTGAGGGAACGTGGAGGAGGGTCTGACCGATGCTGTGACGCTCTTGTTATGACACGAGGTAATGCAGAGCGGTACATGGTGTCGAGAAGAGTGGAATTCAGGCCGATTCGCTCCGTCCGCATGGTGAGAACCCGCAGGACCCGCCGTAATCGGATCAGGCGTCTCGGGGCTTTTGGTGATTACTCGAAGCGCTTACCGGCCGTTGCTGCAGGCGACTTTCAGGGCGCGTGACAGGTGTTGTGCGTAGCGGGACCCCAGGATGAAACTCTGTACTTGTATTGCGCGCGTATTACGCAGAGTTACGTCCAGGAAAGGAAGTCCGGCGTCCTTCGGAACCGTCGCACAGTCGGTCACATGCATGGTTATCGTGACGTCGCGCGGCGAGCCCGCCTTCGTCCGGAAGGGGACGCGGGGCGTCTCGGTCAGTGAGAGGCCGGCGTAGGGCTGGCTGATCCGGTCCACGGTGACCGGTGGTCCCTCCAGCACGCTCATCCGCACCGCGAAGCTGAAGCTGCGGATCGGGGCGCCGGGCGGAGTGAGCCGGTCGCCCAGGAAGGCGAACGCCACCGTCTGCGCGGGGTAAGGGACTTCGGGCGGCGGCGGGTGGTGCGGCCGGGTCGCGTAGAGGTAGCCGCCCCCGGCCAGCACGGCGGCGGTCACGGCCAGGGCAAGGGCGGCGCGACGCCGGCCGGGGCGCGGGGCAGAGGCGGGTTCCGGCTCGGGGAGGTCCCAGCCGTGGGTGCCCTCGCCCGGCTCGACGGGGCCGATGCCGGTCGTTCCGCTCACTGCCAGGGGCCTCCCGTCGGCGCGCCGTCGCGGTATCGCCCGGTGCAGGCGGCACGCGACCGGCGCTCGATCAACCGGTCGGCGGCAGCGGCACCCTGACGGTGTTTCACGTCCCGCGCGGCGTCCACGACGTCCCGGAGGATCTCGTACTGCCCGTTGGACAGCCCCATCGACTGGTAGTCGCCGTAGGTACCGCTGTCGAGCACCTCGCGCGACCAGTGCGCGACGATCGCGGCGCACAGCGCGGCGTCGGAGGTCGCCGACGGTGACGCCGAAGGTGACGCGGAGTCCGAGGCGGTGTGAGCGGGGGTGCCGGTGGTGCCGGTGGTGCCGCAGCCGGTCAGCAGAGCGAGGCCAAGACCCAGTGCCGTCGCTCCACCCGGCAGGGTGCCTCCTCGCCGTCCCATGCGCCGACGTTAAGGGCGGGGACGGCGGGGGGCAATGGGCCCGTCACCGACGGGCCTCGGCCTTGAGCGGCGGCGGCCGGGGCGCAGCCCTGCGGGGGTTGAAGGTGCTCGGCCCTGCGGGGTCGAAGGTGCCCAGTTTCGGGGCGAGGGTGCTCAGCCCTGCGGGGCCGAGGGTGCTCAGCCCTGCGGGGCCGAGGGCGCGCGGCCCGGCGGAGTCGAAGATGCGCAGCCCTGCGGGGTCGAAGGTGTTCAACCCCGGGGCGAGGGCACGCGGCCCTGCGGGGGCGAAGGTGCTCGGCCCCGGGGTGAGGGTGCTCAGCCCTGGGGTGCGGAGGGGAGCGAGTCGCCCTTCAGGTCGCGCAGCAGGCAGGTGAGTCGGGCCGTGCACACCCGGCGGCCCTCCTCGTCGCTGATCACGATCTCGTACGTCGCCGTGGAACGTCCCCGGTGGACGGGCGTGGCCACGCCGGTGACCAGGCCGGAGCGGGCCCCGCGGTGGTGCGTGCAGTTCAGGTCGACGCCGACCGCGATCTTCGAGCTGCCGCCGTGCAGCATCGACCCGACCGACCCCAGGGTCTCCGCCAGCACCGCGCTGGCCCCCCCGTGCAGCAGTCCGTACGGCTGGGTGTTGCCCTCCACCGGCATGGTGCCGACGACCCGGTCCGCCGAGGCCTCGATGATCTGCACGCCCATCCGGGTGCCGAGGTGACCCGCCGAGAACAGGGCGGGCAGGTCGACACCGAGGGCGGCGTACTCGTCGATGACCTCCTGCGGGAACTTCACTCGCTGCTGCTCGCCCATGGGCCGGCTCCGATCGTCATGCGGCTGTCTCTCTCCGCTGAGCAAACGCTCAGTAGGCCGTCGATTCTTCCAGACGGACTGAGCGTTTGCTCAGATGACGGGCGCCGGCTGCGGCACACCGCTCTCCAGGCGGACCACGACGGACTTGCTGGCCGGGGTGTTGCTGGTGTCGGCGGTCGCGTCGAGCGGCACCAGCACGTTGGTCTCCGGGTAGTACGCGGCCGCGCAGCCCCGGGCCGTCGGATAGTGCACCACCCGGAAGCCCGGCGCCCGCCGCTCCACGCCGTCCTTCCACTCGCTCACCAGATCGACGTACGACCCGTCGGCGACACCCAGAGCCCGCGCGTCCTGCGGGTTCACCAGCACCACCCGGCGGCCGTTCCTGATGCCCCGGTAGCGGTCGTCCAGACCGTAGATCGTGGTGTTGTACTGGTCGTGCGAGCGCAGCGTCTGCAACAGCAGCCGTCCCTCGGGCAGTTCGGGGTACTCGACGCCCGCCGCCGTGAAGTTCGCCTTGCCGGTGGCGGTCGGGAAGCGGCGCTCGTCGCGCGGGCCGTGCGGCAGCACGAAGCCGCCCGGCTGCGCCACACGCGCGTTGAAGTCCTGGAAACCGGGGATCACGCGCGCGATGCGGTCGCGGACGGTCGCGTAGTCCTTCTCGAACTCCTCCCAGGGAGTGGCGCTCTCGGCACCGAGCACCCGGCGGGCGAGCCGGCACACGATGGCCGGCTCCGACAGCAGATGCGGGCTCGCGGGCTCCAGGCGCCCGCGCGAGGCGTGCACCATGCCCATCGAGTCCTCGACGGTGACGAACTGCTCGCCGCTGCCCTGGAGATCGCGCTCGGTGCGGCCGAGCGTCGGCAGGATCAGCGCCCGCGCACCCGTCACGACGTGCGAGCGGTTGAGCTTCGTCGACACGTGCACGGTCAGCCGCGCCCGCCGCATCGCCGCCTCGGTGACCTCCGTGTCGGGGGTGGCGGAGACGAAGTTGCCGCCCATCGCGAAGAAGACCTTCGCCTCGCCGTCGCGGAGCGCGCGGATGGCCCGGACGACGTCGAAGCCGTGCTCACGCGGGGGCGCGAAGCCGAACTCCTTCTCCAGGGCGTCCAGGAAGGCCGGGGCCGGGCGCTCGAAGATGCCCATCGTGCGGTCGCCCTGCACGTTCGAGTGGCCGCGCACCGGGCACACGCCCGCGCCGGTGCGGCCGATGTTGCCGCGCAGCAGCAGGAAGTTGACGACCTCGCGGATCGTGGGGACCGAGTGCTTGTGCTGGGTCAGACCCATGGCCCAGCAGACGATCGTGCGCTCGGAGGCGAGCACCATGCGCAGCGCCTCCTCGATCTCCGCGCGGGCGAGACCGGTGGCGGCGAGCGTCTCGTCCCAGTCGGCGGCGCGGGCGGCCTGGGTGAACTCCTCGTAGCCGTGGGTGTGTTCGCGTACGAACTCCTCGTCGACCGCGCCCTCGGTCTCCAGGATCAGCTTGTTGAGGAGCCGGAACAGGGCCTGGTCGCCGCCGATCCGGATCTGCAGGAACAGGTCGGTGAGCGCGGCGCCCTTGAGCATGCCCTGGGGGGTCTGCGGGTTCTTGAACCGCTCCAGGCCGGCCTCCGGGAGCGGGTTGACGCTGATGATCTTCGCGCCGCCCGCCTTGGCCTTCTCCAGGGCCGACAGCATGCGGGGGTGGTTGGTCCCCGGGTTCTGCCCGGCGACGACGATCAGGTCGGCCTTGTAGAGGTCTTCGAGCAGGACGCTGCCCTTGCCGATGCCGATGGTCTCGCTGAGCGCCGTGCCCGAGGACTCGTGGCACATGTTGGAGCAGTCCGGCAGGTTGTTGGTGCCCAGCTCGCGTGCGAACAGCTGGTACAGGAACGCGGCCTCGTTGCTGGTCCGGCCCGAGGTGTAGAAGACGGCCTCGTCGGGGGAGCCGAGGGCGGCGATCTCCTCCCCGATGATGTCGAACGCACGCTCCCAGCCGACCGGTTCGTAGTGGGCGGCGCCCTCGGCGAGATACATGGGGTGGGTGAGCCGGCCCTGCTGGCCGAGCCAGTAGCCGCTGCGGTGGTGCAGATCGGCGACCGGGTGCTCGGCGAAGAACTCGGGCGTCACCCGGCGCAGGGTGGCCTCCTCGGCGACGGCCTTGGCGCCGTTCTCGCAGAATTCGGCGGCGTGCCGGTGATCGGGCTCCGGCCAGGCGCAGCCGGGGCAGTCGAAGCCGTCCTTCTGATTGACCCGAAGCAGCGTCAGCGCGGTGCGCCTCACCCCCATCTGCTGCTGGGCGATGCGCAGGGTGTGCCCGATGGCCGGCAGCCCCGCGGCCGCGTGCTTCGGCTCCGCGACCCGCGGCGCGTCCTGGACCGGGTCCCCCTTGGGCGGCTTCGTCGCCATCGCATCTCCCTCTACGCCGGCACCAGTGCCCTGTGCATCGGAATACTCGCACGCGCCGCCGACAGCGATCGAGGGCGGTCGGCCGAGGGCGCCGGAACCGGTGCCCGCGCTGTCGGCC
>NZ_JBSFJE010000011.1:90264-363808 GCF_053597895.1 Streptomyces sp. NPDC001220
GCCGTGCGTGCCGGAACCGGTGCTCGCGCTGTCGGCCGTGCGTGCCGGAACCGGTGCTCGCGCTGTCGGCCGTGCGTGCCGGAACCGGTGCTCGCGCTGTCGGCCGTGCGTGCCGGAACCGGTGCTCGCGCCGTCGGCCGTGCGCGCCGGAACCCGTGCCCGACCGCGCCGCCCCTCCCGGCTCGCCCCGCTCTCGGGTTTCCCGGCCGGGACGGCGATCAGCCCCGACGGGCGCTGTCCGGCGGTGCCGGGGCCATCGCGACCCGAACCGTCGGCCCTCGCTGTCAGTGCGGCGTGGCAGGATCGGGGGCGTGGCAGAGACAGCATCGAAGAAGACCGACAAGACCCCCAGTGGGACCCGTCCCCGGCTGATGCTCATGGACGGGCACTCGCTGGCCTACCGCGCGTTCTTCGCGCTGCCCGCGGAGAACTTCACGACCGCGACGGGCCAGCCGACGAACGCGATCTACGGTTTCGCGTCGATGCTGGCCAACACCCTGCGTGACGAGGCGCCCACCCACTTCGCGGTGGCCTTCGACGTCTCGCGCAAGACCTGGCGCTCCGAGGAGTTCACCGAGTACAAGGCGAACCGCTCCAAGACGCCGGACGAGTTCAAGGGCCAGGTGGAGCTGATCGGCGAGCTGCTCGACGCGATGCACGCGCAGCGCTTCGCCGTCGAGGGCTTCGAGGCCGACGACATCATCGCCACCCTCGCCACCCAGGCCGAGGCCGCGGGCTTCGAGGTCCTGATCGTCACCGGCGACCGTGACTCCTTCCAGCTGGTCACCGAGCACACCACGGTCCTCTATCCGACGAAGGGCGTCTCCGAGCTGACCCGGTTCACCCCGGAGAAGGTTTTCGAGAAGTACGGCTTGACGCCCGCCCAGTACCCCGACTTCGCGGCCCTGCGCGGCGACCCGTCCGACAACCTCCCCGGCATCCCCGGCGTCGGCGAGAAGACGGCCGCGAAGTGGATCAACCAGTTCGGTTCCTTCACCGAGCTGGTGGAGCGCGTCGACGAGGTGAAGGGCAAGGCCGGCCAGAACCTCCGCGACCACCTGGAGTCGGTCAAGCTCAACCGCCGGCTCACCGAGCTGGAGCGCCGGGTCGAGCTGCCGAAGACGGTCGCCGACCTGGAGCGCGCGCCGTACGACCGCAAGAACGTCGCGATGATCCTTGACACCCTGGAGATCCGTAACCCGTCGCTGCGCGAGCGGCTCTACGCCGTCGACCCCGGCGCCGAGGAGGCCGAGGCCACGCCGGCCCCCGAGGCGGGCGTGGCGGTGGACGGCACCGTCCTCGGCACCGGCGAGCTGACCGGCTGGCTCGCCGAGCACGGCACGCAGGCGCTGGGCATCGCCACCGTCGGCACCTGGGCGCTCGGCACCGGCTCGGTCGCCGAGGTCGCGCTGGCCGCGGCCGGGGGAGCGGCGGCCTGGTTCGACCCCGCCGAGCTGGACGAGGCCGACGAGAACGCGTGGACGGCCTGGCTGACCGACGCGGCGCGGCCCAAGGTCTTCCACAACGCCAAGGGCGCCATGCGGGTCTTCGCCGAGCACGGCTGGAGCATCGACGGCGTCACCATGGACACCGCGCTCGCCGCCTATCTGGTCAAGCCCGGCCGCCGCTCCTTCGACCTGGACGCGCTGTCCCTGGAGTACCTGCACCGGGAGCTGGCGCCGGCCGCGGCGGCCGACGGTCAGCTGGCCTTCGGCGCGGACGACGGCGCCGAGGCCGAGGCGCTGATGATCCAGGCCCGCGCGATCCTCGACCTGGGCGAGGCCTTCGAGGGCCGGCTCCAGGAGGTCGGCGCGGCGGACCTGCTCCGTGACATGGAGCTGCCGACCTCCGTCCTCCTCGCCCGCATGGAGCGGCACGGCATCGCGGCCGACCGCGCGCATCTGGAAGCGATGGAGCAGATGTTCGCGGGCGCGGTCCAGCAGGCCGTGAAGGAGGCGCACGCGGCGGCCGGGCACGAGTTCAACCTGGGCTCGCCCAAGCAGCTCCAGGAGGTCCTCTTCGGCGAGCTGGCGCTGCCCAAGACGAAGAAGACCAAGACCGGTTACACCACCGACGCCGACGCACTCGCCTGGCTGGCCGGCCAGACCGAGAACGAACTGCCGGTGATCATGCTCCGCCACCGTGAGCAGGCCAAGCTGCGGGTGACCGTCGAGGGCCTGATCAAGACGGTGGCGGCGGACGGCCGTATCCACACCACGTTCAACCAGACGGTGGCCGCGACCGGCCGGCTCTCCTCCACGGACCCGAACCTCCAGAACATCCCGGTCCGTACCGACGAGGGCCGGGCGATCCGCCGGGGCTTCGTGGTGGGCGAGGGCTTCGAGTCGCTGATGACGGCCGACTACAGCCAGATCGAACTGCGGGTGATGGCCCATCTCTCCGAGGACGAGGGCCTGATCGAGGCGTTCACCTCCGGCGAGGACCTGCACACCACGGTCGCCTCCCAGGTGTTCTCCGTCGACCGCTCGGCCGTCGACGCGGAGATGCGCCGCAAGATCAAGGCGATGTCGTACGGCCTCGCCTACGGACTGTCGGCGTTCGGCCTCTCCCAGCAGCTGAACATCGACGCCGGCGAGGCCCGGGCCTTGATGGACACCTACTTCGAGCGGTTCGGCGGCGTCCGTGACTATCTGCGCCGGGTCGTGGACGAGGCCCGGGCGACCGGCTACACGGCGACACTCTTCGGCCGCCGCCGCTACCTCCCCGACCTCAACAGCGACAACCGCCAGCGCCGCGAGGCGGCCGAGCGGATGGCGCTCAACGCGCCCATCCAGGGCACCGCGGCGGACATCGTCAAGCTGGCCATGCTGAAGGTGGACGGCGCGCTGCGCGAGGCGGAACTGAAGTCCCGGATGCTCCTCCAGGTCCACGACGAAATCGTCCTGGAGATCGCCCCCGGCGAGCGCACCGAGGTCGAGGCGATCCTCCGCCGTGAGATGGCCGACGCGGTCCACCTCAGGGCCCCGCTGGACGTCTCGGTCGGCGTGGGCACGGACTGGGAATCAGCAGCGCACTAGCCTCCGGCGAGAGCCGGCGGGGGTTCCCGGCAGCCGGCGGCGGGCGCCACTCCACGACACCGGTGGAGCGGCGCTCGCTGCCGGTCGTCGGCGCAACGGCGTCACTCAGCTGGACCCCGTCAGAACGCCCCCGTACCCGGCAACGGCAAGGATGCGGGCATGGGTATACGCATGCTTCACGGCCGGACGCCCCAGATCAGGCCCCCGGCCAAGGTCCGCTCCGCCGCGGCGCAGGTCACGGCGGCCTCGTCGGCCCCGGCCATGGCACCCGGCGCCAGCTCCGCCCACATCCCCACCGACCTCGCCGTCACCGTGCGCAAAGCGGTCGCCCGCCTCCGGCGCAGACTCCGCACCCGCCCCGACCCGCGGCAGTGGCTCGATCTCGCCCGCAGCTATCTCGCGCTGCTCCTCAGCACGCTCCCCGGCCCCCGCCGCCCCCGCACCATGACCGTCTTCGTGGCCACCCTCACCGAACGGCCGAAGGGTTCCGGCGCACACCGCCGGCCACCGGAGCCGGACGCCACACCCTGACCGTCGCCGCATACCCGAGCACCCCGAGCAGCAGCCCCGCGCCCGCCCCGAAGAGCACCGTCGGCAGCAGCTCCCAGGGCTTCGCCGTCGAATCCCAGTAGGCCCACCACCGCGTGGCCCGCTGCACCGCGGCCACCAGCGCGCAGCCCGCGATCCCTGCCCCGGCCCACCACCGGTCCCGTACGGACAGCAGCGGCACCCCCACCGGCTCCCCGGCCGGGGCCCGCCGTAGCGCACGGAGCACGAACACGGCGAGCACGGCCGCGGCCACCGCCGAAGTGCCGTACTGGAGCAGGGTGTAGAGCGGTACGCCCGCGACGTTGCGGCCGATCGCGGGGATCAGCCGGGTCCCCCAGCGGTCGTGGTGGGTGAACGCGTCCCAGACGACATGGGTGAGCGCGCCGAGCACGGCGGAGACGTACCACCGGGCGGCGACGGAAAGAGCGGCACGCGCGCGTGGCGCCCCGCAGCGCAGCAGGGCCGCCGGGCGCCCCTGCCGGGTCCGGGGCAGCAGGGCCACGAGCGGCTCCCGTACCAGCACCCACAGCGCCGCCAGCGCCCAGGAGAAGAGCACGTCCACGGTGAAGACACCGGTGAAGGAGTGCGTGAACCGGCCGAACTCCATCGCGTCCGGCACCGCGCTCGCCGCGTAGTAGGTGAGGTCGGGGGAGAAGGACCCGGCGAAGAGCACCGCCGGCACCAGCCGTCCGCGCCCGGTCCCGTCGTCGCGCACGGCGGGCAGTACGGCGGCGGCGTGGCTGAGAGTGAACGGCACCCGGTCTCCCTGGAGCAGTCGGCGGCCGGAGCGCCGAACAAGTGATCGCGTACGGCAAGTATCCGCGACACCACCATCGTTCAACGGGTAATGGCCAACTGGTGAAAATCGGGCACCGCCGGGTGTCCGCGGAATGGAAGTTGTCGTAGTGTCGCCTGGGTCGCCGCCCCGGCGTGTACCACGGATGCGCTACCTCACCAATGGAAAGAGGTAACAGGGGGCAACCGCAGCACCAGGCCAACCGTCACACCAGAGGCGAGCAGGCAGACGGAGACGGGCGCTCAGAAGGCGCCCATGGGAGGGGTTCACCTTATGGCGGCGCAATTCGGCAGGCGGCTGCGCAAGGGAGCGGCGACGACCGCCGCGGCCGCGTTGGCGGTAGCGGCTCTGTCCGCGTCCCAGGCACCGGGTGCGACGGGCGGCGACACGGGCCGGCAGGCGAACGCCGGTGCCAGCACCTCCGCACCCGACGGAGCCGGCGCGGCCGACGGCGCCACCGGCAACTCGCCGTACTACACGGACCTGCCGCCGCTCAACAGCCCCAACCCCAGCCCCAGTCCCACCGCCTCCTCGTCGAGCATCGGCACCGCCGTCTCCCGGGGCGCGGCCGAGGCGGGCATACCCGCCACCGTCCTCGACGCCTACAAGAAGGCCGAGGCGGAGCTGCGCGGCTCCAAGCCGGGCTGCAACCTGCCCTGGCAGCTGCTCGCCGCCATCGGCAAGGTGGAGTCGGGGCAGGCCCGCGGCGGCGACGTCGACGCCGAGGGCAACACCCTGCACCGGATCCTGGGCCCGCAGCTCGACGGCAACGGGTTCGCGCTCATCCCGGACACCGACGGCGGCCAGTACGACGGCAACAGCCAGTACGACCAGGCCGTCGGCCCCATGCAGTTCATCCCCTCGACCTGGGCGTGGGCGGGCCGCGACGGCAACGGCGACGGCGTCAAGGACCCCAACAACGTCTACGACGCGGCGCTCGCCGCCGGCCACTACCTGTGCCGCAACGGCTGGGACCTGTCCGTCCAGGCCGACATGAACAGCGCGATCCTCAGCTACAACAACTCGCAGGACTACCTCAACCTGGTGCTGTCCTGGTACGAGTTCTACCGCAAGGGCACCCACTCGGTCCCGAACGGCACCGGCACCGTGCCCAGCCACCGCAGCGACGACGGCAAGCCCGGCAGCGGTTCCGGCTCCAGCGGTCCCAGCGGCTCCCCGACGCCCACTGCGCCGGGGACCCCGAAGCCCGACGAGCCGAAGCCGGGCGGCCCGAGCACGACCCCGAGCCTGCCGCCCACGGCCACCGACACCGTGGACCACCTGGAGGACGCGGGCACCGCCAAGCTCACGGCGATGGCAGGCGACGCGTTCACCAAGAGGATCAGCACGCGCGCGGAGACCAAGGCGGGCCGGATCGTCGCCAAGGTCCGGGTCCGGTTCACCATCGTCGGGGACACGGACGCGACCTTCACCGGCGGCGAGAGCGTCGCCACGGTCACCACCGACAGCAAGGGCGTCGCGGTCGCACCGGCGCTCCAGGCGGGCGAGAAGACCGGCGACTTCACGGTCCGCGCCAGTGTGGCGGGCCGTACGGCGAAGGGCGTCGACTACGCGGCGAGTGTCACCGCGCGCGCCGCCGACACCCTCGCCCTCGCCGACACCACCGCGCTCACCAGCACCCCCGGCGCCGAATTCGCCGACCAGGTGCAGGCGAAGGCCACCTACCAGGGCGCCGTCGCCGACCAGGTCGCCGCCACCGCCACGCTCGTCAAGTCGGCGGACGACAGCACCGAGAACGACAAGGGCCCGTACTTCAAGGACGCGAACGGCAACCCCGTCCGGACCCTCACGGACCTCAAGACGGACAAGAACGGCCTGCTCACGCTGCCCAAGCTGTACGCGGACGACACCACCGGCACGTTCCTGCTCCGCATCACCACCACCGGCGGCGCGACCCTCACCGTCGAACTGACGGTCGCCGCGGCCGACACCTCGCCGAGCCCGTCGCCGAGCCCGTCCGCGTCCGAGTCCGCGTCGGCCTCCGCCTCCCCGAGCGCCTCCGCCACCCCCTGAACCACGGCCGTACGACCACGAGGGCGCCCTCCCGCCGACGCGGGACGGCGCCCTTCGCCGTCGTACGACCTGTTCTCATCTCACCCTCCCGTTGCTACGGTGCCCGCACCTGACGATCCATCAGGAAGACCGTCGGGAAGCAGCCGGCCGTCGGGAGGCCCCGCATGCGTGCCCTGATCGCCGCCGCGACCGGTCTCGCCCTCGCACTGGTCCTCGTCGTCACGATCGGCGCCCTGGGGTCGCCGGCCGGGAAGACATCCCCCAAGCCGCTGCTCACAACGGTGCCGTCCCATCCGTAACCGCCGCCCCGGGAGGCCGAGATGCGCCGCAAGGCCAGTCTGGTCCTGCTCGCCTGCGCCGTGTTCTTCGCGGCACTGTCCCCGCTGCTGCGCTGGTACGCCTTCCCGCGCCTGGCCAAGATCCCCGCCAACCAGTACCAGGACATGGTCCTGGAGGCGAAGGACGCCACGCTCCTCGACTACGGCACCATGAAGGCGAAGAAGGTCCCCAGGGTCACCATCGTGCAGACCCTCAAGGGCGATGTGGCGGCCGCGAAGAAGATCGAGAAGACGGCGGGACGGGACGTCGTCGTCTGGGACGGCCTGTCCTACGTGCAGGGCCCTGACGGCAAGATGGTCTCCGAGATCCCCGAGCGCTACATCTTCGACGCCCACAGCCAGGAACCCGTCCACGCCACCGGCGAGATGGTCGACGGGGACCCGGTCAGACGGGACGGCATCGAGTTCAAGTGGCCGTTCCTGACCGAGAAGCGGGACTACGAGTACTTCGACGCGCAGACCCGCACCACCAACCCCATCCACTACAAGGGGACGCAGACCTTCCGGGGCGTCGAGGTCTACTACTTCGAGCAGACCATCCCCTGGACCAAGGTCCCCATGCCCAAGAAGATGCCGGTACAGGGCATCACCCCCGAGACCGTCGCCAAGACCGGCACCACCCGCTGGTACACCACGGTCCGCAAGTTCTGGGTCGAGCCCGTCACCGGGGCACCCGTCTACGGCGAGGAGATCCACAAGGAGGAACTGCGCGGCGGCACCCTGCTGGGCGGCCGCGCCAAGGTGACGGCCTTCGCCGGCGACGTGAAGATGCGCGAGGACTACATCGAGCACACGGTCGCCCTGGTCAAGCAGAACCGCACCCTCGTCCTGATGCTGACCTCCTACCTCCCGTGGGGCTTCCTCTCCCTCGGCATCGCGCTGCTCGCCCTCTCGCTCTGTCTGGAAGCCTTCGGCCGCCGCCCGGCCGACCCGGAACCGGCCGCCTCCACGGTCCCGGAACCGGTCAGCGCCTGAGCCGCGCGTTGGTGTGCCGGGTGGGCTCGGCGGACGCCGGGTCCTCGGGCCAGGGATGCTTCGGATACCGACCGCGCAGTTCGGCCCGTACGCCCTTGTACCCGTCCCGCCAGAAGGAGGCGAGGTCGGCGGTGACGGCGGCGGGGCGCCCGGCGGGCGACAGCAGATGCACGAGCACCGGCACCCCGGCCACGGCCGGTGACTCCTGCGCCCCGAACATCTCCTGCACCTTCACGGCGAGCACGGGCTGCTCGGGGTTCCCGTAGTCGACCCGGATCCGTGACCCACTGGGTACGACGATCCGCTCGGGCGCCAGCTCGTCGAGCCGGCCCGCCTCGCCGCTCGCCCACGGCAGCAGCCGCCGCAGCGCCTCCCCGGCGTCGATCCGCCCGAGGTCGGCCCGGCGCCGGGCCCGGCTCAGCTCCGGTTCCAGCCACTCGTCCACGCGCGCGTGCAGCGCGTCCTCGCAGACGTCGGGCCAGGGCTCCCCGAGGCGCAGCCGCAGGAACGCGAGCCGCTGCCGCAGTACCGCCGCGTCGGGCGTCCACCGCAGCAGGCCGAGCCCCTCCTGCCGCAGCCCGTCGAGGAGCGCGGCGCGGACGAGGGCCGGGTCGGCGTCCCGCAGCGGCCGCACCACGAGCTCGATCGCCCCGAGCCGCTCCACGCGCCGCGCCACGATGTCCCCGTCGGCCCACCGGACCTCCTGGTCCTCGGAGTACAGCGACCCGGCCGCCGACCTGGCCGTGGCCTCGTCCACCACCGCGGCGAGCCGCACGCGCGCGTGCCCTCTGCCGAGGGGACGGTCCGCGACGGCCACCGAGAGCCATGGGGCGCCGCGCAGCGGGCTGCCGTCGGCGAGCTCGGCCCGGGTGCCGGAGGCCATGAGATACGACCCGCCGTCGGCCTTGGCGACGCGCTCGGGAAAGGCGAGAGCGGCGACGAGTCCCACCATGCGGTCGCCCACCGAGCGGTCGTCCACCGAGCGGTTGCCTCCCGAGCGGTCGTCCACCGAGCGGTTGCCTCCCGAGCGGTTGCCTCCCGAGCGGTCGTCCACCGAGCGGTTGCCTCCCGAGCGGTCGTCCACCGAGCGGTTGCCTCCCGTGCGGTCGCCCACCGAACCGGCCGAGGTGCGCTGGTGGTCTGCTGTGCGGTCGCCCGTCGTGCCGGCCGGGGTGCGCTGGTCGTCCACCGTGCCGGCCGAGGTGCGCTGGTCGTCCACCGTGCCGGCCGAGGTGCCCCGGCCGCCCGCCCGGAGCCGGCGTACCTCCGCGTGCCACCGGCCGGCGTAGGCGTCGCCGCCACGCCGGGCCGCCCGCAGCGCGCCGGCCAGGTCGTCGCCGTACTCCCGCGGCGGCTCCTCGCTCAGCAAGGCGACCACCTCGGCACTTCCGCCCGGGCCGTCCAGCAACGCCCGCCCCAGCCGCGGATGCACCCCCAGCCGGGCCAGCCGCAGCCCCCGTTCCGTGGCCCGTCCGGCGGGGTCGACCGCCCCGATCGCCGTCAGCACCTCCCGCGCCGCCGCCATCGCCCCGCCCGGCGGCGGATCGAGCAGCGCCAGCCCGGCGGCCCCGGGATCACCCCAGCAGGCCGCCTGAAGGGCGAAGGCCGTCAGATCGGCCACCTTGATCTCCGGCGCCGGAAAGGCGGTCAGGCGAGCATCCTCCGCCTCGGACCAGCAGCGGTACACCGCTCCCGGAGCCTCCCGCCCGGCCCGGCCCGCCCGCTGCCGTCCGGCCGCCCGCGACGCCCGTACCGTCGCCAGCGCGCTCAGCCCGCGCGCGTGGTCGACCCGCGGCTCCCGCGCCAGCCCGGAGTCGACGACCACCCGCACCCCGGGCACGGTGAGCGACGACTCGGCGACCGCCGTGGCCAGGACCACCCGGCGCCGCTCCCCGGGCGCCAGCACCGCGTCCTGCACGGACGCCGGTGCCCGGCCGTGGACCTGGAGCACCGCCACGTCCCCCAGGTCACCCAACAGGCCGGCCACCCGCGCGATCTCGCCCACGCCCGGCAGGAAGCACAGCACGTCCCCCGGCCGCTCGGCCAGAGCCCGCCGCACCACCGACGCCACATGCGTCAGGAGCGCCGGGTCCACGCGCATCCCGTGCGGCGGCCGCACCGGACGCGCCGGCGGGGCCCACACCACCTCCACCGGGTACGACACGCCGTCCGCCTCGACCACCGGCGCACCGCCCAGCAGCCGCGCCCACCCCTGCGCGTCCGTGGTCGCCGAGGCGGCCACCAGGCGCAGCTCCGGGCGGAGCGTCTCGCGAACGTCCCAGAGGAAGGCCGCCACCGTGTCGGCGTCCAGATGCCGCTCGTGGCACTCGTCCAGGACGACGACGTCCACGCCCGAAAGCTCCTGGTCGCGTTGCAGGCGCTGCAACAGCACACCGGTCGTGACGACCTCCACGCGCGCGTAGGGGCCCACGACGCGTTCGCCGCGCACGGTGTAGCCGACGCTCCGCCCGACCTGCTCACCGAGCAGCCAGGCCATCCGGCGGGCCGCCGCGCGCGCCGCGATCCGGCGTGGCTCCGCCACGACCACCCGCCGCGCGGGCCGGCCGCCGTCCAGCAGCCCGGCCAGCGCCAGCGGCACCAGCGTCGTCTTGCCGGTGCCGGGCGGTGCCACCAGGACGGCGGTGCCGGGCCCGGCCAGGGCGTCGTCCAGACCGGGCAGGGCCTGTCTTACGGGCAGCGCGTCCAGGGCGTCGTAACGGATCACGGCCCTAGTGTCTTACGGCCGCCGAAGACGCCCCCACGCGCGCGTGCTCTCACGCGCGTGCTCTCGCGCGCGTGCCTTTGTACGAGCCGCCGGCGGCTCAGGTCCGCTCGCACACGAAGATCGCGGTCCCCGGCACGAGGCCGCCCCGCAGCGGCGACCAGCCGCCCCATTCGGCGGTGTTCCAGGCCGGCCACTCCGGCTCCACCAGGTCGACCAGGCGCAGGTCCGCGGAGACGATGTCCCGGACCCGGTCGCCGAGCGTGCGGTGGTGCTCGACGTACACCGCGTGGCCCTCCTCGTCCTGCTCGACGTAGGGCGTGCGGTCGAAGTAGGAGGCGGAGACCGAGAGGCCCTCGGGGCCCGGCTCGTCCGGGAACGCCCAGCGGATCGGGTGCGTCACGGAGAAGACGAAGCGGCCCCCCGGGCGCAGCACCCGCCGCACCTCGCGCAGCACCAGGCGCGGGTCGGCGACGAAGGGGAGCGCGCCGTACGCCGAGCACGCCAGGTCGAAGGAGCCGTCGGCGAAGGGCAGCGCGCCGGCGTCGGCGCAGACGAGGGGAAACGATCCGCCGATGCGCAGCGCGTGCTGGAGCTGGCGGTGCGAGAGATCCAGGGCGACCGGACGGGCACCCTGGGCGGCCAGCCAGCGCGAGCACTGGGCCGCGCCGGCACCGATCTCCAGGACGTCCTTGCCCTTGAGGTCCTCCGGCGGCCCGAGCAGCTCCGCCTCCACCTCGTCGAGGCCCTCGGGACCCCACACGAAACGGTCGTCGCCCAGGAACGTGCCGTGCTCGACCTGGTACTCGTCGGCGTTGCGATCCCACCAGCTTCGGTTGGCGCGGCTGCTCTCCGTGACCCCGGCGGCACGCCGGGTGGCTTCGGGATCGCCCTCTGTTCCGGGGTGTGACCCGGCCTCTTCGAGGTCGAACGAATCGGGCTCTTGGATGATCGGCTCCCTCGTCGTACTCTTCCGTGCAACCCGTTCAGGGGGGTGTCACGGAGGAGGTCTGTCGGGCCTGCGTGGCCTCGCGGGACGGCTTTTGTGCCGGGTATGCGGCGATCCGCCCCGGGTGTGCGCCTTCGCGCATTGACCCTGCCCGGCTGCCCCCGTATGCTACAAGTTGCGCTGCGGGCCTGCGCACCTCAGACGTAGCAGGCTGCGCTCGCATCTGTTGTATGTCCCCTCGGTTGTCGAGGCGTCACCAGTGTTTCAGGTGGCGCTTCCTAGGCTGTCCGGCTTCTACAGAGCGAAACAGGCTCCCGGCGTAAGCAGTACCTACGACTTCAATGTCCGTACCGGAGCCCTTTCTCACATGACGAGCAGCACCGAGACCACCGCCACCACCCCGCAGGTAGCGGTCAACGACATCGGTAACGAGGAAGCTTTCCTCGCCGCGATCGACGAGACGATCAAGTACTTCAACGACGGCGACATCGTCGACGGCGTCATCGTGAAGGTCGACCGGGACGAGGTCCTGCTCGACATCGGTTACAAGACCGAAGGTGTCATCCCGAGCCGCGAACTCTCGATCAAGCACGACGTCGACCCCAACGAGGTCGTCGCCGTCGGTGACGAGATCGAGGCCCTTGTTCTCCAGAAGGAGGACAAGGAAGGCCGCCTGATCCTCTCGAAGAAGCGCGCCCAGTACGAGCGTGCCTGGGGCACCATCGAGAAGATCAAGGAAGAGGACGGGATCGTCACCGGTACCGTCATCGAGGTCGTCAAGGGTGGTCTCATCCTCGACATCGGCCTCCGTGGCTTCCTCCCGGCCTCCCTGGTCGAGATGCGCCGCGTCCGCGACCTCCAGCCCTACGTGGGCAAGGAGCTCGAGGCCAAGATCATCGAGCTGGACAAGAACCGCAACAACGTGGTCCTGTCCCGCCGTGCCTGGCTGGAGCAGACCCAGTCCGAGGTCCGCCAGACGTTCCTCACGACCCTCCAGAAGGGTCAGGTCCGCTCCGGTGTGGTCTCCTCGATCGTCAACTTCGGTGCCTTCGTGGACCTGGGTGGCGTCGACGGTCTGGTCCACGTCTCCGAGCTGTCCTGGAAGCACATCGACCACCCGTCCGAGGTTGTCGAGGTCGGCCAGGAAGTCACCGTCGAGGTCCTCGACGTCGACATGGACCGCGAGCGTGTCTCCCTGTCGCTGAAGGCGACCCAGGAAGACCCGTGGCAGCAGTTCGCCCGGACCCACCAGATCGGTCAGGTCGTCCCGGGTAAGGTCACCAAGCTGGTTCCGTTCGGTGCGTTCGTCCGCGTGGACGAGGGCATCGAGGGTCTGGTCCACATCTCCGAGCTGGCCGAGCGCCACGTGGAGATCCCGGAGCAGGTCGTCCAGGTCAACGACGAGATCTTCGTCAAGGTCATCGACATCGACCTCGAGCGTCGTCGCATCAGCCTCTCGCTGAAGCAGGCCAACGAGTCCTTCGGTGCCGACCCGGCCTCGGTCGAGTTCGACCCGACCCTGTACGGCATGGCTGCCTCGTACGACGACCAGGGCAACTACATCTACCCCGAGGGCTTCGACCCCGAGACCAACGACTGGCTCGAGGGCTACGAGACCCAGCGCGAGGCGTGGGAGCACCAGTACGCCGAGGCGCAGCAGCGCTTCGAGCAGCACCAGCAGCAGGTCATCAAGAGCCGCGAGGCCGACGCCGCCGCTGCCGCCGAGGGCGGCGAGGCTGCCGCTCCGGCCGCTTCGGGTGGCGGTTCGTACTCCTCCGAGGGTGCGGACACCTCCGGCGCGCTGGCCTCTGACGAGGCGCTGGCCGCGCTGCGCGAGAAGCTCGCGGGTGGCCAGAGCTGAACCCCAGCCGCTGGGCTTAGCCGGTAACTGAGGGGCCGTACCTTTCGAGGTACGGCCCCCCGGTGTTTTCCGGGGGTGCGCGTCCGTGCGCATGTGCGGCCCCGCTGTGGCTGATCGCGCAGTTCCCCGCGCCCCTGCAGGGCGCTTCACTTCA
Source organism: Streptomyces sp. NPDC001220 (assembly GCF_053597895.1). Lineage (NCBI taxonomy): Bacteria > Bacillati > Actinomycetota > Actinomycetes > Kitasatosporales > Streptomycetaceae > Streptomyces > Streptomyces sp. NPDC001220. Next base: position 103,681 of record NZ_JBSFJE010000011.1, read on the forward strand.
CGTGCGCAGAAACGTGTGGGATACACGAGTAACCGCTGGGCCGTAACGCGGCGCTGGGACGCTTCCCCGGTCTTCGTTCAAGATCGAGAGAGGAGTCCAGGCATGGCACACCCTCAGTACAGGTCAGGGACGAGCCGGCGGACCTTCCTGCGCGACGTCGGTCTCACCGGCGGCGCCGGCACCATGCTCGCCACCATGGGAGCGCTCGGACTCGCCCCCACCGCCCGGGCCGCCCAGCGCGAACAGGCCTTCCGGGCGCCCGGCGCGAGCGACTTCACCCTCACCGGGCGCGCCGCGGCCAGAGTCGTCATCCTCGGCGGCGGCATCGCCGGCCTCGCGACCGCGTACGAACTGGGCAAGGCCGGCTACGGCTGTACGATCCTGGAGGCCAGGGACCGTACCGGCGGACGCAACTTCACCGTGCGCGGCGGCGACTCGACCACCGACCTCCACGGCCATACGCAGACCGCCCGGTTCGCCGACGGCCACTACATGAACGCCGGGCCGGCCCGTATACCGCAGTGGATGATCACTCTCGACTACTGCCGCGAACTCGGCGTCCCCATAGAGGTGTTCACGAACACCAACGCCGACGCGTACCTCTACAACGAGTCCGCCGGCATGACGAAGGCCGAGCGCTACCGCACCGCCAAGGCCGACGTGTACGGCTACGTCGCGGAGTTGCTCGCCAAGGCCACCGACAAGGGCGCCCTGGACAAGGAGCTGACGGCCACCGACCAGGAGCGGCTCGTCGAGTTCCTCAAGGACTGGGGCGAACTCGGCGACAAGCTCACGTACCAGGGCGGCGAGCGGCGCGGATACACGACCGTACCGGCCGCCGCCGGCACTCCCGGCGTGCTTCTCGGCGATGTCCCGGCCGCCTCCGAGGTCTTCGCGAGCGGCGTCGGACGCTACTTCTCCTTCGAGTTCGGCTTCGACCAGGCGATGCTGATGTTCCAGCCGGTCGGCGGCATGGACCGGATACCCAAGGCGCTCACCCGCGCGATCGGCGCCCACCGCATCCGAACCGGAGCCGTCGTCTCCAGGATCACCGACAAGGGCGACGGCGTCACCGTGACCTACACCCAGGGCGGCCGTACCAAGGCCGTCGACGCCGACTACTGCGTGGCCGCCATGCCGCCCAACATCCTCGCCAAGGTTCCGCACAACCTCGGCACCGGCGTGCAGAGCGCCCTGGCGGCCGTCACCCCGTCGTCGGCGGCCAAGATCGGCCTCGAATACCGCTCCCGCTGGTGGGAACTGGACCACCGCATCTACGGCGGCATCACCGAGACCGACCAGGACGTCACCCACATCTGGCACCCCTCGTACGGCTTCCACGGCGAACGGGGCGTCCTCATCGGCTACTACAACTACGACACCGACGCGGACTCCTACGCCGAACTCACCCCGGCCCGGCGCGAACAGCGCGCGGTGGCCGCCGGCGTGAAGATCTACGGCGACAAGTACCGCACCGAGCTGGTCTCCTCCTTCTCCCACCACTGGCGCCAGACCCCCCATCTGGAGGCCGCCTGGCACGACACCCCCGGCGGTCCCGACGACGCGCGCTACAAACCGCTCAACGAGCCCACCGGCCGCGTCTACTTCGCCGGCGACTGGCTCAGCTACACGGACGCCTGGCAGCACGGCGCGTTCAGCTCCGCGCGAAAGGCGGTCACGGCACTGCACGCGCGCGTGCTGTCCGCGTAGGGCGCGGCAGGGCGGGGCCCGCACGGGCACGAGGCCGCGTTCTTCGGCAGGAGAAGAGCGCCCTTCGAGCGCCCTCCGGCATGAGAAGTCGGTGAGTGGTCGGTTCATCGGAGCGGCGGCGGGAATGCCCGCCGCTCCTGCCACGTTGTCCGGTACGAACACGAGGAGGAGCGGTCACAGTGCTTGATCCGCAGGGTTTGTACGCATGGGAGCCGAAGGGCCTCGCCGTGGTGGACATGGCGCTGGCCCAGGAGTCGGCCGGTCTTGTCATGCTCTACCACTTCGACGGGTACATCGACGCGGGCGAGACCGGCGACCAGATCGTCGACCGGCTCCTCGACTCGCTGCCCCACCAGGTCGTCGCCCGCTTCGACCACGACCGGCTCGTGGACTACCGGGCCCGCCGCCCGCTGCTGACCTTCAAGCGGGACCGCTGGACCGAGTACGAGGAGCCCAGCATCGAGGTCCGGCTGGTCCAGGACGCCACGGGCGCGCCGTTCCTGCTGCTGTCCGGCCCCGAGCCGGACGTCGAGTGGGAGCGCTTCGCCGCGGCCGTACGGCAGATCGTGGAGCGGCTCGGCGTCCGGCTGTCCGTGGACTTCCACGGCATCCCCATGGGCGTCCCGCACACCCGTCCCGTCGGCCTCACGCCGCACGGCAACCGCACCGACCTCGTCCCGGGCCACAGCAGCCCCTTCGACGAGGCCCAGGTGCCCGGCAGCGCCGCGTCGCTGCTCGAATACCGCCTCATGGAGTCCGGCCACGACGTCCTGGGCGTCGCCGCGCACGTCCCGCACTACATCGCGCGCTCCGCCTACCCCGACGCCGCCCTGACCGTCCTGGAGGCCATCACGGGCGCCACCGGCCTGGTACTCCCCGGCATCGCGCACGCCCTGCGCACGGACGCCCACCGTACGCAGACGGAGATCGACCGCCAGATCCAGGAGGGCGACGAGGAACTCACCGCCCTGGTCCAGGGCCTTGAGCACCAGTACGACGCCGCCGCCGGCGCCGAGACCCGGGGCAACATGCTCGCCGAGCCGGTGGAGATCCCCTCGGCGGACGAGATCGGCCTGGAGTTCGAACGCTTCCTCGCGGAGCGGGAGGGCGACAACTAGATCCCCCCTCCGGGGCCTCCACCGGGCCGACGGGCCTTGCAACAGTGCCTGTTCCATGGGGTCGGGGCTGCTCGGGAGCAGGGCCGGTTCTGCGGGGTCCGGGGCCGGTCGGGAGCGGGGCCGGTTCTGCGGGGTCCGGAGCCGGTCGGGAGCAGGGCCGGTTTCGTGGGCCCCGGCTCCGGGTCCGGTCGGGAGCAGGGCCGGTTTCGTGGGCTCCGGCTCCGGTCGGGAGCGGGACGGGTTTCGTTGGCTCGGGGCGTACGGGAAGCAGGGCCGGTCGGGGCTGGTGTCGGTGGCAGGGCCTAAGCTTCGGGGCATGCTGAAAGTGGGTCTCACCGGCGGGATCGGCGCCGGCAAGAGCGAGGTGTCGCGACTGCTCGTCGGCCACGGCGCGGTGCTGATCGACGCGGACCGCATCGCGCGTGAGGTCGTCGAGCCGGGAACCCCCGGTCTGGCGGCCGTCGTCGAGGCCTTCGGGCCGGACGTGCTCGCCGCCGACGGCACCCTGGACCGGCCGAAACTGGGCTCGATCGTCTTCGCCGACCCCGAGAAGCTCGCCATACTGAACTCGATCGTGCACCCCCTGGTCGGGTCCCGCTCCCGCGAACTGGAGAACGCGGCCGCCGCGGACGCGGTGGTGATCAACGACGTTCCGCTCCTCACGGAGAACGGCCTCGCGCCGTTCTACGACGTCGTGGTCGTCGTGGACGTCGACCCGAAGACCCAGCTCGACCGGCTGACCCGGCTGCGCGGGATGGCCGAGGGGGACGCACGCGCGCGCATGGCCACGCAGGCGACGCGCGAGAAACGCCTGGAGATCGCGGACATCGTGATCGACAACGACGTTCCCCTGGACGTGCTCCAGGAACGGGTCGCACAGGTGTGGGCGGACCTCGCACGCCGGGCGCGGGAGGGCGGTTCGAACTGACGGACATGCGTCTTCGAAATAGCGGGCACCCGTCCGGGCGTTGAACCGCTTCAGCGAGGGAAGGACTTTGCCGTGCCCGAGACCAGCGGTTCGACCGGACGTACTCCGGAGACGCATGTCATCGACTTCCGTGCCGCCGAGCAACTGCTCAACGCACGGGACCCGCGGGGTGCGGTGAAACTGCTCGACGGAGTGATCGCCGCACACCCCGAGAACACCGCCGCCCGGCTGCTGCGCGCGAGAGCCTTCTTCGCCGCCGCGCAACTACGCCCCGCCGAGCTGGAGTTCACCATCGTCCTGGAGCGCGAGCCGGACAACGCGTTCGCGCACTTCGCGCTCGCCCGCACCTACCAACGCCAGGGCCGCGCCGACCTCGCGATACGCCACTTCCGGCTGGCGGCCGCCCTGGACCCGAACCCCGAGTACCTGAAGGCGGCCCGCTTCGACGACGCCGGGTGAGCGGACAACTCCCCAGGGCAGCCGGGTCCGACGGTGCGAGACCGGACACCCTCCAGGGCCGCTCGGTTCGCGGACGGGCGCGCCGGTGCCCGCCCAGGTTCACCCGTGGGCGCGTGAGCGGATGATCAGCCAGGTCACCCAGGTCGCCCAGGTCGCCCAGGCCGCCCGGTTCAACGGCGGGTGAGCGGGCGGCTGCTCACGGGTGGCCGTGCTGCGGCGGGCGCCGCATCCGACGCGGGCCGCCTTCCGCCGGCTGGTACGGCGGCACATCACGGCCCGGCTGATAGTGCGGGCCCTGCCTGATGTGCCTGATGATCATGGTCATGTCGGCGGTGGCCACCAGCCACAGCACCCCACAGGCCGCCGCCCAGCCGGGACGGCCGACGAGCGCGAACGCCGCCGTCCCGAAGATCGCCCAGGCGACACCCCACACGCTCAGCCACAACCGCGCCCGCAGCGCACTGCGCGCGGTCGCCGGTTCACTGCCCGTACGCATCATGGATCACCACTCCTCCTTGCAACGTACTCTTCGACCAGGACGTTCACCAAGGGGGACCCTGCCGTGCTGCCGGACGCCGACGACCTGCCCGACCTGCTCCTCGACCTCGCCGTGCCGCACGAGGACATCAACGAGGTGGTGGCCCTGCGGCGGACCGTGACCGCCGATCCCGGAGTGCGGCGGCTGCTCGCCGAATGCGCCGACGAGGTCACCGGCGGCACCACCGCTCCGGCTGCCCCGGCTGCCCCGGCTGCCCCGGTGGGGGCCGACGGCCGGGCCGGGCTCGGGGAGCTCACCGCCGCCGCCCCGGCCGCACTGGACGGGTACTTCCTGGTCTACGTCCTCCTCGCCGCACTGCCCCACGCCCACGCCTACCACCAGGCGCGCGGTATCCCCGCCGACGTGTCCCGGCGCACGCTCGCCGACCTGGGGCGCAATATGACGCTGCACCGCAGGCGCCACGGCAGGGGAGGACTGTCGGCCCCCCAGGCGTCCTGGCTCGTCCGCCACTTCCGCGGCGAGCTATACCAGCTGGGCCGGCTGCAGTACGAGCGGGCCCCGCTCGGCGAGCGCACGGCACGGGCGGTCACGGCGACCGCGTCGGGCTCGTCCGGGGCCGTGGCACCGGGGCAGCCCTGCCTGAACCTGCACATCCCCGACTACCGCGGGCCGCTGACCCCCGTCGCCTGCGACCGCTCGCTCGACCTGGCACGGGACTTCTTCCCCCGGTACTTCCCCGAGGAGGAGTACGCGGTCGCGACCTGCCACTCCTGGCTGCTCGACCCGCAGCTGAGGCGGTACCTGCGAGCGGACTCCAACATCGTCCGCTTCCAGGACCGGTTCCGGGCCGGGCACGAGGACACCGAACCGGTCGACACCACCGCGGTCCGGTTCGTCTTCGGCGCCCCGGACCTGCCGGTACAGGACCTGCCCCGGCGTACGTCGGTGGAGCGGGCGGTCGGCGACCACCTGCGGGCGGGCGGCCACTGGTACCTCGGACACGGATGGTTCCCCTGGGGAGAGTGACGCCACGGCGGGAACGTCCATACGGGGGTGGGTCGTTGTCCGGGCATGACGATTGAAATGCGGGAGGGGTACGAGGGGACAGGTCCCGGTGCCATCACCCCGGACGGCTGCGCGGTGGAGCTCTACTCGCGGCTGTCCGTCGGCAGCGAGCCGGACATCATCGAGGCGGCGGTCCCGGCCGGCGCCCACATCCTGGAACTGGGCAGCGGCGTGGGGCGGATGACCCACCCGCTCCTGGAACGCGGGTTCGCGGTCACGGCGGTGGACGAGTCGGCGGAGATGCTGGCGCGCGTCCGCGGAGCACGCACCGTGCAGAGCACCATCGAAGGGCTCGACCTGGGCCGGAAGTTCGACGTGGTGATGCTCGCGTCGTTCCTGGTGAACACCGGGGACGCGGAGGTACGCCGGGGCATGCTGCGCACCTGCGTGGCACATGTGGCGGACGGCGGCTGCGTGCTCATCCAGCGGGAGGGCGCCGACTACCACTCGAACGTGCCGAGGGAACGGGTCGACCCCAGCGGCTACACGGTACGGATCGCGTCCGTGGAGCCGGCCGGGGACGGGGTGAACTCGGTACGCGCGGAGTACGAGTTCCCGGACGCGGCCTGGACACAGACGTTCCTGGCCCGGCCGCTCACCCAGGAACAGTTCGAGGAGGCGCTCGCGGAAGCGGGACTGGAGGTGACCGAGTACCTGACCGAGGACGGGGTGTGGGTGAGGGCGGTACCGGCGCCCTAGCGAGAGGCGGCGGGCGGCCGGGAAATCCCGGTGGCGGCCGATGAGTTCTCCGTCGGCGGCGGGTCTACCCCTGTGACAGCAACAGGGACCGCTTCCCCCAGGAGAACCCCATGCCCGAGCACACCGCTTCCGCCTCCCTCGCCGCTCCTACCGCGGCACCGGCCCCCGTCGTCGCCGAGTCTGCGACGGCCCGCGGCCGCCGGGCCCGGCTGGCCCTGCGCACGGTGCAGGTGCTGCTCGCCCTCTTCTATGCCGTCGCCAGCGCGCTGCCCAAGCTGATAGCGAACCCGTCGGCCGTCGAATCCTTCGACAGGATCGGCTGGGGCAGCACGGGCATGTACACCATCGGCGCGCTCGAACTGGCCGGTGCCGTCGCCCTGTTGATACCGGTGCTGCAGTCGGTGGCGGCGACGGCACTGAGTGCGCTCATGGTGGGCGCGTTCATCGTCCAGCTCACAGTCTTCGACGGCCAGTACGCGGCGACCCCGCTGATCCTGATCGTGCCGCTGGCCCTGGTCGCCTGGGCCCGACGCGGACAGAACGCGCGGCTGTGGGGACTGGTGCGGCCACGGGCATGACACCCCGCCCCGCCGAACAAAAGCAGAGCCGGAACCCGACCCGACGGAGCCTCGCCGGTCGACCCTGACGAGCCCGCCCCGCACGCCACCGATCCCGACCAGGTCGAGCCTCCTGACCAGGCCGACCCTCGCGCTGCCGACCCCGACGGGGCCGAGCCTCCCGACCAGGCCGAGCCTCGCGCCGCCGATCCCGACCAGGCCGAGCCTTGCGCCGTCGGCCTCGCGGCCTGGCCGAGCCCTGTGGAGTCAGCCCCGGTGGATCACCGTCCGCGGGGGCGTCCGCCGTCCGGTCGGCCCATTCCGCTCGTTCCGCCCGCGCCACCCAGCCCGCCGAGGCCGCGCAGGCGTTCCAGGTCGCGGCGGTCGCGCTTGGTGGGGCGGCCGGCGCCGCGGTCGCGCAGACCGATGGGGACGAAGGCCCCGCGGGGCGGAGGCGGCGGCGAGTTGTCGACGTAGCACTGGGCGGCCACCGGGGCGCCGACCCGCTTGCGGATCAGGCGCTTCACGATGACGATCCGCTCCCGCCCCTCCTGGCGCAGCCGCACCTCGTCACCGACGCGCACGGAGTAGGCGGGCTTGACCCGTTCGCCGTTCACCTGGACGTGCCCGCCCCGGCAGGCGGTGGCTCCCATCGAGCGCGTCTTGATCAGGCGCACGGCCCAGATCCAGCTGTCGATCCGCACGTTCTCACCGGGAGCGGGCCCCGCGGCTTCGGCGGCGGCGATGGCCGCGGCGACGGCGGCGGGGTCGAGGTCCGAGCCGGAGTCGGGGGCCTGGGCGGCGGGCGCCTCGGTGCCCTCGGCGGGCCCGCCCGGGACAGGGGCTCCCGTCCCACCAGTCTCGCGCTCCCTGCTCTCGCCCGTGTCCTCAGAAGCCATGCCCCGACCTTAGCCCTCCGAGCCGAGAGAAACGGAGCCGATTTCCCGGATGCCCACGTGGCCCGATCGGGTCGACCGGATCGACCCGGCACGGTCAGGTCCGCGCGGCTTACCGTTGACCTTGTGCCCCACCCCCCTCCCTCCCCTCCCTCCCCTCCCTCCCCTCCCCCCTCCCCGCCCACCCCCCTCGGCCGCCTCGACCAGCGGGTCAGTGCATGTCGGGCCTGCCCTCGCCTGGTCGCCTGGCGCGAGGAGGTGGCGCGTACCAAGCGCGCCGCGTTCGCCGAGTGGACGTACTGGGGCCGGCCCGTCCCCGGCTTCGGGCCGCCCGACGCCCCGTTGCTGATCATCGGCCTCGCCCCGGCCGCGCACGGCGGCAACCGCACCGGCCGGATGTTCACCGGCGACCGCTCCGGCGACGTGCTGTACCAGGCGCTGTACGACGTCGGCCTCGCCTCGCAGCCGACGTCGGAGCGCATCGACGACGGTCTGGAGCTGTACGGCGTGCGCATCACCGCGCCCGTGCACTGCGCCCCGCCCGACAACAAACCGACCCCCGCAGAGCGCGACACCTGCCGGTCCTGGCTGGTCGAGGAGCTGACCTTGCTGCGGCCGACGGCGCGCGCCGCCGTCGTGCTCGGCGCCTTCGGCTGGCAGGCCACGCTGCCCGCGTTGGCCGCGGCCGGCTGGAACGTGCCCCGGCCCCGGCCGGCCTTCGCCCACGGCACCCGGGTCGACCTCGACGGACTGGACCTCTTCGGCTGCTTCCACGTCAGCCAGCGCAACACCTTCACCGGCCGCCTCACCCCCGAGATGCTCCGCGATGTGCTGGCGACGGCGGCGGAGGCGGCCGGGCTGCGGTGACGGGCGGGCTCCGGTGACGGGCGGAGGGCGGGCGGGCTGCGGGCTCAGACTATGCGGGCCGCCGCCACCGGGCGGTCGGTGACCGGGTGGGTGCCGGTGGACGCGGACGAGTTGACGCTCCAGCGGTAGCGCGAGAACGCACCGGTGGCGTTGTCGGCGTAGAACATCATGTGGCCGACGCCGACACCCTGGAAGCTCTCGCCGTCCACGTTGCTGACCATGCGGGTGTCGGGGTACCGCGGGTAGTTGCTCAGGCCGTACACCCCGTGCGGGTCGGAGGTGCAGTCGATGATCTCGACGGCGTACTGGGTCTCGTCCGGGAAGTCGGCGACCCCGCTGAAGACCCCCTCGACCTCACGGACCACCACGATGTGCCCGGTGCTCTCGGCGTCCTGCCCGTTGTAGTCGACCGCGATGAGATCGCCCGGCCGTAGGTCGGTGACCTTGCGAACGGGACGGAAGTGCGGGCCGCCGGTGTTCTGGAGGAAGGCGGCGCAGTAGTTCGCGGCTTCCGGGCCCCTCTGCTGGAAGTGCCGGAGGAAGTAGGCGTCGGTCGCCCACCCGTAGGTGTGTCTGAGCAGCGCCGTGACGAAGGAAGCGCAGCGGGCCCGGGCCACCCAGCTCGCCAGGTCGTCCGGGCGGCCCCAGCCGACGGTCGCCGTCGCGTTCGTCAGGTAGACGTTGTTGGCGCGTGCCGTGGCGCCGCTGACCAGGGCGACCTCGGCGGCGCTCAGGGCGCGGCCGTAGGCGCGGACGTCGTTGATCGCGCCCTTGAAGCGGTTGACGTAGCCGCCGTCCCAGCGGGCCCGGCCGATGCTGAAGCCCTGGGGCGCGGCCCAGCACAGGGTCGTGTCGGCGCTGCCCTCGAGCACGCCGTTCACATACAGCAGGGCGCGGGTGCCGTCCCGGACACCTGTGAGATGGGTCCAGGCGCCGGTCCTGGTGACGGGCGTGGCGGCCAGTGCGGAGACCTCCGCGCTCTGGTCCTCGCTGCGCACCTTGAAGGCCCAGGTCCCGGCCGTGTCGTCGTACTGGAGCAGGAAGTGGCTCACGCTGCCGCCGTCCTGGCTGACGGCCGTGTACATGGTGGTCAGCACGGCGTCGTCGGCCAGCCGGACCCAGGCCGCGACTGTGAACGGGGCCGTGGTGTCCAGCACCGAGCCGGTGGCCGCGTAGGCACCGGAGGAGCCGTCGAAGCTCAGCTCACCGCCGGCCCGCAGAGTGGTCCAGGACGCCCCCGAGCCCAGGGTGACGGGACGCTCAAGGCCGGAGCGGCCGGTGCCGGAGCCGTCCAGCGGCCAGTGCCCGGCCAGTCCCGTCGGCAGATGGCCTGCCGCCAGCAGGCGCTGGTACCGCACCAGCTGCTCGGCCTCGGTCAGATGCGGTACGGCGACCGGCGTCAACGGCGTGTCCAGCGGAGTGTCGGCCGTGGCGGTCCCCGCGCCCGCCGCCAGGCTGCCGCCCACCGCGCCCGTCCCCACGAGTGCGGCCCCGCTCGACGGCCCCCGGCTGTCCACCATGGTCGTGCCTCCCCGTGTCGTCCGATCGGATCCGTTCCGATCACCACTGCTGAGGAGAAATCTAGGAGATCCCCTTCCGAACTGGTGTTCCTGTGGACAACCCGATGCGAGGTCAGGGCCGCTGCTCGGTCTCCTCGCCGAAGAGGTGCCGTACCGTCGACCGGTAGTTGGCCTGGACGTGGCCGAGGGCGCGGGCGCGGGCGCGGTCCGGGTCGCCGGAGGCGATCGCGTCGTACAGCTCGCGGTGTTCGGTGAGCAGCTGCGGCCACTCCTCGTTCCGCCGGGTGAGCCAGCGCAGCCGGCCGTCGACCGGTTCCATCACCGAGATGAGCAGGCTGTTGCCGGCCAGGGCCAGGATCCGGTCGTGGAAACGGGTGTTGATGTCGGTGATCGTCTCGGCGTCCCCGGTCCGTGTCGCCGTGGCGGCCCGGTCGAGCAGGTCCCGCAGCTCGGCCAGGGCCTGCGGGGTCGCCCGCGCCGCCGCCAGCCCGGCCGCGTACACCTCCAGCGCCTCGCGCAGCTCGAAGAGCTCCTTGACGTCGGTCGGGGTCAGCCGGCGTACGACGGTCCGCCGGGCCGACTCGAAGAGGACGAAGCCCTCGGCGACCAGGGCCCGGATCGCCTCCCGGACCGGCACCCGGGACACCCCGAACCGCTCGGCCAGCTCACGCTCGACCAGCCGGTCGCCCGGGCCCAGACGCCCCGCGATGATGTCCTGCCGCAGGGTCGCGAGGACGCGCTCGCGCACCGCGCCCAGGGGTTCGATCTTCGTCGTGGGGGATCCCATGAGGCCATCTTCGCCGATCTGAGGGGGCTTTTACGGAGCCGTAACGGGACGGACATCGGTCGGAACGCTTGACGGGAGGACCATGACGACAGTTTGGTATACCAAACGCGCGCATCGTTCGGCAGCCACCCTCCGCCCTGCCCGTCCCCACAGCCCGTTGCCCCCGCATTCCTCGTAGTCCCTGGAGGCCCCGTGTCCCTGGCCGACCGCGCCGAAGCCACCGGCGCACCCGCGTTCGTCCCCGACCCCCGGCTCACCAACGAAGACCTCGCCCCCGCCGAGAAGCGGAACTGGAAGGTCTTCGACCTCTTCGCCATGTGGATGTCCGACGTCCACAACCTCGGCAACTACACCTTCGCCGCCGGCCTGCTGGTTCTCGGCATGAACGTCTGGCAGGTCTTCACCTCCCTCCTCGTCGGCTTCGTGCTCATCTACGTCGGCATGAACCGGATGGGGCGGATCGGCCAGCGCCACGGCGTGCCGTTCCCGGTGGTCAGCCGGATCAGCTTCGGCGTCTGGGGTGCCAACATCCCGGCCCTGATCCGGGCCGTGATCGCCATCATGTGGTACGGCATCCAGACCTATCTGGCGTCTGTCGCCGTCAACGTGATGCTGCTGGCCGCCTGGCCCGGCCTGGAGTCCTGGACGCACCACTCCTTCCTGGGCCTGGACGCGCTCGGCTGGATCTCCTTCGTCTCCCTCTGGCTGATCCAGGCGGCGATCATCAGCCGGGGCATGGAGACGATCCGCAAGTTCCAGGACTTCTGCGGCCCCGCGATCTGGCTGGTCATGATCGCGCTCGCCGTCTGGATCCTGGCCAAGGCCCACTGGACCATCTCGCTCACCTCCACCCCGCACCCGGTGCCGGCCGGCGAACAGTGGCGGCAGTGGTTCGGCGCGATCGGCCTGATCCTCGCCACCTACGGCACGCTGATGCTCAACTTCTGCGACTTCTCCCGCTTCGCACCGGACTACCGCACCGTCCGCCGCGGCAACTTCTGGGGCCTGCCCGTCAACTCGACGGCCTTCGTGGTCGTCTCGGTGGTCGTCACGGCCGGCTCGCTGGAGGTCTTCGGCGAGGCCATCACCGATCCCGCCGAACTGGTCGCCAAGGTCGGCAACACCTGGGTTCTGGTCGTGGCCGCGCTGACCTTCGCGGTCGCCACCATGGGCGTCAACATCGTCGCCAACTTCGTCTCACCGGCGTACGACCTGGCCAACGTCTGGCCGCAGAAGATCAGCTTCCGGGTCGGCGGCATGATCAGCACGGTCGCCGCGCTGGTCGTCACGCCCTGGAACCTCTTCTCCAACCCCACCGTCGTCAACTACTTCCTCGGCGGCCTCGGCGCCTTCCTGGGTCCGCTGTTCGGCGTGATCATGGTCGACTACTACTGGGTCAAGCGCGGCAAGGTGGACGTCGAGAAGCTGTTCGACGCGACGCCGGGATCGCCGTACCACTACCGCAAGGGCGTCAACCCCAAGGCGCTGTGGGCGTTCCTGCCGTCGGCGGCGGTCGCGGCGGTGCTCGCGCTGGTGAAGACGTTCAGCGCGGTGGCGCCGTACTCCTGGTTCATCGGCACGGCGCTGGCCGCCGGACTGTACGCGGCGCTCTGCCGCACCGACCGGGCCGTCGCACCCCTGGAGGCCTGACGACCGTGCGGATCGTCGTCACCAACTGCAACACCACGCAGGAGATGACCGAGGAGATCGTACGAGGTGCCCGGGCCGCCGCAGGCCCGGGCACCTCCGTGACCGGTCTGACCCCGAACTGGGGCCCCGAGTCGGCGGAGGGCTGGCTCGACAGCTACCTCTCGGCCGCGGCCGTCATCGACACACTGCGGACCTACGACGGCCCGCCGTACGACGCGGTGGTCATGGCCGGTTTCGGCGAGCACGGGCGGGAGGGCGTACGGGAGCTGGTGGACGTACCCGTCGTCGACATCACCGAGGCCGCGGCCCACCTGGCCTGTCTGCTGGGCCGCCGCTACGGCGTCGTCACCACCCTGGAGCGGTCGCGCGGGCAGATCGAGGACAGCCTGGAGACGGCCGGCGTGGCTCGCAACTGTGCGGCCGTGACGGGCACCGGACTGGGCGTCCTCGACCTCGCCGGGGACCCCGGGCGCACGGAGGCAGCGTTCCTCGCGGCGGCCGAACGTGCCCGGGACGCCGGCGCCGAGGTCCTGGTCCTCGGCTGCGCCGGGATGACCGGGCTGCAACGTGCGGTGGGGGAGAAGCTCGGGCTTCCGGTGGTCGACGGGGTCGGCGCGGCGGTGAAGCTGGCGGAGTCGCTGGTGGCGCTGGGTCTCACGACCAGCCGGGCGGGCAGTTACGCGAAGCCGCTGCCGAAGCGACGGGCGTGGGGGGGCGGCCCGGTCCGCATAGCGGGCGCGGCCCGATGAACTCACGCCCTTCGGAGCCACGGCAGGGCACGGGCGACGGGGCCGGTACAGGGGGTCAGGGCCGCCAGACGTAGCGCACATCCGGCTCCCGCTCCTCGTTCCCGCTGCCGTCGGTGTACTCGACGGCGACGAAACCGTGCCGCTCGTAGAACCGGTGGGCGGGCTTGTTGACCTGGAACGTCCAGAGCGTGAGCCCCTGCGGGCAGCGCTCCTTGGCCAGCGCGACGAACCGGTCACCGACACCCCGCCCCCGCCACTCGGGGGCCAGGTACAACTGGGACAGCAGGTCCCCCGCGAGCACCATCACGCCCACGACGCGACCGTCCACCTCCGCGAGCCAGGTCTCCCGCTCCGGCACCACGACATCCCGGAAGTACGCACGCACCTCGTCGTCGGAGTGCCCCCGGACGACGGTGGGCAGGGCGGCGGAGTACGACCGCAGCCAGACGTCGGCGACCGCGCCGGCATCCGGTCCGACCGCCCGGCGCAGCACGGCCGCCTCACCCGCGCTCACGCACGCGCCCCGTCGGGCACGACATCCGTGGCCGTGACCCCCACCAGCTGACCGGCGCCGCCGGAGCAGGCCACACCGACGAGCTTCCCCTCGTCGTCCAGCGGAACGGAACCGGGCGGGGACGCGAGCTGCGCGCCGGCCTTGCCGACCGACCCGCGAGAGCAGGCGCGCGGCGGGACGAGTCCCGAGGCGGTGGTGGTGCGTTGGACCACTGGATCTCCTGGAGTGTCCTGGATCAACGACGGACAGCCCCCCGATCGTCCCCCCTCGCCCCAGCGGTCCGCACGCGAATTTCCCTGCGGTTCCTGGAGAGGGCCGCTCGTCGATCTCAAGACGGGTTCCCAAGTGTGCCGGCGTGGGACGACGGGCGGCTCTCCAGGGCCCCGGGGCCGGCTACGCCCCCGGGCCCGTTCCCGTTCGTCGTCTCCCGTTCGTCGTGAAATTGCGTTCATAAAGAACACGGCTCTTCGCCCCACTTGTCACACCTCGGAAATACGAACGGGCCTTTCCGTACGGGAACACGATCTACGGTGGGAACACCGAAGCCGACAACCCGGCCACCGTCGTCCGAAGGCACACCCCGCCCTCGCCCGGACAGGAGCCCCGTGTCCCCTCGTATCGCCCTGCCGCCCTGGCTCGCCCACACCCTGCGCACCCAGCGCGGGCCCGTGCCCTGGAGCGCCGTGACGAGAGGGGCGCTGGCCGCCGGGCCGCTGCTGCTCGCCGCGGTCGTGCTCCACCACACCTCCCTCGGAGTCGTCGCCGCCATCGCCGCGATGCTCGCCGGGGTCAACGACCGGCCGGGCAGCCGACGGGCCGCCGTGCGGCGGCTCGGAGTGCCCGCGGCGGCCGGGGCCGCGGGGCTGCTCGCCGGGACCTACGGCGGCGAGCACCTCACCGCCGTACCCCTGACCCTGCTGCTCACCGGGCTCGGGCTGGTCGCCGGCGGGATGAGCGCCGTCGGGCCGGTCGCCTCCGGGGCCGGGACGCAGTCACTGGTCGCCGCCGCCATCGGCGCCGGGATGCCGGTCGCCGAAGCGGGCTGGCAGCGGGCCCTCGCCTTCCTCGCCGGAGCCGGCTGGCTGCTGGTGCTGCGGCTCGCCCTGCCCACCCCGGGCGCCCTCGCCGGCGACTACCGCTTCGACGGGGAACGGGACGCCGTCGCCGCCGTGTACGACGCCGTCGCCGACCTGCTCGACGCGGTCGGTGGCGAGGCCGCCCTCAGCCGGCGCAAGGCGCTGAGCACCGCGCTCGACCATGCCCAGGACGCGCTCACCGGGCCCCGGTTGCGGCGGTACGCCAGTTCCGCCGCCGAGCGCCGGCTGCACGCGCAGTACGCCGCCGCGCTGCCCCTCGCCGAGGCGGCCACCGCCCTCGCCTGGGCGGAGGAGCCGATATCCGAGCGGGCCGCCGAAGGGCCCCGGCGGCTCGCCGTCGCGGTCCGGGAAACCGGCGGTACCGGGCCGCTGCCCGCGCCGTCCCGGTCGGCGCCCGCCCTGCGCGCCCTCGACGACGCGCTGCTGCGCGCCGCCGAGGCCTTCGACCGGGCCGAGGGCACGGAGCACCGGCCGCCAGCCCGGCGCCGCAGCCCGAAGGAGGTGCTGCGGGCCGCGCTCGGCAGCGGCGGCCGGGAGTACGGACTGCGGGTCGCCCTCTGCTTCGGGGCCAGCGCCGCCATCGCACAGGCCCTGCACCAGGCCCGCTGGTACGGCGAGCACCAGCACTGGTACTGGCTGCCGGTCACCGCCGTCTTCCTCGTCAAGCCCGATCTCGGACCGCTCGCCTCCCGGGTGCTGTGCCGGGCCGCCGGGACCGTGCTCGGCGCCCTCGTCTTCGCCGGCTTCGCCGCCGTACTGCCCCGGCCCGAGGGGCTCATCGCGCTCGTCGCCGTCTGCGGAGCGGCCATCCCGGTGTCCACCCGGCACTTCGCCGCCCAGACCGCCGCCGTGACCGTCCTCGTGCTCGCCCTGGTCATGGTCGGCGGCGAACCGCAGGCCTCCGTCAGCCGCATCGGCGAGACCCTGCTGGCCTGCGCGATCGTGCTGATCGTGGGGCATCTGCCGATGGCCGGGAAACGGGGCGGCGGGGTACGGGCCCGGCTCGCGGCGGCCGGGCGGGCCGCGCACGCCTATCTCGACCACGTACTGAGCGAGTCCGACGACCGCGGCGAACGCTGGGCCCTGCGCCGCGAGGCCTACCGCACCCTCGCCGAGGCCCGCACCACGATCGCCCTCGCCGCCGCCGAACTCCCCGCCCTCGCCCGGCACACCGAGGGCACGGACGCGGTGGCCGCCGTACTCGAACGGCTCGTGGACACGACCACCGCGTGTGCCGTACACCTCGACGAGACAGGGCACCTCACCGCCCGGCACACCCGGCAACTCGAAGACCTCGCAGCCGAGTTGGAGCGCGGCGGGCAACGACTCGGGCTCACGGTGCCGCGGATGCCGGTCGCGGTGTAGGGAACTTCGGCCGCGCCTTCCCCGTCGTCAGCGCCCGAACCGCACACCCCGGTGCGTGGTCCGACCCCGGCGCTCCGAGGCGCTCCGAGGCGCTCCGAGGCGCTTCGAGGCGCTCCGAGGCGCTCCGCCGGGCCGGTACGCGACAGCGGGCAGGACAGGATGCGCGGTTCGGCTCACACGGCCCGACGCCCGTCCCCTACGTTGGGGCGATGAGCTCCGCTCCCGCCGGCCGCGGCTCCACTCCCGCCGACCGTGGTTCGTCGCCTGCCGGTCGTGCTTCCGCTCCCGCCGGCCGTGGTTCGTCGCCTGCCCGTCGTGCTTCCGCTCCCGCCGATCTCGTCATCACCGGCTGCACCGTGCTCACCCACGACGAGCGGGAACGGATCGGCTTCCTGGAGGACGCCTCGATCGTCGTACGGGACGGAGTCGTCGAATCCGTGGGAGCACAGGGCGAGACCGCCGCCGTGGAGCGGATCGACGCGCGCGGGCAGGTCGCCATGCCGGGGCTCGTCAACTGCCACACCCACGCCCCGATGGTCGCGTTGCGCGGACTCGCCGAGGACATGCCGACCGAGGCGTGGTTCAACGACGTCGTGTGGCCCGTCGAGGCCAACCTCACGGAACGGGACGTGGAGCTGGGGGCACGGCTCGCCTGCGCCGAGATGATCCTGGGCGGGGTCACCTGCTTCGCC
Source organism: Streptomyces sp. NPDC001220 (assembly GCF_053597895.1). Lineage (NCBI taxonomy): Bacteria > Bacillati > Actinomycetota > Actinomycetes > Kitasatosporales > Streptomycetaceae > Streptomyces > Streptomyces sp. NPDC001220. Next base: position 120,853 of record NZ_JBSFJE010000011.1, read on the forward strand.
GACCACTACTTCCACATGGACGCGGTCGCCGCCGTCGTCGCCGAGTGCGGGCTGCGGGCCCACCTGGGCGAGGCGTACTTCTCCTCGCAGGGGCCCGAAGGGCGGGAACGGTCGTTGGAGTTCGCGCTACGGCACCGGGGCGGCGCGGACGGCCGTTGCACCACCGCCCTAGCCCCGCACGCCCCCTACACCGTCACCGACGCGGACCTCGCCGCCACCGCCGAACTCGCCCGTGCCCACGGCCTGCCCGTGCACCTGCACGCCGCCGAGAACCGTGACCAGACCGACACCAGCGTCGCCCGCCACGGCGCCACCCCCATCGAGATCCTGGACCGCGCCGGGCTCCTCGACGCCGAGCTGCTCATCGCCCACGGCACCGGCATCCTCGACCGCGATCTGCCCCTCCTGGAGCGCACCGGCGGCCGTACCGCGGTGGCGACCGCGCCCCGCGGCTACCTGAAGTTCGGCTGGCCCACCACCACCCCGGTACGGGCCCTGAGCGCCGCCGGCGTGCCGGTCGGCCTCGCCACCGACGGCGCCGCCTCCAACAACTCCCTGGACGTATGGGAGTCGATGGCGCTCACCTCGCTGATCCAGAAGTCCAGCGAGGGCGATCCGCGCTGGCTGACCTCCCGGCAGGCCCTGCACCACGCCACGCTGCAGAGCGCGCGGGCCGTCGGGCTCGGCACTCGCATCGGCAGCCTCGCTCCCGGCCGCCGTGCCGACATCGTCCTCGTCGACCTCACCGGGCCGCACACCCAGCCCGTCCACGACCTCGCCGCCACGCTCGTGCACAGCGCCCGCTCCGCCGACGTCCGCACCACGATCGTCGACGGCCGTGTCCTGATGCGCGACCGACAGCTGCTCACCCTCGATGTGCGTGCCGTGGTCGGGGAATTGGAGGAACGGCTGCCCGCCCTCGTCGACCGCTGCCCGGGCCGGCGCATCCAGGAGTACGACACCTGACGGTGACGCCGAAAAGAATCTTCGGCCGCGCCGATGAGTTCTTCTCCCTCCGACGGTCACCACCCGGAACCGACCGTCGTACAGGAGGGCCCATGTCGCTTCCGGAGATCGTCTCGCGTGAGCGGTGGCGTGCCGCGCGTGAGGAGTTACTGCTCAAGGAAGAGGCGCTCACGCGCGCGCGGGACGTGCTCAACGCCGAGCGGCGCCGGCTCCCGATGGTCGAGGTGGACCCCGAGTACGTGTTCGAGGGCGGAGACGGCAAGGTCACCCTGCTCGACCTCTTCGAGGGGCGTGCCCAACTGATCGTCTACCACTTCATGTTCGCCCCGGAGTGGGAGGCCGGCTGTCCCAACTGCTCGGCGTTCCTGGACCAGATCGGCCACCTCGCCCATCTGCGGGCGCGCGGCACGTCGTTCGCGGCGGTGTCCCGGGCGCCGTTCACCAGGATCCTGCCGTTCAAGGCCCGGATGGGCTGGACGCTGCCCTGGTACTCCTCCTACCACAGCGACTTCAACCGCGACTTCGGGGCGACCCTCATGGTCGACGACGAATCGGCCGAACGGCCCGGGATCAGCTGCTTTCTGAGGGAACACGACCGGGTCTTCCACACCTACTCCGCTCACGACCGGGGCCTCGACGGACTCGGCTCGACCAGTTCCCTGCTCGACCTGACGGCACTGGGCCGGGTGCCTGCGGGCAGCGACCGGGTGCGCTATCACGACGAGTACGAGGACTGACACAAGTGGTCACGAAGGTGGCCGAAAGTCAACGGACTCTCACCCTCCGCGCCGGTGACGTGTCGGCTATGTCTCAGTACCGTCACCGGGCGAGCCATTCCTGTTCTCCAGAGCGTTAACTCCAACAAGTACGACGCACTTCTGGAGGTGCAGGATGGTGAACGGGCGAACCGTGCTCGAACGCTTTCCCGCAGGCGGACCGCGAGGATCATGGCCGGCGGAGGAGTTCGCGCACGCGCGGCGACTCGAAGGCATGCCCGCAGAGGTCGTGATGGACCTGGCGACGGACGCGTTCCTGGTCATCGTGCGCGGCGGCGACGGAGCCCAGGGCTAGGCGACGCAGCCCAGGGCTAGGCGACAGAGCCCAGGGCTGGTCGAGGACCGGTCCAGGACAACTCGGGGAACGGTCCGGGCCGGCGGGGAACTGGTCGGGGATCGGGCGGGAACTGGTCGGGGACTGGTCCGGGGTTGGTCGGGGACTGGTCCGGGGTCGGTCGGGGACTGGTCCGGGGTCGGTCGGGGACTGGTCCGGGGTTGGTCGGGGGCCGGGTGCGGGCTAACCCACCTTCCGGGCGGGTACCTTGGCCGTGAACTGGTCCGCCTGGAGCGCGTACAACTCCGCGTAGACACCGCCGTTCGCCAGGAGCTCGTCGGGGGTCCCGGACTCCACGACCCGGCCCTGGTCGAGGACGTGCACCAGATCGGCGTGGCGGACCGACGCCAGCCGGTGGGTGATCAGTACGACGGTCTGGCCGCTGCCCGCCAGCGCACGGATCTTCTCGAAGACCTCCAGCTCGGCCCGGGCGTCCAGGGCGGCCGTCGGCTCGTCCACGATCAGGATGCGCCCGCGCCGGTAGGCGGCCCGCGCGATGCCCAGTCGCTGCCACTGACCGCCGGACAGCTCGTGCCCGCCGCTGAAGTTGCGGGCCAGCAGGGTGTCCAGGCCGCGCGGCAGGTCCGCGACCACCTCCTCCGCGCCCGCCTCCGAGACCGACCTGGTCAGCCGCTCCTCGGTGAGCGGCGCCGACGAACGGCCGACAGCCACGTTGACCTTGGCGGTGAAGGGCCAGCGCTTGAAGTCCTGGGCCACCATCGCGATGCGCTCGGCGAGCCGGTGCCGGTCGGCGCGCGCCGCGTCGACCCCGTCCCACAGGATGCGGCCCCGGTCCGGCTGGTACAGCCCCGCCAGCAGCTTGACCAGCGTGGTCTTGCCGGAGCCGTTCTCGCCGACCAGGGCGACGATCCGCCCGAGCGGGAGTGCGAGGGTGACGTCGTCCAGGGCGGGTCGAGTGGCATCACCCGGATAGGTGAACGTGACGTTCTCGAAGCGGATCTCCCGCGGATCCTCCGGAAGCGGGTCGCCGCCGGTCGGGATGGCCCGCTCGGCCGCCTCGACGTACAGCCGCTCCAGATCACCCACGAACAGCGCCTCCTCGTGGAGCGTGTTGATCTCCAGCACCAGCGTGTTGAGGCTCGCCGAGCCGGTACGGATCGCGATCACCGCCGTACCGGCCACCGACAGGGCCATCGCCCCACTCAGCAGCAGCGCGCCCAGCGTCGCGTACGTGGCGACGGTCGCGAGGCCGGTCCAGGCCGCCGCGATCAGGCCGGTGCGGGCGGCGAGCCGGGCCAGCCGGGCCTGCTCCGCCTCCGCCGTCTCCGACATCGCCCGGAAGTGTCGCAGCAGGAAGGGGCCGACGCCGTGCACCCGGATCTCCGGCGCCGCCTCCGGCTCGGTGAGCAGGGAGCTGATCAGATGGCCTGCGCGGGCGTGCTGCACCCAGGTGTGGAACGACTCGTAGCGGCGCCGGGCGATGGTCAGGGCGCCCCACGCGCTCGGGATCGTCATCGTGATCAGCAGCGGCAGCAGGGCCGGGTGCAGCACCGTCAGCACACCGGCCGCGGCGATCAGCGAGATCATCGCGTTCACCACGCGCGTCCCGTACATGATCATGCGACGGGCGGAGGAGGCGCCGTACTGCGCGGTGTCCAGCAGCTTGTGGAAGGCGTGGTCCTCGATCGCGGCGAGCTCGACGGCCGCCGCCCGCTCCAGGTACATCTCGGTCGCCACCCGCTCGACCTTGGGTTCCAGACGGCCCGTCGCGTAGGTGGACGCGGCGCGCAGCAGGGCGGCCAGGAACATCACGGCGGCCATGATCACCAGGGCCGGGGCGGCACCGCGCAGCCGTTCCTCGATGCTGCCGGTGCCGATCAGCCGGCCCAGCACGCTGTTGACGGCCAGCAGGCTCACGGCCTGGGTCACGCCGATGGCCACCTGCGCGGTGAGCACCACGCGCGCGGCGCCGGCGTCCGCCTGACGGGCCAGCCGCAGGCTGGACATGAGCATCCCGGGCAGACGGGTCAGCATCGCGCGGAGGTCCAGCTCCAGGAAGGCGTCCCGGTGCTGGTTCCATCCCATGTCGTAGCGGAGCGGCCCCCCGAACAGCAGCCGCTCCGACTCCGACACCTCGGACGCCGCCGTGTCCCGCCTCTTCGTCACCGAGTTCCTCCCCAGGGCCGTCGACGAACGGCCACTATCGCGGCCACGGCGTCCCCCGGGCAGGGCGTACGACGGGGCTCGCGGGGCACGGGGGAGTGCGCCGGGGGTGCGGGGTGAGGATGGGGTGGGCCGGGGATGTGCGGGAGGGCCACTCCTGGACCCGCCGGTCTCGTGCCGGTCGGTCTTGCGGCCGTCGGTCTAGCAGCTGTCGGCCTTGCCGCCCGGCGGTTTGAACGCCGGTCGCTCTCCTGCCGGTCGGCTGCACCCGTCGGTCTTGCCGCGGGCGATGTGAACGCCGGTGGCTCTCCTGCCGGTCGGCTGCGCTCATCGGTCTTGCTGCCGGCGGTTTGAACGCCGGTGGCTCTCCTGCCGGTCGGCTGCACCCATCGGTCTTGCCGCGGGTGGTTTGAACGCCGGTGGCTCTCCTGCCGGTCGGCTGCACCCGTCGGCCCTACGCCCCCCGGTCCCGCTCCTCGATCCCGCTCCTCGGTCACGCCCCTCGTTCACGCGCCGCTGTCCGCCGAAGCGGCGCGGCGGTCACGCGCTCAGGGGGCGGGACCACTCCGGTGTCGTCCCCGTCACCCGGCACAGGGCGAGGTACAGCGGTATCGGCGGGGTGTACGGCACCGTGCCCTCGGGGCGGTGGATCAGCCGGGCGGCGCCGGGGAGCGGGGCCCCCGGGCTGTAGTCGGCCGGGGCGGGCCAGCTGAGGGCGTAGTCGGAGTCGGAGGGGACGATCCACCACCAGCGCGTGCCGTCGGCGTACACACAGCCCACCCGCGGCAGCCGGGGTACCACCAGCGGCCCGAGACGCGCAGGTACGGCCACGGCGTCGCAGCCCAGCGGGGTCGTCATGCCCTCGGGCACCGGGACCCGCCGGGCATCGCCCATGGCCGCCGGCCGCTGGCCGCGTTGCAGCCGGACCAGGGTGTCGAGGCCGAGCGACCGGCCGGCACCGGGGACGCCGTTCACGGTCGCCTCCGCCCGGGCACCGGGCGCAGCGCGGCCTCCGGCTGCCCCTCTTCCCCGGAACCGGGCGAGGGACGGTGGACCGGGCTGTGCGCGGGCCCGTGCGACGGGTCGCGCGAAGGACCGCGGGACGAGCCACGCGACGGGCCCGGATCGGGGCGGGCGCCCCATCCCAGGTCGTCGCGGGGTTCGGCGGAGTCCTGGGCGGCATCGGTCCGGCGCGGCAGCTCCGCCCAGACCAGCAGCCCGGGACCGTGCTGCTGAGCCCCCCACGCCTGACACAGCGCCTCGACGAGGAGCAACCCCCTCCCGTGCTCCTCCTCCGGACGCTGTGGGGACGGGTGGGGCTCATCCGGTGAACAGCCCTCGTCCTGCACGGCAATGCGCACCGTGTCGTCGTGGTCGTGCAACTCGCACACGACGCGACTGCTCGCGGTGTGCACGATCGCGTTGGTGACCAACTCGGATATGACGAGTACCGCGGTGTCACAGGTGTCCGCGCAGACCGACCAGCCGGTCAGCCGGGCACGCACCAGGCGTCTCGCCTGGGCGGGGGAACCCGGATGAGCGGCCAACTCGAACCGGAACCGGCGCTCGGCACCGCCCCCACCAGGGGCGACAACCGCGGCAGCGCCGAGACCGAGACGGTCTGCGGCGGCGTCTGTTCCTAAGGGCGGGGACGGAATCACGCTTGCCACTATCGCCCCGCCGTGAACACTTGGCAAGAGTCACTCTGAAAAATGCAGAGTGCTGTGTGACGCGGTGAGGGGCCGTGGCACACTGCTCGCAACAGCATGTCGAGCGGCGCCAGTTGGGATCAGTGAGGATCCGACGGACCGATCCGGCCAATGCGATCGATGCGACTGAAACGGAAGTATCCGGCCGTTCCGGTCAATTCGGTCACCCTGCCCGGTCCGGCCACCCCGTCAGATCTTCGAATGAGTCTTCGAATGGCGCCGCTGGGCTGTCAGCATGCCGCTGACACCTGTAGCCGGGGTGACACCTGTATGTGGCGGCGACCGCGCCGCCGACCAGTGCAAGTGGCGGCCCGGCCAGGGAACTTCGTGGAGGTGGAGCGTGAGCGAGCCGCGGTCCGCGCCGACCGTGGGCCAGGTGGTCCTCGGCCGGCGCCTCCTTGACCTGCGTGAACGCGCCGGGCTCAAGCGTGAGGAGGCCGCCCGTGTGCTCCGCGTGGCTCCCGCCACCGTCCGCCGTATGGAGATGGCCGAGGTCGCCCTCAAGATCCCGTACCTCCAACTGCTCCTGAAGGCCTACGGGGTGACCGACGACGAGGCCGACGTCTTCGTCCGGCTCGCCGAGGAGGCCAACCAGCCCGGCTGGTGGCAGCGGTTCCATGACATCCTGCCCGGCTGGTTCTCCATGTACGTCAGCCTGGAGGGCGCGGCCGGCCTGATCCGCTCCTACGAGCCGCACTTCGTCCCCGGGCTGCTGCAGACCGAGGACTACGCGCGCGGGGTGCTGAAGTCGGGAGCCGTCGGCCAGACCCAGCCGGAGGAGATCGAGCGCCATGTCGCCCTGCGCATGCAGCGCCAGGATCTGCTCACCCGTGACGACGCCCCCCGCTTCTGGGCCGTGATGGACGAGACCGCCCTGCGCCGCCCGGTCGGGGGCCCGGAGGTGATGCGCGCGCAGATCGACCGGCTGCTAGAGGTCACGAAGCTGCCCAATGTGACGCTCCAGGTCGCCCCGTTCACGAGCGGGCCGCATCCGGGGACGTACGGGCCCTTCGTGCTGTTCCGATTCGCCATGCCCGAACTGCCGGACATGGTCTACAGCGAGTACCTGACCGGCGCCGTCTACCTTGACGCGCGCACCGAGGTGGCGACCCACCTCGAGGTCATGGACCGCATGGCGGCGCAGGCCGCTACGGCACAACGCACGAAGGAGATCCTCCGGGATCTCCGCAAGGAGCTGTGAATGGATCGCATCAAACCCCAGTCCGGGCCACGGAACCGCACCGAGCGGATCTATAACGGCATGCCCGCCCGGGATCTGGGCAGCGAGGGCTGGCACAAGCCGTGGAGCGGCGGCAACGGCGGCAACTGCCTGGAGGCGATGAAGCTGGCCGACGGCCGGATCGCCGTCCGCCAGTCGACCGACCCCGACGGACCGGCGCTGATCTACACCACGGACGAGATGACGGCCTTCATCGAGGGCGCCAAGGCGGGGGAGGCCGACTTCCTGCTCTCCTGAAACTGCTGCTTTTTCTTGTTCAACTTCTTTGTAATGGTGCTGAATTGATCATCGACCCTGTCGGACGCTTACGGAGTGCCTCGTGATCGACACCAGCAAGGCGCATCCCGCGCGGATGTACGACTGGTATCTCGGCGGTAAGGACAACTACCCGGTCGACGAGGAAATGGGCAGGCAGATGCTGGCCCTCGACCCCCGGGTGCCGGTGATGGCCCGGGTCAACCGCGCCTTCATGCACCGCGCCACCCGGTGGCTGGCCGAGCAGGGCGTACGGCAGTTCCTGGACATCGGGACGGGCATCCCGACCGAGCCCAACCTGCACCAGATCGCCCAGGGCGTCGCACCCGACACCCGGGTCGTCTACTGCGACAACGACCCGATCGTGCTGGCCCACGCGGCCGCCCTGCTGCGCGGCACGCCCGAGGGTGCGACGGAGTACCTCCAGGCCGACGTGCGTGACCCGGCGTCGATCGTCGCCGGCGCGCGCGAGGTCCTGGACCTCGACCGCCCGGTCGCGCTGTCGCTCGTCGCGCTGCTGCACTTCGTCCCCGATGAGGACGGGGCGCACGAGCTGGTCGGCCGGCTGCTCGCCGAACTGCCGTCCGGCAGCTACCTGACGATGACCCATGCCACCGCCGACTTCACCCCGGAGGAGTCGGCGGCGGCCACCGCGAAACTCAAGGCGGCCGGAGTCACCCTGGCGCTGCGCTCCCGGCAGGAGTTCGGGCGCTTCTTCGACGGCCTGGACCTGGTCGACCCCGGTGTCTCGGTGGTCCACCACTGGCATCCGGAACTGGGCGAGCCGGTGCCGGGGCAGGACGACGGGGTGATCCCGGGCTACGGCGCGGTGGGGCGCAAACCGTAACGGCCTCTTCGGCCCCTGTCAGAGCCACGACCACAGGCCGGCCTGGGCCAGAGTCATGACCACAGGCCGGCCTGGGCCAGAGTCACGACCACAGGCCGGCCTGGGCCGGACCACGACCACAGGCTGATCCAGTCAGAGCCGCGACCACAGGCGCCGGGGTGCGTCCACCAGGCGGCTGACGGCCACCATGGTCGGGCGTTCGCCGTCCCGCAGCCTACGGCGGCCGTCCGCATCCCGCGCTCTCACCTACACGGTCATCGGCCGGTCGTACGGTGATATCGGCGCCGGCAGCTGCGAACTCCCCGTCAGATATCGGTCGACGGCCGCCGCCACCGCCCGCCCTTCCGCGATCGCCCAGACGATGAGCGACTGCCCGCGCGCCGCGTCCCCGGCGGCGAAGACACCGGGCACGTTCGTGGTGAACTCCACGTCCCGGGCGATCGTCCCGCGCGGTTCCATCACCAGTCCCAGCTGGTCGATGAGCCCGTCCTCCCGGTCGGGGCCCGAGAAACCGAGCGCGAGCAGCACCATGTCGGCGGGCAGTGTCCGGCCGGTCCCGTGCAGCGGCTGCCGCGCCGCGTCCACCTCCGTCAGGTGCAGGGACCGCACATGCCCGCTCCCGTCGCCGGTGAAGCGGAGCGTCGACGCCGCGAACAACCGCGCGTCCGCGTGCGCGTCGGGCGCCGTCTCCAGGTCCCGCGCCTCCTCGTGCGCAGCCGACAGCCGGTAGATCTTCGGATACGTCGGCCACGGCTCGACGTCCTCGTCCCGCTCCGCCCCCGGCTGCGCGTAGATGTCCAGCTGGGTCACCGACGCGGCCCGCTCCCGCACCGCCGTCCCCAGACAGTCCGCCCCCGTGTCACCCCCGCCCACGATCACCACGTGCCTGCCGGCCGCCGACATCGGCGAGTGGGCCAGATCCCCCTCGCCCACCCGGTTGGACAGCGGCAGATACTCCATCGCCTGGTGTATCCCGTCCAACTCCCGACCCGGCACCGGAAGTTCCCGCCACGCCGTGGCCCCGGTCGCGATCACCACCGCGTCGTACCGCGTCCGCAGTTCCGCCGCCCCGATGTCCCGCCCCACCGTCACCGACGTACGGAACTTCGTCCCCTCGGCCCGCATCTGCCCCAGCCGCCGCTCCAGATGGTGTTTCTCCATCTTGAACGAGGGGATGCCGTACCGCATCAGCCCGCCCAGCCGGTCGTCCTTCTCGTACACGGCGACGGTGTGGCCGGCGCGGGTCAGCTGCTGCGCCGCCGCGAGGCCGGTCGGACCGGACCCGATCACCGCCACGGTCCGCCCGGACAGCCGCTCCGGCGGCCGCGGCGAGGCGAACCCCTCCGCCCAGGCCCGGTCGGCGATGGCGCACTCGACGTTCTTGATCGTGACGGCCGGCTGGTTGATGGCGAGCACGCACCCCGCCTCGCACGGCGCCGGGCACAGCCTCCCCGTGAACTCGGGGAAGTTGTTCGTCGCGTGCAGCCGGTCGCCCGCCGCCCGCCAGTCCTCCCGTGACACCAGGTCGTTCCACTCGGGGATCAGGTTGCCCAGCGGACACGCGTCGTGGCAGAACGGCACCCCGCAGTCCATGCAGCGGTCCGCCTGCTTGCTGATGATGGGCAGCAGCGCGCCGGGGACGTACACCTCGTCCCAGTCCCGGACCCGCTCCTCGACCGGCCGCCGCGGCCACTCCTCCCGCGGCGTGGTCATGAAACCCTTGGGATCGGCCATGGTCGACTTCCTCGCGTGCGACTGCCCGAGGCCATGCGTCATCGGGCGGCACTCTTTCGGCCACGATACGTCCGCGCGGTCGTGCCCGCAGAGTGGCTGACAGCACCATCTGCGGGGGTTTCCCCAGCCGGGAGCCAGCCGGGAGCCAGCCGGGAGCCAACCGGGAGCCAACCGGCGGCCAGTCGGGTGTCAGTTTTCTCCCACGTCTCCCTCAGGACAGGGCCAGTACATAGGTGATCGTCGCCGCGGCCGACGCGAGGGTGCGCACATGGTTCCACCGCGTCCACTCGCGCACATACGACGGCCAGTAGGAGGCGGCCTCCGGGGTGCCCGGCTCCAGCGAGGCCAGCGCCTCGTTCCGGGGCACGTTCGCCACCAGGGTCAGCCCGAACGAACCGGACAGATACAGCGCGCTGCCCAGCAGCAGCTCCGTCTTCCCCTCGTCCGGCCACACCACGAACGTCACCACCGCGATCAGCGCGCACAGCACCGCCGACCCGGCGAACAGCAGCATGAACGCGGGGATCACCGCGGCCCGGTTGATCGCGTTCATCGCCGCGACCCCCTGCGCCGGCGGCAACGCGGCCAGCCCGCGCATCACGAAGGCCGAGAACCCGCAGAACACCCCCGCCACCAGCCCGGTCCCCAGTACACCCAGCAGGACCAGCACGTAATACGGCCCGTCGATCACAACCACCACACTCACTCCCGCCCCTCGCCTCGGACACCGCCGCCATTCAAGTCATTGCCCACGCCCGCCCTGCCCGGCTACCTACCTGCTCACCTCCCGTCCCCGGCCTTGCCAGACCGGCTGTACCGCCCGGCCCCCGTGCCCGGCCTCGTCAGACCGGCTGTACTGCACGGCCCCCGTCCCCGGCCTCGTCAGACCGGCTGTAGTACTGCCCGGCCTCCCGTGCTCGGTCTCCTCCGGCCGGCTGGTCCGCCCGGTGTCAGCCGGTGAGGCGGATCTCCACCCCGGCCTCCCATTCCCGCAGGACCGCCTCCACCGTCCTCGCGATCCGCCGCCGCGCCTCGTACCGCGGCACCCCGCCCATCAGCAGCTGGTCGTACGGCGTGTCCACATGCCGCACCCCCGCCACCACCGCCGAGACCACCGCCCCCTCCGTGAGCGCCCGCCCGGCCCTGGTGCGCCCCACCCGCCCGCTGCCCCGCACCGACGCGTGCGCCGCGATCGCCCGGGCCCGCTCCACCGGGCAGCCCGGGAACAGACGCAGGATCTCCGCCGCGAAGGCCTCCGTGAACCGCACGTCCTCCACCGCCCGCCGCCTGGCGTCCCGCGCCCGGCGCCGCCGCCGCGCCTCGGCATCGGCCAGACACCGCGCCTCGGCCCGGGCCAGTGCGGCCTCCTCGACGAGGACGCCCTGTCGTTCGTACCGGCTCTTGCGCCGGTTGAACCGCACCACCACCGCCGACAGCGTGCTCTCCTCCCGCGACCGCCGGGTCAGCGCGGTGTCGCCACGCGGCAGGAACAGCAGATGCCCGAGATCGGCGCACTCCAGGCACCGCGGTGCCCCGTCCTCCAGCACCAGCATCGACAACGGTCCCCGCCGGCAGGCCGCACACCGCTTGTGCCGAAGCGGCTGCACCACCAGAAGTCCACCGTGGTGAGGGGGAGTTGCGAGGCGCGTCATATGCGGTTCTTTCCCCTTCCGAGCCGGGGATCTCACGTCCGTACGTCGGCGGGCACACGACGTGCGGTTCGGTCCGGAGCGGGAGTACGACCCGGGCCTTCGGTCGTTCCCGCGGCTCGGGGGCCGGGCATCCCGGCGAACCTCACCGGAGTGCCCCGGCCCCGGCAGGGCCGCCGCCCGGGCCGCGCGGCATCATGACCCCGTGCGACTCGAAGCGATCACCTGGGACCGGCTCGCCGAGCGCCTCGCCGAGCGGCTGGCCGAGCTGAAGCCCGCCGACGGGGGTGCCTGGCCGCGTGTCGCTCTCGACGGCGCCCCGGCGGCCCGGCCCGGGGACCTTGCGGAGCGCGTCGCGGAGGCGTTGCGCCTGCGGGGCCGGCCTTCGCTCGTCGTGGGCGCCGAGGGCTTCCTGCGCCCCGCCTCGCTGCGTCTGGAACACGGTCGCCGCGACGCGGAGTCGTACTACGGCGGCTGGTTCGACACCAACGCCCTGTGGCGGGAGGTGTTCGGCCCCCTCGACCCCGGCGGGACCGGACGTGTCCTGCCCGACCTGTGGGACCCGGCCACCGACCGGGCCACCCGCAGCCCCTACGTCCAACTCCCGCCCGGTGGCCTCCTGTTGCTGCACGGACCGCTGCTGTTGCGGCACTGGTTCCCGTTCGACCTGACCGTCCACCTCCTGCTGTCTCCCGGCGCCCTGCGCCGCCGTACGCCCGAGTCCGAGCACTGGACCCTCCCCGCCTTCGAGCGCTACGAAGCCGAGACCGACCCCGCCAGCACGGCCGACGTCCTGGTCCGCGCCGACGACCCCCGGCACCCGGCGTGGAACGGCTGAGCGTCCCGCGGCAGGTCCCGCCGCCCGCTCGCATCGGCTGAGCGTCCCGCGGCCGCCCCGCCGCCCCGCTCGCACGGGCTGATTCGGCGAACCGCTTTTATATGTGCATGCATGTAACTAGCCTGGTCGCATGCCGACCTCCTCGAACGCCCCCGCCACTTTCGACGACTCCGTCCGGGCCCTCCTCGACGGCAGGAACTTCGCCAGTGTCGCCACCCTCGGCCCCGACGGTGCCCCGCAGAACTCGGTGGTCTGGATCAAACGCGAGGGCGACACCGTGCTGTTCTCCTCCACAGACGGTCGCCAGAAGGTGCGCAACCTCCGCCGTGACCCCCGCGTCAGCCTCACCGTCTTCGACCTGGCCGACCCCTACCGCTCGGCCGAGATCCGCGGCACCGCCGAGATCCTCCCGGACGAGGCCAAGCGGCTCCCCTTCGAGCTCTCCCACAAATACCTCGGCATCGACCCGCCCGCGGAGAAGGACGACGAGGTGCGCGTGATCATCAGGGTCGTACCGCGCCGGGTCATCGCCTTCTCGGCCTGAGGCCGCCCACGGGGCGTGGGGGCCCCGGTCCCTGGTGTTGCCCGTCGTGGGGCTCAGAGCCAGCCGTTGCGGCGGAAGCCCCGGTACAGCACCAGACAGGCCAGGGATATGACGCCGATGACGAGCGGGTAGCCGAACCGCCAGTGCAGCTCCGGCATGTGGTCGAAGTTCATGCCGTACACCCCGCACACCATCGTCGGCACGGCGATCACCGCGGCCCACGCCGTGATCTTCCGCATGTCCTCGTTCTGGGCGACCGTCACCTGCGCCAGATGCGCCTGGAGAATGGAGTTGAGCAGTTCGTCGAAGGACGCGATCTGTTCCTTGGCCCGCATCAGGTGGTCGAGCACGTCCCGGAAGTATGCCTGTATCTCCGGGGCGATCACCCGTATCGGCCGGGTCGTCAGCTCCTCCATGGGCCTGCCCAGCGGCACCACCGCCCGCTTCAGCTCCAGGAGTTCACGCTTCATCTGGTAGATCCGCCCCGGGTCGGCCCGCGCGCCGTTCTCCGCGAACACGTCCGCCTCGACCTGGTCGATGTCGGCCTGCACCGCGTCCGTGACGTTCAGATAGTCGTCGACCACATGGTCCGCGATCGCGTGCAGCACCGCCGCGGGGCCCTTGGCGAGCTGGTTCGGCGTCGCCTCCAGTTCCTCGCGCAGCGGCCCCAGCGAGCCGTGCCGGCCGTGCCGCACCGTGATCACGAAGTCCTCGCCGACGAACACCATGATCTCGCCCGTGTTCACGACCTCACTGGTCGCCGTCAGCTTCTCGTGCTCGACATAACAGACCGTCTTGAACACCGCGAACAGCGTCTCGCCGTACCGCTCCACCTTGGGGCGCTGATGGGCCTCGACCGCGTCCTCCACGGCCAGCGGGTGCAGATCGAACAGCTCGGCTATGCCCGCGAACTCGCTGTCCGTCGGCTCGTGCAGCCCCAGCCAGACGAACCCCTCGCCCTTCTTGCGCACCCGCTCCACTGCCGAGTAGAGATCACTGCACTCGGGGACCCGCGCACCGGCCTCGTACGTCACGCAGTTGACCACCGAGGAGCCCAGCGGGGACCGCGCGTGATGGTTGAGGTCGACGCGGGGCCGCCGCCGGGCCAGCCGCGCCACCTTGCGCAGACCGCCGGCCCTGCCCAGCCCCGTGACCTTCCGCAGATTCCCTGCCATCGTCATACGGATCTCCTTGCCTGGATCCCCTCGCGCAACGCTTCCGTGCCCTGCCGGGCAAGTGTGCCAGCCCGGCGTGAGACACGGGTAAGCCTGTGTGAGCAGCGAGTTCCGGTTGGTTCCCGCCTGTGGACAACCTGGCTGGCCGCGCCCGGCAACCCGGTCAACGGGGATGATCCCTTCATGACACAAGCGGACGGATATCTCCTCGACAACCGCCAGAGCGAGGCCGCGCAGCGCTTCGACGCCTTCGCCGCCCTCTTCGACCCCACCACCTTCCGGCACCTCGAGGCATTGGGCATCGGACCGGGCGGGCGTTGCTGGGAGGTCGGGGCCGGCGGCACGTCGGTGGTGTCCTGGCTGGCCAGGAAGGTCGGACCGACCGGCCACGTCGTCGCCACCGACATCGACACCTCGCTGCTCGCCACGGCCGCCCACGCGCCGGTCGAGGTCCGCACCCACGACGTCGGCACCGAGGAGCCGCCGGGGGAGGGCTTCGACCTGGTGCACGCCCGGCTCGTGCTGGTCCATGTCCCGGACCGGGAACATGCGTTGCGCGCCATGATCAAGGCCCTGCGCCCCGGCGGACGGCTGCTGATCGAGGACGCCGACCCCGCCCTCCAGCCGCTCACCTGCCCCTACGAGTACGGCCCCGAGCAGCGGCTCGCCAACCGCCTGCGCCAGGGCTTTCGCACACTCCTCGCCGAACGCGGCGCCGACCTGTCGTACGGGCGCAAACTCCCGCGGCTGCTCCGCGAGGCCGGGCTGCACCAGGTGGAGGCCGACGCCTACTTCCCCGTCGCCTCGCCCGCCTGCACCGCCCTGGAGTCCGCGACGGTCCGGCAGATCCGCGGCCGGCTGGTCACCGCGGGTCTGGCCACCGACGAGGAGATCGACCAGCACCTCGCCAACGTGACGGCGGGCGGCATGGACCTCGCCACGGCCCCGATGATCTCGGCATGGGGCCACAAGCAGTAGGCCCACCGGACAGGGCGCCGGACCGCTGCTTCCGGCCGGGGTGCCGTGTCAGCCGTGGACGGGCGGTCTGGCGCCCACACGTTCCACCGCCCTCGCGCCCGCCCCGCAGCCCCGTGCCGCCGCTTCCCCGGGATCCGCGCCGGCGAGCAGCGCCGCGAGGAACGCCCCGGTGAAGGCGTCACCTGCGCCCGTGGTGTCCCGTGGCGTCGCCGGTTCGGCCGGGACCCGCGCGAGGACGCCACCCGCCTCGGCGAGCAGCGCGCCGTCCGCCCCCGCCTTGGCCACCACCAGCGGCACACGGTGGCTCAACGCGGCCGCCGCGTCGGCCGGATCTGACAACCCCGTCAACAGACAGGCCTCGTCACGGCTCGGCAGGAGGACGTCCACGCCTTCGACGAGCGCCAGGAAGCGGTCCACGCCCAGCGCCACGATGAACCCGGCCGACGCCGGATCCAGGCTCACCGGCACGCCACGCGCGCGTGCCGACGTCAGGGCCACCGCCACCAGTGCCCGGCTCGGCTCGGAGAACAGCAGATAACCCGACAGATGCAGCCGGGCGACCCCGTCGAGCAACGCGTCCGACCAGTCGGCGGGCTCCAACCGCAGCGACGCCCCGCTGTCCGTGAGAAAGGTGCGCTCGGCCGAGTCGCCGTTGTCGACCAGGCAGATGACCGTCCCCGTCGCGGCCTCCGGGTCCACCACGAGCCGTGGCCGCACCCCGGCCGCGACCAGCTCCCGCCGGTGCCACTCGGCCGCGTCCGCGCCGACCCGCCCCAGCAACCGTACGTCCGCACAGCCCGCACGGGCGGCCCAGCAGGCCACGTTGGCGCCCGCTCCGCCGGGCACGGTCCGTATCGCGGCGGCCGTGTCCGTGCCGGCCGCGAGCGGTCCCCGGTGCCGCGCGACGACATCGGTGACGACGTCCCCGACGACCAGCAGCGCACCCTCTCCGGCAGCCGTCACCCCCTGGCCCACGCCGACGCGATCCGCGCCGCCAGCCGTACGTTGCCGCGCACGGCCGCCAGGTTGGCCTCCAGCGAGGCGCCGTCCGTGTGCCGGACCAGATAGTCGAGCAGGAACGGCGTGACCCCCTGACCGGTGATCCCCTCCTCGTCGCACGCCTGCAGCGCGTCGGCGAGCACCCGCGCGTGCAGTGCGGGATCGAGCTGCTCCGCCTCCGGGACCGGATTCGCGACGATCAGTGAGGTGTCCGCCGCGTCGAGCGCGTCCTGCGCCCGCATGACCTCCGCGACCTGCGCCGGAGTCGCCAGCGTCCAGTCGACCGGGTAACCGGAGTCGGACAGATAGAAGCCGGGGAAGCGGTCCGTGCCGTAACCGGCCACCGCCACACCCAGGGTCTCCAGACGCTGCAGGGTCGCCGGCACGTCCAGGATCGACTTCACGCCCGCACACACCACCGTGATCCGGGTGCGCGCCAGCAGACCCAGATCGGCGGACTCGTCCTGGGTGACCGTCCACTCCCGGTGCACCCCGCCGAGACCGCCCGTCGCGAACACCCGGATGCCGGCCAGCGCCGCAAGCTGCGCCGTCGCCGACACGGTGGTCGCCCCGCTCGCCCCCGCCGCCACGGCGAGCGGCAGGTCGCGGTGGCCCAGCTTGCGGATCCCGTCCTCGTTGGCGACCCGCTCCAACTGGTCCTTGTCCAGGCCGACATGGGGCCGTCCGTCCAGGACCGCGATGGTCGCGGGTACGGCGCCCTCGTGCCGTACCGCCTCTTCCAGCTCGAGCGCCACCAGGAGGTTGCGCGGGCGCGGCAGCCCGTGCGCGATGATCGTGGACTCCAGGGCCACCACTGCCCGGCCCGCGCCGAGCGCCTCACGGACCTCTTCCGACACCACCAGCACCACGCGCCTGCCTCCTGTCCGTCGGTCTTCCCTCATCTCTGGCGGGCGGCACACCCGGTTAAACGCCTGCGGCCTGTGCCGGACGCCACCAGCCCGTGCCGCATGACGAAGAACATGGCGCGTCTGGACCGTGTCGTCCTCGGGGCCGCCGATCCGGTCGCCGCGGCCGGCTTCCACGAGCGGACGCTCGGCCTGGAGCCATTGCGGCTGGCCGATCTCACCGCGGGAAAGGTGTCCTTGCCCTCCGTGCGTGTCAGCGAGGAGACGATCCTCGACCTCGCGCCGTACACCCTTGCCGAACGCAAACGGGCGTCCCCCGGCGCGGCCGGCCACCCGATGGACCACATCTGTCTGTGCCTGCCGTCCGATGCGTTCGACGCCCTGAGCGGCTGCCTCGCCGAGCACGCCGTCCCATGACCGACATCGGCCATGGCTCCTTCAACGCCCGCGGGAAGGCCCCGCGCGACTTCTACTTCCGCGACCCGGACGGCGACGTCACAGAGGTCCGGCACTACGACTGACCGCCGCTCCCGCCGGGGCGCCTCAGAACAGCGGCTCGGGCAGCACGCCCTCCAGGGCGAGCAGCTTCCGCTTGGTCTCCAGACCGCCGCCGAACCCGCCGATGCCGCCGTCGCTCTCCACCACCCGGTGACACGGCACGACGACCGGCAGCGGATTGGCACCCATGGCCGCGCCCACCGCCTGCGCCCCGCCGGGCTGCCCGACCCGCCCGGCCAGGTCCCCGTATCCGACCACGGTGCCATAAGGGACGCCGGCGGCCAGTTCACGCAGCACCTGCCGGTTGAAACCGGAGATCAGCGACCAGTCCAGCGGCAGGTCGAAGTCCTGCCGCTCACCCGCGAAGTACGCCCGCAGCTGGCGTATCGCCTCGGCCAGCACGGGTGCCGCGGCATCCTCGACGGGCTCGGCGCCCAGCCGGGCCGCCAGCCGCTCCAGAGTCCGCTCCCGCACCGCGTCCGTGGCGTGGAACACCACGGTGACCAGGCCCTCACGGGTCGCCGCCAGCAGCAGCGGACCGATGTCGGTGCCCACGACGGCCCACACCACCCGCTGCCCGTACTGCCCTTCGCTGTCCATGCGACCCACCGTACGACCCGCCACTGACAACGCCGGCCCGTCCTGCCGTGCTCAGCCCGCGCGCAGCGCGGCCCGCACCACGTCCGGCTTGTTGGTGATGAGCCCGTCGACGCCGTAGCCGACGGCCTTCCAGGTGGTGGCCGCGTCGTCCACCGTCCAGGTGAAGACCCGCAGCGGCGTGCCGTGCGGGCCCTCCAACGAGTGCACGGAGGAGACATAACCGGCGGAGATCGACCCCACCGACGGGTTGATCAGGTCCGTGAAGCGCGCGTACCGCTGCAGGGCCGACACGGGCGGTGTGCCGAGATAGCCGGTCGTCACGGCGGGCCTGAGACCGTGCACGACGCGCAGACTGTCCGCGCTGAAGCTCTGCACGACGATCCGGCCGAGATGCGGGCCGTCCAGCCAGCCCTCGTTTCCCAGCAGCTTGACGATCTGCTGCTCGATGCCCGGGTACAGCTCCGGGTTCTTGATCTCCAGGAGCAGTTTCTCGTGGTTGTGCTCGATCCTGCGCATGTACTGCGCCAGCGTGGGCACGCGCGTGCCTGTGTACGAGGAGGAGAACCAGCTGCCCGCGTCCAGCCGGGCGATCTCGGCGGCGGTGAAGTCCTTCACCTTCCACGGCGCCCGGCCGGGAAAGACCTGTTCGACGTTCGTGGTGCGCGCAAGGCTGTCGTCGTGGAGAACCACCAGCCGGCCGTCCCTGGTGCGCTGGACGTCGTTCTCGACCCAGGTGAAGCCCAGCGCGGCCGCCTTGTCGACGGCGGCCAGCGTGTTCTCGGGGGCGTAGGCGGAGGCGCCCCGGTGCGCGAGCACCGTGGGCTCGCGTACGTCGCCGGCCCGGGCGGCGGGCACGGGGCTCAGCAGGGCGGCCGTGCCCAGCAGCGCGGTGGTCGTGGCGGTGACGGCACGCGCGTGCATGTGTGCTCCTCACGTCGGACGAATACGGACAGCACAAGACTGACAGCAGGGAGTCAACAGCAGCCGGGTGCGGGATGGCCACAGATTGAATGGAGTTACCCAAGGCCGCTCACTGGTGCCGCACAACTGCGGCAAAGCCGTGTTTCTTTGCCGGAAAATCGTTCGACCATTCCGGTGCGGGTCATACTCTCTGCGTCAACCCTGACCGCTCGGGCGGTCCTGGGACGGGGGCGCATATCAAATATTCCGGGACGCAAAGGGTGAAGGGCAGCCACGTATGCAGGGCACGGTCGACGGATTCAGCTACGGGGTCGTCACCCCGCTGGTGGCCTATGTGATGGCCTGCCTCGGCGGTGCCCTCGGACTGCGCTGCACGACCCGGGCGATGCTGGTGGCCCAGTCCTGGCGGCCCGCCTGGCTCGCCCTGGGGGCGGCAGCGATCGGCTCCGGCATATGGACCATGCACTTCGTCGCCATGATGGGGTTCAGCGTCAGGGAGACGCCGGTCCACTACGACAAGACGATCACCTTTGCGAGCCTCGGCCTCGCCATCGTCATGGTGGGTGTCGGGATCTTCATAGTCGGCTACCGGGGTGCCACCGGAACCGCGCTCTTCACGGGCGGCACGATCACCGGCCTGGGCATCGCCTCGATGCACTACCTCGGCATGGCCGGCCTGCGCCTCAACGGGACCCTGGGGTACAACACGCTCACCGTGGGCGCGTCGGTCGTGATAGGGGTCGTGGCCGCCACCTCGGCCCTGTGGGCGGCCGGGCAGATCCGTGGCTTCCTGTGGAGCGTCGGCGCGAGCCTCGTGATGGGACTCGCCGTCAGCGGCATGCACTACACGGGGATGGCCGCCATGACCGTCCATCTCCACAACACCGGTGGCACACCCCCCGGCGACTCGCCCGCCTCCCTGCTCGCCCCCATGCTGATCGGCCCGCTGGCCTTCCTCTGCCTCGCGGCCGTCGTCGTGGTGTTCGACCCCATGATGATCATCGGCAGGCCCGACCGGCTCCGCGTGGAGCACAAGCCGGGCGTCCCGGCCGACGAGGTCACCCACCACCCCAGCCGCCGCCCGCAGCTGCGCATCGGCCGCCAGCAGAGCCACCACAGCTCCCGCACTCCGCAGAATCGCTGATCAGAGCCGGTTGTCAGTGCGGGGTCGTACGGTGGAACCCATGCGGCCCGTTTCCCACATCGAACGCACGGTGGCGCCCTTCGAGGTCGTCAGCCCGTACCAGCCCAGCGGCGACCAGCCGGCGGCCATCGCCGAGCTGGCCAAGCGCGTCGAGGCCGGTGAGAAGGACGTCGTCCTCCTCGGCGCGACCGGCACCGGCAAGTCCGCCACCACGGCGTGGATGATCGAGAAGCTCCAGCGCCCCACCCTGGTGATGGCGCCGAACAAGACGCTGGCCGCCCAGCTGGCCAACGAGTTCCGCGAGCTCCTCCCGAACAACGCGGTCGAGTACTTCGTCTCGTACTACGACTACTACCAGCCCGAGGCGTACGTCCCGCAGTCGGACACCTACATCGAGAAGGACTCCTCGATCAACGAGGAGGTCGAGCGGCTGCGCCACTCTGCCACCAACTCGCTGCTCACCCGCCGCGACGTCATCGTGGTCGCCTCCGTGTCCTGCATCTACGGCCTCGGCACACCGCAGGAGTACGTCGACCGGATGGTCCCGCTGCGGGTCGGCGACGAGATCGACCGCGACCTCCTGCTGCGCCGCTTCGTCGACATCCAGTACACGCGCAACGACGTGGCGTTCAGCCGGGGCACCTTCCGTGTCCGCGGCGACACCATCGAGATCTTCCCGGTCTACGAGGAGCTCGCCGTCCGCATCGAGATGTTCGGCGACGAGATCGAGGCGCTGTCCACGCTGCACCCGCTGACCGGCGAGATCATCAGCGACGACCAGCAGCTGTACGTCTTCCCGGCCTCCCACTACATCGCGGGTCCCGAGCGCCTGGAGCGGGCCGTCAACGACATCGAGAAGGAGATGGCGGAGCGCCTCGCGGAGCTGGAGAAGCAGGGCAAGCTCCTGGAGGCCCAGCGGCTGCGCATGCGCACCACCTACGACATCGAGATGCTCCGCCAGATCGGCACCTGCTCCGGCGTGGAGAACTACTCGATGCACTTCGACGGCCGCTCGCCCGGCTCTCCGCCCAACACCCTGCTCGACTACTTCCCGGACGACTTCCTCCTCGTCATCGACGAGTCGCATGTCACCGTGCCGCAGATCGGCGCCATGTACGAGGGCGACGCCTCCCGCAAGCGCACCCTCGTGGACCACGGCTTCCGGCTGCCCTCCGCCCTGGACAACCGCCCCTTGAAGTGGGAGGAGTTCCAGGAGCGCATCGGGCAGGCCGTGTATCTGTCGGCGACCCCGGGCACCTACGAGCTGTCCCGCGGGGACGGCGTCGTCGAGCAGATCATCCGCCCCACCGGTCTCGTCGACCCTGAGGTCGTCGTCAAGCCCACCGAGGGCCAGATCGACGACCTGGTGCACGAGATCCGCAAGCGCACCGAGAAGGACGAGCGCGTCCTCGTCACCACCCTCACCAAGAAGATGGCCGAGGACCTCACCGACTACTTCCTGGAACTCGGCATCCAGGTGCGCTATCTGCACAGCGACGTCGACACCCTGCGACGCGTCGAGCTGCTGCGTGAGCTGCGCTCCGGCGAGTACGACGTCCTGGTCGGCATCAACCTGCTGCGTGAGGGCCTCGACCTGCCCGAGGTGTCCCTGGTGGCCATCCTCGACGCCGACAAGGAGGGCTTCCTGCGCTCCGGCACCTCACTGATCCAGACCATCGGCCGCGCGGCGCGCAACGTCTCCGGCCAGGTCCACATGTACGCCGACAAGATCACCCCGGCGATGGAGCGGGCCATCGACGAGACCAACCGCCGCCGGGAGAAGCAGGTCGCCTACAACACGGCCAACGGCATCGACCCGCAGCCGCTGCGCAAGAAGATCAACGACATCGTCGCGCAGATCGCCCGCGAAGAGGTGGACACCGAGCAACTGCTCGGCTCGGGCTATCGCAAGCAGAAGGACGGCAAGGCGGCCAAGGCCCCCGTTCCGGCCCTGGGCGACAAGGCGGCCAAGGGCGCGAAGGCCGGCAAGACGGCCAAGGGCAAGGCGAAGGAGACGGTGCCGACCGACCGTCCGGCGGCCGAACTCGCCGAGCAGATCGAGGAGATGACGGAACGCATGCGTGCCGCCGCCGCGGATCTGCAGTTCGAGATCGCGGCCCGGCTGCGTGACGAGGTCTCCGAGATGAAGAAGGAACTGCGCCAGATGAGGGAGGCGGGCCTGGCCTGAACCCCGAGCCGCCGCCGGACCCTGGCAGGGGCGCGAAGTGTTGCAACACCGACACAAACCGCGGGCCGGGGTTCGGCACTGTCAGCGGCGCTGCATAGGGTTTTGGACAACCGCGCACTTCGCGGCAACCGGGGACATTCGACGAGGGGACAGCAGCCGTGACCGTCAACATGACCAAGGGTCAGGCCATCAGCCTGGAGAAGAAGGACGGCGGCTCCCTGAGCGCGGTCCGCATGGGTCTTGGTTGGAAGGCGGCACCGCGGCGCGGGCTGTTCGGCTCGCGCACCCGGGAGATCGACCTGGACGCCTCGGCGGTGCTGTTCGCCGACAAGCAGCCCGTCGACGTCGTGTTCTTCCGCCACCTGGTGAGTGACGACGGTTCGGTCCGGCACACGGGCGACAACCTCGTCGGCGGCGCGGGACAGGGTGGCGACGACGAGGCCATCCTCGTCGACCTCGCGCGCGTTCCGGTCCACATCGACCAGATCGTCTTCACCGTCAACTCCTTCACCGGCCAGACCTTCCAGGAAGTGCAGAACGCCTTCTGCCGCCTGGTCGACGAGACCAACGGCCAGGAACTCGCCCGCTACACGCTCGACGGCGGCGGCGAGTACACCGCCCAGATCATGGCGAAGGTGCACCGCTCCGGTTCGGGCTGGACGCTGACGGCCCTGGGCGTGCCGGCCAAGGGGCGCACCTTCCAGGACCTGGTGCCCACGATCCTGCCGGTCCTCTAGCGAAGCCCCGCGGCGCACGACGACACGACACACAGGGGGAGATGGGCGATGGCGGCCGAGCTGAAGCGCGGGCAGAACCATCCGCTCCCGCGGAACCGGATCGAGATCCGGATCTCGGCCGATGTGCCGGTCGTGGCCGGGGCCACCCTCGCCGACGACACCGGCCGGGTGCGGGACGCCGACCGGGTGGCCCATCCGGGCGCACCCACCCAGTCCGGGATCGAGGTCTCCCGGCAGGCGGCCGCCGAACACCGGCTCGCCGTCGACCTCGACGCCCTGCCCGAGGCCGTGCACCGGGTCAGCGTCCTGATCGCCCTGCCCGCAGCCCTCGGCGGCCCCCTCCGCTTCGGCGCGGTCGCCGCGCCGCGCGCCGCGGTCACCGGCCTCGACGGCACCGAGGTAGCGGGCTACACCCTCGCCGGCCTGGACGCCGAGTCGGCGGTCGTGGCCTTGGAGCTCTACCGCCGCCAGGGCGCCTGGAAGATCCGCGCGGTGGGCCAGGGCTACGCGGAGGGCCTCGCCGCGCTCCTGACCGACCAGGGCCTTCCGCAGGCCGCCGAACTCGCCCGCGGGATCGAGGAGGCGGTGGCGCGCGGTGCGGCCCGGTCGGTCCCGGTGCACACGGAGACCGGCCGCTCCCGTCGTACGGCCGCCTCCGTCGCCGGCCCGGATCCGTCCGGCACCAGTGCCGGGTCCCCGTACGACGTTCAGGCGCCCGGCGACGGCAGCGACCGGCCGGTTCCTTCCGGCGGACCTGGCGGACCTGTCGGACTCGGGGGGCCTGGCGGACTCGGTGGAACCGAGTCGGCACTCGATGACGGCCGGTCCCCGGTCTCCGAAGGACCCGCCGATGCCGCCCCGCCCGTCGGCGGCCCCATCGACTACACGCATCCCAGGCGTCGCCAGGCGTCCTCGCCGACGGCGTCGGCGGCGCCCTCCCCGGGGGCGCCCGCCCCGGCCGACGGACCCGTGCCGCCCGTCGCCGGCGATGCGGTCGGCTGGTCCATGGACGAGCGGCTGTACAACCAGGTCTGGGGCATGTTCGAGGACCTGGCCCGCTCCACCGCCGCGTACCGCAGTGCCGTCGACTTCGCCGGATCCCGTATGGAGAAGGAGCTCGACCAGGTCCTCGCCGACCCGCGCAGCCGCCTGGGCTCGACGGGCGACGCCGCACGCGAGGCGGCCCGCGCCCGGCAGGCCCAGCTGGTCGACCAGGCCCAGGCGGCCCTCGACCGCGACCTCGCCCAACTCACCGCCGAGTCCGAGGTCGTCGAGCCCGCTCTGCCACCGGCGTACGCCCGCTGGGACAACCCCGTCTGGCATGCCTACCGGGTACCGACGGAACCGCCGATGGCCGTGCGACTGGGCGACCTGCACCTCGCGGAGAGCGATCCGCTGCGCGTCCCGATGCTGGTCCGGCTGCCGCTGGAGCGGGGCCTGTGGATCGACAGCGGCCTCACCTCGACTCCCGACGGCGGCTTCCCTGACGCCGATGACCTGCGGCACCTCGCTCTGCACACGGCGGTGGCGCTCGCGGCCCGGCTGCTCGCCGTACACCCGGCCGGGGAGTTCGGCGTACAGGTCATCGATCCGGCCGGTTCCGGCACCTCCGCGCTCGCCCCGCTGACGGGGACCGGCGTCCTGGCCGGGCCACCCACGACCGGCGCGGCCGGTGTGGCGGAGGTGCTGGGTCGGCTGACCGAGCGCGTCGACCTGGTGCAGATGGCCGTGCGCGGTGGCGCGGCGGACGCCCTGCCGCCCGGTCTGGACATCTCCCGGCAACTGCTGATCGTCAACGAGTTCCCGCACGGTTTCGACGACCGCGCCGTCACTCAACTGCGCTATCTCGCGGACGAGGGCCCGGACGTCGGTGTCCATCTCCTGCTGGTCGCCGACCGCGAGGACGCCGCCGCCTACGGACCGTTGCTCGATCCGCTGTGGCGTTCACTGATGCGACTCACGCCGGTACCGGACGATCACCTGGCCGACCCGTGGGTGGGGCATGCCTGGACGTACGAGCCCTGCCTCGTGCCGGCCGGGAGCCAGGTGCTCCAGCAGGTGCTCAACCAGGTCGCGATCGCGCGTACCAAGCGTATGTAAAGCCCTCTGACCAGGCAACTTGGCCTTTCTTTTGCCAATCGCTTTACCTTTCCTTGGTGATTGGGGTACTGTTTTCCTCACGGAGGGGAGTACTCCCTATCTGCTGCGGCGTACCCGTCAATACGGATCCGACCGGATCCCGGGGCGTCGGCCCGTCTCGGGTGGAAGAGACCTCCGGCAGCGATGACGCTGGCCCTTTGCCATTCACGAACCGGAGGCGCAGTGGATGTATCCGTGACCCTTTGGGTCCTCACCATCTTGGGTCTGGCCGCCCTCATCGCGGTCGACTTCTTCATCGGCCGCAAGCCGCATGACGTATCCGTCAAGGAAGCCGGAATC
The DNA here is from genome assembly GCF_053597895.1 of Streptomyces sp. NPDC001220. Classification (NCBI taxonomy): domain Bacteria; kingdom Bacillati; phylum Actinomycetota; class Actinomycetes; order Kitasatosporales; family Streptomycetaceae; genus Streptomyces; species Streptomyces sp. NPDC001220. The sequence goes on from NZ_JBSFJE010000011.1 coordinate 146,414, forward strand.
TGGACCGTCGTCTGGATCGCCCTGGCCGGACTCTTCGGCCTCGGCCTGCTCGTCTTCGGCGGCAGCCAAGCCGGCGGCGAGTTCTTCGCGGGCTTCATCACCGAGAAGTCGCTGAGCGTCGACAACCTCTTCGTCTTCGTTCTGATCATGGCGAAGTTCGCCGTGCCCTCGCAGTACCAGCAGCGGGTGCTGCTCGTCGGCGTCCTCATAGCCCTGGTCCTGCGGGCCGTCTTCATCGCCGCGGGTGCCGCGATCCTCGCCAACTTCTCCTGGGTGTTCTACCTCTTCGGCGCCTTCCTGATCTGGACCGCCTGGAAGTTGATCCAGGAGGCCCGGGCCGACGACGAGGAAGAGGAGTTCGAGGAGAACAAGCTGCTCAAGGCCGCGGAGCGCAGGTTCGGTGTGGCCGACCGCTACCACGGCACCAAGCTGTGGATCCAGCAGAACGGCAAGCGGGTCATGACCCCGATGCTGGTCGTGATGCTTGCGATCGGTACGACCGACGTCCTGTTCGCGCTGGACTCCATTCCCGCCATCTTCGGCCTGACGCAGGACCCGTACATCGTCTTCACGGCCAACGCCTTCGCGCTGATGGGTCTGCGACAGCTGTACTTCCTCATCGGCGGACTGCTGAAGAAGCTGGTCCACCTGTCCTACGGGCTGTCGATCATCCTCGGCTTCATCGGCGTCAAACTCGTGCTGCACGCCCTGCACGAGTCCGGCGTCCATGTGCCGGAGATCAGCATCCCGGTCTCACTCGGCGTCATCTGCGCGGTCCTGATCGTCACCACGATCACCAGTCTGCGGGCTTCCAGGAGGCAGGCGGCGGCCGAGGCGGCGCAGGGCCGGAGTGAAGGCGCTCCGAAGGACAGCATCGACGTCTGACCACGTCGGACGTAGGAACAACCACCCCGTGGAGCGGTGCGAAGCGCATTGCCGACCCACCGCTCCCGGTGCTTCGTTGGGTGGCGGAGCGTCCCCGGTCGGGGGCGCCGCCACCCGGTGGAGGCAACCGTGACATTCGTCCAGATCATCGACTTCGAGACCGACCGCATCGACGAGATGAGGGCCCTCGCGGACGAGATGGGCAACCAGCTCGCCGGCGGTGAGAACAGCCCGACGCGCCGACTGATCCTCAGGGACCGGAGCCGGCCCGGCCACTACCTGGGCGTGATCGAGTTCAACTCCTACGAGGAGGCCATGCGCAACAGCGACGACCCCGAGACCAGCAAATTCGCCGAGCGGATGGCCGCCCTGTGCACCCGCCCGCCGTCCTTCTCGGACTGCGACGTCGTGGACATGACCGACTTCGCGTAACCGTTCGACCGACCGCACCCGTACGACCCCGGGGGCCGTGCCGCGCCGACGGCGGGCCCCCGGAGCCCGAAAGGACCGGAATGCGAACCCCGTACGCCTCTGCCACCATCGCTGCATGATCACTCGGCTCAGGTCGCTCTCCACTCAGTGGACGTTCCTCGTGCCGGTGCTCGCGGTCGTCCTGCTCCTGTTCACCTGGGGTCGTGATCTGCCCGGCGTGGTCGTCGCACTGGTGACCGTGGTCCTCGCCGGATCCGTCCTCGCCGCCGTCCACCACGCCGAGGTCGTCGCCCACCGGGTGGGCGAACCCTTCGGCTCCCTGGTCCTCGCCATCGCCGTCACGATCATCGAGGTGGCCCTGATCGTCACCCTCATGGTCGACGGCGGCGACAAGAGTTCCACCCTGGCCCGGGACACCGTCTTCGCCGCCGTGATGATCACCTGCAACGGCATCGTCGGAGTCTGTCTCCTCGTCGCCTCCCTGCGCCACGGCACTGCGGTCTTCAACCCCGAGGGCACCGGCGCCGCCCTCGCGACCGTGGCCACCCTGGCCACCCTCAGCCTGGTCCTGCCGACCTTCACCACCAGCAGACCGGGCCCCGAGTTCTCCGGCGTGCAGCTGACCTTCGCGGCCCTTTCCTCACTGATCCTGTACGGCCTGTTCGTCGCCACCCAGACCGTGCGGCACCGCGACTACTTCCTGCCGATCACCCGGCAGGGCGAGGTGATCGACGGCGACGACCACGCCGAGGCGCCCTCCGCGCGCACCGCCTGGATCAGCCTCGGCCTGCTGGGCCTCGCCCTGGTCGGCGTCGTCGGACTGGCCAAGGGTGTGTCGCCGACGATCGAGTCCGGCGTGCAGGCGGCCGGACTGCACCAAGCCGTCGTCGGTGTGATCATCGCCCTGCTGGTGCTGCTCCCCGAGACCATCGCAGCCCTGCGCTCCGCCCGCCGCGACCGTGTGCAGACCAGCCTCAACCTGGCGCTCGGCTCGGCCATGGCCAGCATCGGACTGACCATCCCCGCCGTTGCCCTGGCCTCCATCTGGCTCTCCGGCCCCCTGGTACTCGGCCTCGGTGCCACCCACATGCTGCTGCTCGCGCTCACCGTGGTGGTCAGCTCCCTGACGGTCGTGCCGGGCCGGGCCACACCGCTCCAGGGCGGCGTCCACCTGGTGCTCTTCGCCGCCTATCTGGAGCTGGCGATCAACCCCTAGGGCGCACTCACCCGGTGACCGGCTCACCCGGTGACCGGCTCGGCCGCCGCCACCGGCACCGGGCGCGTCTCCGGAAGCAGCGCGAAGCAGCCGAGACTCAGCAGCGCGATCGCCGTCAGGTACGTCCCCACCGCCCACGGCACCCGCCCGCTGTGCTCCGCCAGCGCCGTCGCGACGATCGGCGTGAGCGCGCCTCCGAGGACCCCGCCGAGGTTGTAGCCGACGGCGGCGCCGGTGCAGCGCACCCGGGGCTCGTACAGCTCCGGCAGATAGGCGGCGACGACGGAGAACATGGTGATGAAGGAGACCAGTGAGCCGGTGAACCCGAGGAACATCAACAGGGGCTCACCGGTCGCCAGTAGCGCGACCATCGGGAACATCCACAGCGCCGAGGCCGTGCACCCCGCAAGACACAGCGGCCGTCGCCCGTAGCGGTCGCCGAGCAGGGCCATCACCGGCGTGAGCGAACCCTTCACCACCACGGCGGCCATGATGCAGACGAGCATGACGGTACGGCTCACCCCGAGCCGTTCCGTCCCGTACGCCAGCGCCCAGGTGGTCACCGCGTAGAACACCGCGTACCCGACCGCGAGCGCCCCCGCCGTCAGCAGTACAAGCCGCCAGTGATGCCGTACGACCTCGGCGATCGGCACGCGCGCGTGGTCGTCGAGTTCCAGGAACCGGGGGCTCTCGGCAAGCGACGAACGCAGCCACAACCCGCTCAGCGCCAGCGCTCCCGCCGCCCAGAACGGCACCCGCCACCCCCATTGCGCGAACTGCGCTTCGGACAGGGACGCGGACAGGGCCAGCATCACGCCGTTGGCGAGCAGAAAGCCGACTGCCGGGCCGATCTGCGGAAAGCTCGACCACAGGGCGCGCCGCCCGGGGGGCGCGTGTTCCGCGGTCAGCAGCACCGCCCCGCCCCACTCCCCGCCGAGCCCCAGCCCCTGGAGAAAGCGCAGCACGAGCAGCAGCACGGGCGCGGCCACACCGATCGTGCCGTACGTCGGCAGACAGCCGACCGCGACCGTCGAGGCGCCGGTCAGGAGCAGGGAGGCGACCAGGACCGGACGCCGGCCACGCCGGTCCCCGATGTGCCCGAACAGCACCGAGCCCAGCGGGCGGGCCACGAACCCCGCACCGAACGTCCCGAACGCCGCCAGCGTGCCCGCGAGCGGTGAGAACGTCGGGAAGAACAGCGGCCCCAGGACGAGCGCCGCGGCCGTGCCGTAGACGAAGAAGTCGTAGAACTCGATGGCGGTTCCGGCGAGCGAGGCGGCCGCCAGCCTCAGCATCGAGGGAACCCTTACGGTGCGTACATCGTGCATGTCGCGTCAACTACCCACGGTGACCATCCGTTACGGGGGCGCACGGCGCCCTTCGCGGGCGCCTCGGCGCACCGTGATAAACCGGTCTGAGCCGCGGTCCACCCAGGGCCGCTCATCGTCCGAACGGACCGGAGGAAGCGTGCCCCGCACCCTGGCCAACGCCCCGATCATGATTCTCAACGGGCCCAACCTGAACCTGCTCGGCCAGCGCCAGCCCGAGATCTACGGCTCCGACACGCTCGCCGACGTCGAGGCCCTCTGCGTCAAGGCGGCGGCCGCGCACGGCGGCACCGTGGACTTCCGGCAGTCCAACCACGAGGGCGAACTGGTCGACTGGATCCACGAGGCGCGCCTGAACCACTGCGGGATCGTCATCAACCCGGGCGCCTACTCGCACACCTCGGTCGCCATCCTGGATGCCCTCAACACCTGCGACGGGATGCCTGTGTTGGAGGTCCACATCTCCAACATCCACAAGCGCGAGTCGTTCCGGCACCACTCCTACGTCTCCCTGCGCGCCGACGGCGTGATCGCCGGGTGCGGTGTGCAGGGCTATGTGTTCGGCGTGGAGCGGGTGGCGGCGCTGGCCGGCGCCGCCACGGCAGACGCCTGACGCCTCAGAGCCGTCCCGCCTCCACGATCCGCCGCAGGAAGCGCTGGGTCCGCTCCTGCTGCGGATCGCCGAACACCTGCTCGGCGGTGCCGTGTTCGAGTACGACGCCGCCGTCGAGGAAGCAGACCTGGTCGGCGACGTCCCGGGCGAAGCCCATCTCGTGCGTCGCCAGGACCATGGTCATGCCCTCGTCCTTCAGACCGCGGACCACGGTGAGCACCTCGCCGACCAGCTCCGGGTCGAGGGCGGCGGTGATCTCGTCGAGCAGCAGCAGCCGGGGTCGTACCGCAAGGGCGCGCACGATCGCCACCCGCTGCTGCTGACCGCCGCTCAACCGGTCCGGGTAGGCGCCCGTCTTGTCACCCAGCCCGAGGCGCTCCAGGAGCTCCCGGGCCCGTTCCTCGGCCTCCGCCCGTGAGACGCCGTGCACCCGGCGCGGTGCCAGGGTGATGTTGTCCAGCACGGTCATGTGCGGGAAGAGGTTGTAGGCCTGGAAGACCACGCCGATACGGCGGCGTACCGCGTCCTGGTCCGCGCGCGGGGCGGTGATCTCCTCGCCGTCCAGCCAGATCGCGCCGTCGTCGATCTCCTCGAGGAGGTTGGCACAGCGCAGCAGCGTCGACTTGCCGGAGCCGGACGCGCCGATCAGCGCGGTCACCGTGTGCGGGGCGACCGCCAGGTCCACGTCCCGCAGCACCACGGAGCCGCCGAAGGTCTTGCGGACGGACTCCATGCGCAGGACAGGTGCGTCGCTCATATGGATCCTCCCTGGGCCCGCTGCCGGTCCATCCGTGCCGTCACCCAGTCCGTGAAGCGGGTCATCGGGATGGTCAGCGCCACGAAGACCAGCCCGGCGACGATGTACGGCGTGTAGTTGAGGCTGCGGCCCACGATGATGTCGGCCGCCCGTACGGCGTCGATCGCACCACCGATCGACACGAGACCGGTGTCCTTCTGGAGCGACACCAGGTCGTTCAGCAGCGGCGGCACCTGACGTCGTACGGCCTGCGGCAGGATCACATGGCGCAGGGCCTGCCGGTTGGTGAGGCCGAGCGAGCGGGCCGCCGCGCGCTGCGAGGGGTGGACCGACTCGATGCCGGCACGGAACACCTCGGCCACGTACGCGGAGTACGTCAGCGTCAGCGCGGTACCGCCCAGCAGCACCGGATCGACCGTCACGCCCTGCAGCCGCAGCGCCGGGACGCCCAGCACCACGATCATCAGGTTGATGATCAGCGGCAGCCCGCGGAAGAAGTCGGTGTACGCCGCCGCGAGCGCCCGCACCGGGAAGAACACCGGCCCGCGCAGCGTGCGTGCGATGGCGATCAGCATGCCGAGGACCAGCACGGCGACACCGCAGACGACCAGCAGCCGGACGTTCAGCCACAGCCCTTCAAGGACCTTCGGCAACGCCTCGCGCGCGTACTGCCCGTTGAAGAACGTCTCCTTGGTGCGCGGCCAGCCGGGCGCGTTCACGACGACCAGGTAGAGCACGACCGCCGTGACCAGCGTCGAGAGCGCGGCGATCGCGGTGGCGCGGCGGGCGCGGGCACGCCTGTGGCGTTCCCGCTCCAGCCGCCGTTCGGACGGGGTGTAGCCGTCGTCCCCGTGCGCGGACATGCCACTCGTGCCGTCCACGCCCTCCCCCCGGGCGGACCCGTCCTTGGTGACGATCACTTGAGCACCGGGGCGTCGACGGCGTCGGACAGCCACTGCTGCTCGATCTTTGCCAGCGTGCCGTCCTTGCGCAGCGCGTCGACGGCGGTCGTGACGCACGAGGTGAGCGCGCTGCCCTTGTCGAGGACCAGGCCGAACTGCTCGGGCGTGCCGCCCTGGTTCTCGAACTGGCCGACGATCTTCGCGTTCGTCACCTCGGCCGAGGTGATGTAGAAGGCGGTCGGCAGGTCGACCACGATCGCGTCCACCTGGCCGTTCTTCAGCGCCGACTTGGCCTGGTCGTTCTTGGCGTACACGGCGGGCTGCTGCGACGGCTTCACCACGTCGGTGATGTAGTCGAGGCTGGTCGTGCCGACCTGGGCGCCCAGCTTGAGGCCCTTGAGATCCGCGATACCGGTCGCCTTCGCGGCCTTGCTGCCCTTGAGCGCGATGACCGCCTGGCGCACGTCGTAGTAACCCGACGAGAAGTCCACGGCCTTCTTGCGCTCGGCGCTGATGGACACCTGGTTGATGTCGAAGTCGAAGGTCTTCACACCGGGCGCGAACGCCTTGTTGAACGGCACGCTCTGCCAGACGACCGCGCTCTTGTCGTACCCCAGTTGCTTCGCCACGGCGTACGCGACCGCCGACTCGAAGCCCTCGCCATTGGCCGGCTTGTCGTCCTTGAACCACGGCTCGTACGCCGGTTCGTCCGTCGCGACCGTGAGCTTGCCGGACGTCTGGGTGGCCAACTTGCCCTTGGCGCACGTGGTTCCGGCCGAGGAGGAAGACCCGCCGGAAGCCTTCTCCTCCGGCTGCGGAGCACAGCCGACAGCGGTGGCGAGCAGGGCTATGGTGGCGGCGGCGACAGCGCGGCGCAGTGCGCTCGGGGCAGGGTGCATGGCGGGAGAGTGACAGCGAACGCCGCGTATGTCCAGGTCAAGGGGTTATCTGTCCGCATAGTGGGAACCGGTGTTGCGGTCTTGTGAACGTTGTCCGCCGCGGGTTGCGAGGCGACCACGCCGGGGCCGCCGGTCGAGGGCGGGGAATGGTGACCGGCGGCCCGTACCGCGCAGGAGCCGTCATCCTGTGCGGGGCTGACACCAGTTGACCGCGCGACGACGCGCGCGGGGAGCGTGCGCTGGCCCCCGGCGCGTGCGAACTGTTCACACGGGGCGCGCGACGAGTCCGCGCGGGGCGTGCGAGGTCGTGCGCGCCGGGCGCGGGTGAAGGGGTGCGCGCCGGGCGCGATTTCAGAACCACACGCCGGGCGCGCACTGCTCACACGCACGGCTCTCACGCACGGCTCGCGCGCACGGCTCTCACGCACGGCTCGCGCGGACGGCTCTCACGCACGGCCCACGCGGATGGGTGACGCCCACAGCTCACGGCCCACAGCTCATCCCCATGGCGTGTGTGCCCCAGCGCTCACCACCCGCGCGCGTGCCACTCCGGCAGGTGCGGGCGCTCCGTGCCCAGCGTGGTGTCGTTGCCGTGCCCCGGGTACACCCAGGTCTCGTCCGGCAGCACGTCGAAGATCTTCGTCTCGACGTCGTGGATCAGGCTGGCGAAGGCCTTCGCGTTCTTGCGCGTGTTGCCGACCCCGCCGGGGAAGAGGCAGTCCCCGGTGAAGACGTGCGGGTGGCCGTGCGGGTCGTCGTAGACCAGGGCGATGGAACCGGGGGTGTGCCCGACGAGGTGGCGGGCGGTCAGTTCGACCTGGCCGACCCGGATGACGTCGCCGTCGTCGACGGCGACGTCGGTGGTGACCGGGATACCGGGAGCGTCCTCGCGCCCCGCGTACGTCCGTGCACCGGTGCCGGCGACGACCTCGGCCAGCGCCTGCCAGTGGTCGCCGTGCTGGTGCGTGGTGACGACGGACGCGATGCCGTCGTCACCGATCATGCCCAGGAGCGTCTCGGCGTCGTTGGCCGCGTCGATCAGCAGTTGCTCGTCCGTGGCCCGGCAGCGCAGCAGATAGGCGTTGTTGTCCATGGGCCCGACCGCGATCTTGGTGATCATCAGGTCCTTGAGCTCGTGCACGTCCGCCGGTCCGCCGACCGTCACCTCTCCGCTGTACGTCATGGCGGTCAGCCTATAGCGGGGAGCGGCCCACGAGGTGCCGTGCGCTACAGCGGCGGAAGCGCGGGCAGGGCGCCGCCCCGCACCGTCAGGGCCGAACCGTCACGGCGGCCGGCGAGCCAGCCGAGCAGCTCCGCGGCGCTTCCCTCGACGCCGACCGGGCCTCCGGGGGCGCCGCCGCCCGTCGTCCACACGCGGCCGCCGTCGGCGCGCAGTCCGGTCGAGGGAACGTCCTGGTGGCCGCCGAAGCGTTCCGCCAGGAAGTCGATCTCCCGTTCCGCGAACTCCGCCGGGAGGTCCTCCAGCTCGTAGCCGATCCCGAGGTCGACATGGTGCAGCTCGACCTCGGCCCAGCGCCGGAACGGCACCCGTGCCGCGGCGTCGGTGACCCCGTTGCGCAGCTCCACCGTGCGCGTCCAGTCCGCTGGCTCCGCCCCGCGGGCCCGGAACCGGGCGTCGCTCTCGCGCAGGTCGGTGAGGTGGGTCTCGAGCGGGCGCGGGGCGTCCCGCTCGATGTCGGCGTCCCGGGCCCCGCCGGAGACGTACATGGGGCGCCCGCCGAGGACGTTCGTGAGCGCGTCCGCGTTGCGGGCGAGATGGGCCAGGACGTGACCGACCGTCCAACCGGGCAGCCGTGACGGTCGCGCCACGGACGCGTTGTCCAGTTTGGCGACAGCGGTGAGGATCCGGTCCGTCGCTTCCTGTACAGACGCCAGGTCATGAGCGTGATCAATCATGGGGCTGACAGTAGCCGCGCCACACCTTCGGGTGAAGGTTTCGCACTAGGTCCGTAAATCGAATGCGCGTGCTATATCGTCGACGACGGCGTCGGGCATGCTGGATGGTCCGGGATTGTTTACGCATCCAGGAATCCAACCGGCGTTGTCAGTGGCTCCCCCTAGTCTGAAGAAGCACGGGGCCCTGCCCCTGTCACTTCTCTCAAGAAAGGTGCGGACCGGCTGTGGCCGACCGTCTCATCGTCCGTGGCGCGCGCGAGCACAATCTGAAGAATGTCTCGCTCGACCTGCCTCGTGACTCGCTCATCGTCTTCACGGGGCTGTCCGGGTCGGGCAAGTCCTCCCTGGCCTTCGACACGATCTTCGCCGAGGGCCAGCGGCGCTACGTGGAGTCGCTCTCCTCGTACGCGCGCCAGTTCCTCGGGCAGATGGACAAGCCGGACGTGGACTTCATCGAGGGTCTGTCCCCGGCGGTGTCCATCGACCAGAAGTCGACCTCGCGCAACCCGCGCTCGACGGTCGGCACCATCACCGAGGTCTACGACTACCTGCGTCTGCTCTTCGCGCGCATCGGCAAGCCGCACTGCCCCGAGTGCGGCCGCCCCATCTCCCGCCAGTCGCCGCAGGCCATCGTCGACAGGGTGCTGGAGCTGCCCGAGGGGAGCCGCTTCCAGGTGCTCTCGCCGCTGGTGCGTGAGCGCAAGGGCGAGTTCGTCGACCTCTTCGCCGACCTCCAGACCAAGGGCTACTCCCGCGCGCGTGTGGACGGCGAGACCATTCAGCTCTCCGAGCCTCCGACGCTGAAGAAGCAGGAGAAGCACACCATCGAGGTGGTCGTCGACCGTCTCACGGTGAAGGACACCGCCAAGCGCCGCCTCACGGACTCCGTGGAGACCGCGCTGGGCCTGTCAGGCGGCATGGTCGTGCTCGACTTCGTCGACCTCCCCGAGGACGACCCCGAGCGCGAGCGCATGTACTCGGAGCACCTGTACTGCCCGTACGACGACCTGTCCTTCGAGGAGCTGGAGCCCCGCTCCTTCTCCTTCAACTCGCCCTTCGGCGCCTGCCCCGAGTGCACCGGCATCGGCACGCGCATGGAGGTCGACCCGGAGCTGATCGTCCCCGACGAGGACAAGTCCCTCGACGAGGGCGCCATCCACCCTTGGTCGCACGGGCACACCAAGGACTACTTCGGCCGCCTGATCGGCGCCCTCGCGGACGCGCTGGGGTTCCGCACCGACATCCCCTTCGCCGGCCTGCCGCAGCGCGCCAGGAAGGCCCTGCTCTACGGCCACAAGACACAGATCGAGGTCCGCTACCGCAACCGGTACGGACGCGAGCGCGTGTACACCACGCCCTTCGAGGGGGCGGTGCCCTTCGTCAAGCGCCGGCACAGTGAGGCCGAGAGCGACGCCAGCCGGGAGCGCTTCGAGGGCTACATGCGCGAGGTGCCCTGCCCGACCTGTCAGGGCACGCGCCTGAAGCCGATCGTCCTCGCGGTCACGATCATGGACAAGTCGATCGCCGAGGTCTCGGCGATGTCCATCAGCGACTGCGCGGAGTTCCTGGGCGAGCTCAAGCTCAACGCGCGCGACAAGAAGATCGCCGAGCGCGTCCTGAAGGAGGTCAACGAGCGGCTGCGGTTCCTGGTCGACGTCGGCCTGGACTACCTCTCGCTGAACCGCGCGGCCGGCACGCTCTCCGGCGGCGAGGCGCAGCGGATCCGCCTGGCCACCCAGATCGGCTCCGGTCTCGTCGGTGTCCTGTACGTCCTCGACGAGCCGTCGATCGGCCTGCACCAGCGCGACAACCACCGGCTCATCGAGACCCTGGTCCGGCTCCGCGACATGGGCAACACGCTCATCGTGGTCGAGCACGACGAGGACACCATCAAGGTCGCCGACTGGGTTGTCGACATCGGCCCCGGCGCCGGCGAGCACGGCGGCAAGGTCGTGCACAGCGGTTCCCTCAAGGAGCTGCTGGTCAACGAGGAGTCGCAGACCGGCCAGTACCTGTCCGGCAGGAAGGCGATCCCGCTGCCGGACATCCGCCGCCCGCAGGACCCGTCCCGTCGGCTCACGGTGCACGGCGCCCGCGAGAACAACCTCCAGGACATCGACGTGTCCTTCCCGCTGGGCGTGTTCACGGCCGTCACGGGCGTGTCCGGCTCCGGGAAGTCGACGCTGGTCAACGACATCCTGTACACGCACCTGGCGCGTGAGCTGAACGGTGCGCGGAACGTCCCCGGCAGGCACACGCGGGTGGACGGCGACGACCTCGTCGACAAGGTCGTGCATGTCGACCAGTCGCCCATCGGTCGCACCCCGCGATCGAACCCGGCGACGTACACCGGCGTCTTCGACCACGTCCGCAGGCTGTTCGCCGAGACCACCGAGGCGAAGGTCCGCGGCTACCTGCCGGGCCGCTTCTCCTTCAACGTCAAGGGCGGCCGCTGCGAGAACTGCGCCGGCGACGGCACCATCAAGATCGAGATGAACTTCCTCCCGGACGTCTACGTCCCGTGCGAGGTCTGCCACGGAGCCCGGTACAACCGGGAGACGCTGGAGGTCCACTACAAGGGCAAGTCCATCTCCGAGGTCCTGAACATGCCCATCGAGGAAGCCATGCACTTCTTCGAGGCCGTCCCGGCGATCAACCGCCACCTCTCGACGCTGAACGACGTGGGTCTCGGCTACGTCCGTCTCGGCCAGTCGGCGACCACCCTGTCCGGCGGTGAGGCACAGCGCGTGAAGCTCGCCAGCGAGCTGCAGAAGCGCTCCACCGGGCGTACGGTCTACGTCCTGGACGAGCCGACCACGGGTCTGCACTTCGAGGACATCAGCAAACTGCTGAAGGTCCTCGCCGGCCTCGTCGACAAGGGCAACACGGTCATCGTCATCGAGCACAACCTCGATGTGATCAAGACCGCGGACTGGGTCGTCGACATGGGTCCGGAAGGCGGTGCAGGCGGCGGACTCGTCGTCGCGGAGGGCACGCCCGAGGAGGTCGCCGCCGTCCCGGCCAGCCACACCGGCAAGTTCCTGCGCGAGGTCCTCGGCGCCGACCGCATCAGCGACGCCAGCTCGGTGAAGGCCCCGCGCAAGCCGGCGGCGAAGAAGACGGTCGCGGCCAAGTCGGTGGCGAAGAAGACGGCGACCGCCACGACCGCCGACAGCACGGCCACGAAGAAGGCGGCCGGGGCCACGAGGAAGACGGCGCCCGCGAAGAAGACGACCCGGGCCCGCAAGGCCTGAGGTCCCCGGGCGACCGGCTCGGACAAATCCAGAAAAGTGCGGCGCCCCGCGGGAACTCCCCGCAGGGCGCCGCTCGTTCCATCATCAGCCGCCCGATCCTCGCGGCGGCGGCGAACCTTGACTCATCAACAGCGGAATCAGCGCGGTGTCAGCGGCACCGTTGAAGAGGCGACGGAGAGCCGAACGGCCCCTACAGGTCCCCTAGTTCGGAGGCGTACGGCGGCTCCGCACCCGCCCGGGAGCAGGTGATCGCGGCCGCCCGCGCCGCGAATCGCAGCAGCCTTGTCCAGCCGTCGGCGCCCAGTCCCGCAAGCGCCTCGGCGGACAGGGCGTCCTGGGCGGCGAGTCCATGCAGCAGAGCCGCGTTCACGGTGTCCCCGGCGCCGATCGTGTCCACGACGTCGACCTCCTCACCGGGCATGGCGTACACGGTGCCATCGGGAGTGAAGGCGCTGAGACCGTCACCGCCATGGGTGATCACCACAGCGGAGGGGCCCGACTCCAGCCACTCGCGCGGGGTACCGCCCAGCCACAGCGCATCCTCCTCCGAGAGCTTGAGGAGAGTCACCGAGGGCAGCCAGCTCTTGAAACGCGCCCGGTAGGCGTCCGGATCCGTGATCAGACCTGCCCGGATGTTCGGGTCGAGGGCGGTGAACAGACCCTGCCCGGCCGCACTGCGCATCAGCTCCTCGTAGGCGCTCGCCCCCGGTTCCAGGACGAGCGAGAGCGTGCCGAAGGAGACGGCACGGGTCGTGGCGGGCAGGCTGGTTGGTGCGGTGAACAGACGGTCGGCGGTGCCGTCGACATAGAAGGAGTAGGAGGCGGAGCCCTGCGCGTCGATCGTGGCCGCCGCGAGAGTGGTCGGCTCCGTGCCGCGCTCCACGAGGGAGACATCGACTCCCGCGCGCCGTAGCCCGTCCAGCAGGGCCTCGCCGAAGGCGTCGTGCGAGGTGCGGGAGCAGCAGGCGGTGGGGGAGCCGAGGCGGCCGAGGGCCACGGCCGTGTTGTACGGGCCGCCGCCGAGCGCCGGCTGCAGGGCCGCGAGGGCGCCCGCGCCCTGCGGTACCAGGTCGATCAGTGCCTCACCGGCGACGACGATCACGAGACGGTTCCTTCCTCGGGGTACTCGGAGTGCTGGCGGTGCTCTGCCCGCCCGGACTACCCGGACTGCTGGACCTGCCGGGAGCGGACGGACCGCTGACGCGATCCCGCCGACGAGGCCGGCCAGGCCGACCGGGTCCGCGCGGTCGCCCCGCCCTCCTCCTCCTGACAGCCGCACGACGTCCGGTGCGCGAAGGTGCATGGAAGCCGTACGGTCCTGGCGGTCCGGTCGGGTGCGGCCAGCCTTTCGAGAAGCACGCGGACCGCCTCGGCGCCGATCTCCCTGCTGGGCTGGGCGACGGCGGTGAGACGAGGCGAGAACAGATCGGCCCAGGCGAAGTCGTCGAAGCAGCACAGGGCGATGTCCTCCGGCACGGAGAGGCCGTGCGCACGCAGCGCGCGCAGGGCGCCGATGGTCATCGCGTTGTTGGCGGTGACGAGCGCCGTGGGCGGCGCGGTGAGCGCCATCAGGGCGGCGGTGGCCCGCTCGGCTCCGGCGGACTCGGAGTTGCCGGGGACGACCAGACCGTCGTCGAAGGGCAGCCCCGCGGTGGCGAGCCCCTGCCGGTAGCCGGTGATCCGTTCCTCGGTGGTGCTGAGCCCGGGCAGCCCCGCGACCAGGCCGATCCGGCGGTGCCCGAGACCGGCCAGGTGGGCGACGAGCCGGGCCGTCGGCTCGGTGTTCTCGGCGCAGACCTGATCGAAGCGCGGGGCGCTGTCCGCGTGGCCGTCGATCACCCGGTCGAGGAGGACGGCCGGTACGGCATGCCGGTCGAGGTAGGCGAGGAGCGCGCGCGGGTCGGCGGAGGGGGCGACGATCATGCCGTCGACGCGGCGCTCGTGCAGAAGCTGGACGACCTTGCGTTCGTGCTCGGGGTCGTCGTGCGGATCGGCGATGAGCAGGCTGTAGCCGTGCTCCAGGGCGGCGGCCTCGACACCCTGAAGGATCTCTGTGAAGTAGGGATTGCTGATCGCCGACACCGCGAGCCCGATGGAGCGGGTGCGGGAGGTCACCAGGGAGCGGGCGAGGGTGTTGGGTGTGTAGCCCAGTTCCTCGATGGCGTCGAGCACCGCCTGACGTGTGTGGGGCAGCACCGGACGCGTCTCGTTCAGTACATGGGAGACGGTCGCCACGGAGACCCCGGCACTCCGGGCGACGTCGGCCATGGTGGGCATGGGGCTCCCCTCCTTCGTTTCCCGATCTTGGGCAAGGCCTGGGTTCCCTCCCGGGCCGCGGTGGGTCTCCGCCGGGAAGTTACTCCATCCGGGACCTCTGCGTAAACGCTTACGCAAGCGTTTACGTCCGATCGGGTGAACTCTCCCCAGGGCGTGGTCACGCCCTCTCCGCCGCCCGGACCGTCGCCGCCGTCGGGTGAGACGCCCAAGCCCCCCGCCCCCACCGGTCTGCACCTCCGGGCCCTGGGTGCCCCAACCTCGCTCGCACCTCGCCCACAACCCGACCCACCCCGAAAGCGGGACGATCTGCCCGGGTATCGTCGCTCTGCTCGACCACGGCCGCTGCGGCCGGTCACGGCCACCGCTGCAATCGATCCACCCCGCCCCCCCCAAGCCCGCTGGAGCCCCCGATGCCCGCCGACCGATCCTCCGCCAGCCGTCGTACCGTCCTGCGGGGAGCGGCGGTCACACCGGTCGCCGGGCTCGGGCTGGCCGCCTGCTCGGCTCCCGGCGGCGGAGCCTCGGCGGACGCGACGCCGACCGCCCCGGTCGACCTCGGGGCCGAGAGCGAGGTCACCAAGGGCGGCGCGAAGCTCTACCGGGAGCACAACGTCGTCGTCAGCCGGTCCGCCGACGGTGCCCTGAAGGCGTACCACACGATCTGCACGCACGCGGGGTGCCCGATCAACAAGCTCCAGGGCACGACGCTGGTCTGCCCCTGCCACGGCAGCGAGTTCGACGCGGTCACCGGAAAGGTGGTGCGGTCGCCGGCCACCGAGCCCTTGAACGAACTGCCGGTCAAGGCCGCGAACGGCCGGATCGTGGCAGGCCCGGGCGCCTGATCCGGGGGAGCCGGTTCAGCGTCGGGTCATTCCCAGTCCCAGCCGATCCCGAGGAGACCCGGCCGTACCCGGGGCTCGACCAGGTGGACGGAGCGGTGCAGCCCGCTCAGCGGGAGGGCCTGCCGGCCACTGCGCGGGGCCGCCGCGGAGTGCTGGGCGAACCGGTGGCAGTGCGTCGGCAGTGCGTCCGCGGTGAAACGGACCTGGAGGGTGTACTGGCCGCCGGGAAAGCCGAAGTCGCGGACGTACTCGCGGGAGACACCTGCCGTGCCGTCCTCCACGACGTAACGGAAGAGAAAGGTGTCGCCGGAGCGCAGGCGGGTGCCGAAGAGGAGTTCGGCGACGAGCAGGCCGGTCTCCGGGTCCGAACGGACGCGTCCGGTCCGGCAGTTCTCCAGGGCGCGCACGGTCATGTGCTGGGGGGCGCAGCCCGGGTCGCCGTGGTGGACGGCCACGAAGCGGTCGACGCCGTCCCGGTGGGCGCGCACGATGTGCTGCGACTCACGGGCGGCCAGCTCGCGGTGGGCGCCGATCCGCACGCGCTCGTGGTGTCCCAGGGTGTGCAGACCGCCGTCGAGGGACCAGTCGAGTTCGGACTGCAGCCGGTCCAGGACGTCGGAGGCCTCGATCAGGGAGCGGTAGGAGCGGGCGGCGGGGCGGCGTACGGCAGGGCCCTGATCGGCATCGGCGAGCAGCCGGATCAGGGACTCGTCCGGGAGCTGGAGTATCTCCTCCAGTGCCCGGACGGCCCGCAGTGACTCCGGGCGCTGCGGGCGACGAGCTCCCTGCTGCCAGTAGCTCAGGCTGGTGACGCCCACTTTGACCCCGTAGCGCGAGAGATGGTGCTGCACGCGCTGGAGCGGCAGCCCACGGGCGGCGATCGCGGCGCGCAGGGCCACATGGAAGGGGCCGCCGCGCAGGGCTGAGTCCAGTTCCGCGGTGGCGACGTCCGCGTGCTGTATGGCGTGCCGCATGCAGGAGGGCCTTTCTCTTGGGTTCACCACGGCTGGTCAGGCCGTTGGCGGGGGTCCGGGGCCACCCCGTCGGCGTCGGGGCGGCCGCACCTGGGTACGCCGCGTCCGCAGGCCGCTGCTCAGGGCCCCGAGTTCCCCCGCATTGAAGCGTGTTGACCAATCTCCGACAACACCTTCGGCCGGCCGAGGGCGCCCACCTGGCCGAGGCGTGCCCCCGACGCCGGAAGGATCGCGCGGGCGAGAGGGCGCCGTGGTCGCCCGGGGGAGCGAAGCGCGCTCGCGCGCAGGGCGCCGATTTGGCCAGGAAGCCGCGCAAGGTCCGTCGGGATCGACCCAGCGGTTCCGTGCCGGTCACGGGCCGGGCAACGGCCGGGTACGCGTCGGCGGAGTGCCGGGAGGGCTCGCGATGTCACCGAGGTGGCCGATTCCGAGATCCGCCTCCGGGGCGGGCTGGTCTGGCCCCGCCAGCAAGCGCGGGGGCCGCGCTCTGAGGAGCGGAGAGCCGCACGGCGACGGGGGCGCGGCGACGGGGGCGCGGCGACGGGGCTGCACACCGGTCGATCGATCTCAGCCGGTCCGGCCATCCAAGCTGGTCCGGCCAATCCAAACTGGTCCGGCTGGTCCGGCTGGTCCGGCTGGTCCGGCTGGTCCGGCTGGTCCGGCCGGTCCGATCCATCCCGCCGGTCCGAGCCATCCCTCAGTCCCGCCGGCTGGACGGGACCGCCGGTCCCACCGGCCCGTCGGGGTTGTCCACAGGCTCGTCGCGGTGTCGGTGCGCGCCAGTAGGGTGTGAGACATGGCCGACCCCTCCAGCTACCGCCCCAAGCCGGGACAGATCCCGGACTCTCCCGGGGTGTACAGGTTCCGCGACGAGCACCGCCGGGTGATCTACGTCGGAAAGGCGAAGAGCCTGCGCCAGCGCCTGGCGAACTACTTCCAGGACCTGGCGGGCCTGCACCCGCGCACCCGGACGATGGTCACCACCGCCGCGTCCGTGGAGTGGACCGTGGTGTCCACGGAGGTCGAGGCGCTTCAGCTGGAGTACTCCTGGATCAAGGAGTACGACCCCCGGTTCAACGTCAAGTACCGCGACGACAAGAGCTACCCCTACCTCGCGGTGACGATGAACGAGGAGTTTCCGCGCGTCCAGGTGATGCGCGGTCACAAGAAGAAGGGTGTCCGCTACTTCGGGCCGTACGGCCACGCGTGGGCGATCCGGGACACCGTCGACCTGCTGCTGCGCGTGTTCCCGGTGCGCACCTGCTCCGCCGGGGTGTTCAAGAACGCCACCCGCACCGGCCGCCCCTGCCTGCTCGGCTACATCGGCAAGTGCTCCGCCCCCTGCGTCGACCGGATCTCCCCGGAGGACCACCGCGACCTGGCCGAGGAGTTCTGCGACTTCATGGCCGGCCGCACCGGCACCTACCTCCGCCGTCTGGAGAAGCAGATGATGGAGGCCGCCGAGGAGATGGAGTACGAGCGGGCCGCCCGCCTGCGCGACGACATCGAGGCCCTGAAGAAGGCCATGGAGAAGAGCGCGGTCGTGCTCGCCGACGCGACCGACGCCGACCTGATCGCGGTCGCCGAGGACGAGCTGGAGGCGGCCCTCCAGATCTTCCACGTGCGCGGCGGGCGCGTGCGCGGTCAGCGTGGCTGGGTGACCGACAAGGTGGAGGACGTCACGACCGGGGCGCTCGTCGAGCACGCCCTCCAGCAGCTCTACGGCGAGGAGACCGGGGACGCCGTCCCCAAGGAGGTGCTGGTCCCGGCCCTGCCCGAGCCGGTCGAGCCGGTCCAGGAGTGGCTCGCCGGCCGCCGCGGGTCGAACGTCTCGCTGCGCATCCCGCAGCGCGGCGACAAGAAGGCCCTGATGGAGACCGTGCAGCGCAACGCCCAGCAGGCGCTCGCCCTGCACAAGACGAAGCGTGCCTCCGATCTCACCACCCGTTCCCGGGCCCTGGAGGAGATCGCCGACGCCCTGGACCTGGACAGCGCTCCGCTGCGCATCGAGTGCTACGACATCTCGCACCTCCAGGGCGACGACGTCGTGGCCTCCATGGTCGTCTTCGAGGACGGTCTGCAGCGCAAGAGCGAGTACCGCCGCTTCCAGATCAAGGGCTTCGCCGGCCAGGACGACGTGCGCTCCATGCACGAGGTGATCACCCGCCGCTTCCGCCGCTACCTCGCCGAGAAGGAGCGGACCGGCGAGTGGGTGGAGGAGGACGGCACGGACAGCTCCGTCCCGGACGCCGGCGCACCCTCGGACGCCGATGCACCTACGGATGCCGCTGCCCTCACAGCCTTCGGCGCACCCACGCCTTCCGGCGCACCCACACCTCCCGGCGGCGCACCCACAGCCTCTAGCGCACCCCTGGCCGCCGGTCCCCCCACGACCGCCAACACCCCCACCGCCGCCGACCCCGCCGGCACCTCCACGGCAACGGCCGCCGACCCCGCCGGCACCTCCACGGCCACCGACCCCGTCGGCACCCCCACGGCCGCCGACGCCGACGCCGACGCCGACAACGGTCCGATCAACGGGTTCAAGGACGACGACGGCCGGCCCAGGAAGTTCGCCTATCCGCCCCAGCTCGTGGTCGTCGACGGTGGCCAGCCCCAGGTCGCGGCGGCCAAGCGGGCGCTCGACGAGCTGGGCATCGACGACATCGCCGTCTGCGGTCTCGCCAAGCGCCTCGAAGAGGTCTGGCTGCCCGAGGACGACGACCCCGTGGTCCTGCCCCGCACCAGTGAGGGTCTCTACCTGCTCCAGCGCGTCCGCGACGAGGCGCACCGCTTCGCCATCACCTACCAGCGCACCAAGCGCGCCAAGCGTTTCCGCTCCGGCCCGCTGGACGACGTGCCGGGCCTCGGCGAGACCCGCAAACAGGCGTTGATCAAGCATTTCGGCTCGGTGAAGAAGCTGCGGTCCGCCACAATCGAGCAGATCCAGGAGGTACCGGGGATAGGCCGCAAGACGGCCGAGACCATCGCCGTGGCCCTCGCCCAGGCGGCCCCGGCCGCGCCTGCCGTGAACACGGCGACCGGAGAGATCATGGATGACAGGGAAGACGAGGCGCCCGAGACGACGGCGGACGCCTCGGGGGAGCCCGTACCCGCGGGTGCCCCGGACGATCGGGGGCAGGAGAGATGACCGAGCGCGACGCACAGCCCACAGCCCGGCGAGATCCGGCGTTCAGCGAAACACAGGGCGCGCCCAAGGAAACGCACAACGAGGCGGGCCAGGATCAGCCGCAGCAGACGGAAGCGGAAGCGGTCCAGGAAAACGGAGCAGAAGTGAGTACCGATGCCACTCCGGCCGGGGTGCCCGAGGCGGCCATCCCCGAGCTGGTGATCATCTCCGGCATGTCGGGAGCGGGCCGTTCGACGGCGGCCAAGTGTCTGGAGGACCTCGGCTGGTTCGTCGTGGACAACCTCCCGCCGGCCCTCATCCCCACCATGGTCGAGCTGGGCGCCCGCTCCCAGGGCAACGTGGCCCGGATCGCGGTAGTGGTCGACGTGCGCGGCCGGCGCTTCTTCGACAACCTGCGCGAGTCCCTCGCCGACCTCGACAGCCGGGGCGTCACCCGCCGGATCGTCTTCCTGGAGTCCTCGGACGACGCGCTGGTCCGCCGCTTCGAGTCGGTGCGGCGCCCGCACCCCCTGCAGGGCGACGGCCGGATCGTGGACGGCATCGCCGCCGAGCGGGAGCTGCTGCGCGAGCTGCGCGGCGACGCGGACCTGGTGATCGACACCTCCAGCCTGAACGTGCACGAGCTGCGCGCCAAGATGGACGCCCAGTTCGCCGGCGAGGAGGAGCCCGAGCTGCGGGCCACCGTGATGTCGTTCGGCTTCAAGTACGGCCTCCCGGTCGACGCCGACCTGGTCGCCGACATGCGGTTCCTGCCCAACCCGCACTGGGTGCCGGAGCTGCGCCCGTACACCGGCCTCAACGAGGAGGTGTCGGCGTACGTCTTCAACCAGCCGGGCGCCAAGGAGTTCCTCGACCGGTACGCCGAGCTGCTGCGGCTGATCGCGACCGGGTACCGGCGCGAGGGCAAGCGTTATGTGACCATCGCCATCGGCTGCACGGGCGGCAAGCACCGCTCGGTCGCCGTCTCCGAGAAACTCGCCGCCCGTCTGGCCGCAGAGGGAGTGGAGACCGTAGTCGTGCACCGGGACATGGGGCGCGAGTGACCGGACGCTCTCCACGGCTGAGCAGGCTGCGCCGGGTCGTGCCCGAGTCCCGCTCGGGCCGTCCCGTCGAGGCCCGCGGCGCCCGGCCGCGCCGGCGCGGTACCCAGCCCAAGGTGGTCGCCCTGGGTGGCGGCATGGGCCTGTCCGCCTCGCTCGCCGCGCTGCGCCGGATCACCGGCGACCTCACCGCCGTCGTCACCGTGGCCGACGACGGCGGCTCCAGCGGGCGCCTTCGTGACGAACTCGGTGTGCTTCCTCCGGGTGATCTGCGCAAGGCCCTCGCCGCGCTGTGCGGTGACGACGACTGGGGCCAGACCTGGGCCCGGGTCATCCAGCACCGTTTCCAGTCCAAGGGCGACCTGCACGAGCACGCGGTCGGCAATCTGCTGATCGTCGCCCTGTGGGAACAGCTCGGCGACCACGTCCAGGCCCTGGACCTGGTCGGCAAGCTGCTCGGCGCGCACGGGCGGGTGCTGCCCATGTCCGCCGTGCCGCTGGAGCTGCAGGCCCTGGTCAAGGGGCATGATCCGGAGCGGCCGGAGGAGGTGGACATCGTCCGGGGGCAGGCCACGGTGGCGCTGACGCCCGGCGAGGTGCAGTCCGTGCACCTGGTGCCGCACGACCCGCCGGCCGTACCGGAGGCCGTCGCGGCGGTCCTGGACGCGGACTGGGTGGTACTGGGGCCCGGGTCCTGGTTCTCCTCGGTGATCCCGCACCTGCTGGTCCCCGATCTCCTCGACGCGCTCACCGAGACCAAGGCCCGCAAGGTCCTGTCGCTGAACCTCGCACCGCAGCCGGGTGAAACCGAAGGCTTCTCCCCGCAGCGTCATTTGGAGGTTTTGGGCCGACACGCCCCTAAACTCGCCCTGGACGTGGTGCTGGCCGACGAGGCCGCCGTGCCCGACCGCGACTCGCTCACCGAAGCCGCCAAGCGGCTGGGAGCCGCGGTCGAGCTGGGCCCCGTGGCCCGGACCGACGGATCATCCCGGCATGATCCGGAGCTGTTGGCCGCCGCGTACGACCGTATTTTTCGGATGCATGGAAGGATCGGCCCATGGCGATGACGGCAGCGGTGAAGGACGAGATCTCCCGGCTACCCGTCACCCGGACCTGCTGCCGGAAGGCCGAGGTCTCCGCCATTCTGCGGTTCGCGGGCGGCCTCCACCTGGTGAGCGGGCGCATTGTGATCGAGGCGGAGCTGGACACCGCGATGGCGGCCCGGCGCCTCAAGCGGGACATCCTGGAGATCTTCGGACACAGCTCCGAGCTGATCGTGATGGCACCCGGCGGACTGCGCCGCGGCTCGCGCTACGTGGTGCGCGTGGTCGCGGGCGGCGACCAGCTGGCCCGCCAGACCGGGCTCGTGGACGGGCGCGGCCGCCCGATCCGGGGCCTGCCTCCGCAGGTGGTCTCCGGGGCGACCTGCGACGCGGAGGCGGCCTGGCGCGGCGCCTTCCTCGCGCACGGCTCGCTGACCGAGCCCGGCCGTTCGTCCTCCCTGGAGGTGACCTGCCCCGGCCCGGAGGCCGCGCTCGCCCTGGTCGGGGCGGCCCGTCGGCTGTCCATCGCGGCGAAGGCCCGTGAGGTGCGCGGCGTGGACCGGGTGGTCGTCCGGGACGGTGACGCGATCGGCGCGCTGCTGACCCGGCTCGGCGCGCACGAGTCCGTGCTGGCCTGGGAGGAGCGCCGGATGCGCCGCGAGGTGCGGGCCACCGCGAACCGCCTCGCCAACTTCGACGACGCCAACCTGCGCCGCTCGGCGCGCGCGGCCGTCGCCGCCGGTGCCCGGGTCCAGCGGGCCCTGGAGATCCTCGCCGACGAGGTGCCCGAGCACCTCGCGGCGGCCGGCCGGCTGCGGATGGAGCACAAGCAGGCCTCCCTGGAGGAGCTGGGCGCGCTCGCCGACCCGCCGCTCACCAAGGACGCGGTCGCGGGCCGGATCCGCCGTCTGCTGGCGATGGCCGACAAGCGCGCGTCCGACCTGGGCATCCCGGGCACCGAGGCCAACCTCAGTGAGGAGATGGCCGACAACCTCGCAGGCTGAGTCACCGTCAGTACACCGGTGCCGACGACCTCTTCGGCCGTCGGCACCGGTGTTTGCGTCTCTTTTAAGCCACCGTGAACTGTCTGTGAGGCGCCCTTGACTCGATCATGGAGTGTCATGAGCCTGGCAGGGGTTCGCCGCCGTGGCGGACCACTGCTAGGGGGGTTCATGAGACACAGAGCGAGATCGATCCTCGCTGTCGGCGCGCTCCTGATCGGCGGAGCCGCACTCGCGCCCATGGCCCAGGCGCAGACCGGGGGTTCGGCGAAGCCCGACCCCGACGAGGTCAAGGTCTTCCACGCCGACGTCACCAAGAAGCAGATTCCCCTGCTGCTCAAGGCCGGCCAGGACGGCCATGAACTCGGCGACCAGGTCACCGGATCCGGCAAGACCGAAGTCGAGGTCTACCTCACCGACGGACAGGCCCGGACCCTGGAGAAGCAGGGTGTCGACCTCACCGAGCACACGCTGTCGGCCAAGGCGGAGACGCGGGTCGCGGACGCCTCCCAGGGCGTGTTCCGCCCGTACGGCGGCAGCGGCGGGCTCAAGGAGGAGATCCTGCGGACCGCGCAGGCCAACCCCGGCCTCACCAAGGTCGAGTCCATCGGCAAGACGCTGAACGGCCAGGACATCCTCGCGCTCAAACTGACCAAGGGCGCGAAGAAGTCCAAGGACGGTTCCAAGCCCGCCGTGCTCTATGTGTCCAACCAGCACGCGCGCGAATGGATCACGCCGGAGATGACCCGCCGGCTGATGCACTACTACCTGGACAACTACCGCACCGACAAGCGCATCAAGAAGATCGTCGACTCGACCGAACTGTGGTTCGTGCCGTCCGCCAACCCCGACGGCTACGACTACACCTTCCAGAACTCCGACACCCGTCTGTGGCGCAAGAACCTGCGGGACGTCAACGGCGACGGTGTCATCAGCACGGGTGACGGCGTCGACCTCAACCGGAACTTCGGCTACAAGTGGGGCTACGACGACGAGGGTTCGTCCCCCAACCCCACCAGCGAGACCTACCGCGGCGCGAGCCCCGAGTCCGAGCCCGAGACCAGGGCGCTGGACGACTTCGAGAAGCGCGTCGGGTTCACGTACGGCATCAACTACCACTCGGCCGCCGAACTCCTCCTCTACGGGGTCGGCTGGCAGGTGGCCACGCCGACCCCGGACGACGTCCTCTACAAGGCGCTGGCCGGCACCCCGGACAACCCGGCGATCCCCGGCTACCACTCGCAGGTCTCCTCGGAGCTGTACACCACCAACGGCGAGGCGGACGGCCACGCGTCGAACGTCAACGGGATGGCGATGTTCACCCCCGAGATGTCGACCTGCCAGACGGCCTCGAACATCGACCCGAACGACGCCTGGAACGCCGCCGACTGCCAGTCGGTCTTCAACTTCCCGGACGACGAGAAGCTGATCCAGGACGAGTTCGCGAAGAACATCCCCTTCGCGCTCTCTGTCGCCGAGACCGCCGCCCACCCCGACCAGCCGGTCTCCTCGGTCGGCCTGAGCGCCGCCGACTTCACCCCGGCCGCGTTCTCCACGTCGTACTCGCGCGGCGCCGACCAGGAGGTCTCCGTCGTCGTCCGCAAGGCGATCCGCGACAAGGAGCTGAAGTACCGCGTCAACCGCGGCCGTACCCACGACATGGCGCTCAAGCACTGGAAGGGCGGCGAGACCTACGGCGGTGAGGACAACCTCTACTTCGACGAGTACCGGGCCAAGGTGAAGGACGGCGTGCCGGGCGACAAGGTCGAGGTGTGGTTCACCGGGGAGACCAGGAGCGGCAAGAAGGTCTCCAGCTCGCACTTCACGTACACCGTCGCCGAGCGGCCCAAGGCGGACACGCTGGTGGTCGCCGAGGAGGGCGCCAAGGCCACCCAGGCACAGACCTATGTCGACGCGCTGAAGGCGGCCGGACACAAGGCGGTCGTCTGGGACGTCGCCACCCAGGGCGCGCCCGACGCGCTCGGCGTGCTGAAGCACTTCAGGACGGTCGTGCACTACTCGGGCACGAGCGGCCCCGGCAACGACACCCAGCTCCAGCTGCGCGCCTACCTCAACGAGGGCGGCAAGCTGATCGAGGCCGGCGAGCTGGCCGGCGGCAGCGTGAACCTCGGCGACGGCACCCCGTCGAACGACTTCAGCCAGTACTACCTGGGCGCCTACTCCCGCACCTCGACCAGCGGGGCCACCGGATTCACCGGCTCCGGCGCGCTGGACGGCTCCGGTGGCGCGCTCAGCGGCACCTCCGCCAACCCGCTCGACAAGGCCGGGACCTACGCCGTCACCTCCGACGAACTCGCCGCCGACACCTACCCGCAGTTCGCCAGCGCGGGCGCGGGCCAGTTCGCCGGGACCGTCAACCCGTACGGGCCGTACTCGGGGTCGTACATGGCCGCCGCGGTCCACACGGACGACGCCTACAAGCGCCTCACCCGCACCATCGACCTCACCGGTGTCACCGCGGCCGACCAGCCGGCCCTGAGCGCCAAGCTGCTCTGGGACACCGAGCCCGGCTACGACCACGCGGTGGTCGAGGCGCACGTGGTGGGCGCCGACGACTGGACGACGCTGCCCGAGGCGGGCGGTGCCACCAGCGACGCCGTGCCGAGCGAGTGCGGGGCCGGGTTCCTGATCGCCGAGCACCCGTGGCTCAAGCACTACCTGACCATCACCGGCGACCAGTGTGCCGCGAGCGGCACCAGCGGCTCCTGGCACAGCTTCACCGGCAGTTCGGCGGGCTGGCAGTCCGTGAAGTTCGACCTGAGCGCCTACGCCGGGCGGACCGTCGAGGTCTCCATCGGCTACATCACCGACCCGAGCACCGGCGGACACGGCGTCCTCGTCGACGACGCCTCGCTCCTGACCGGCTCCACGGCCACCGAGACCGAGGGCTTCGAAACCTCCCTCGGCCCCTGGAGCGTCAGCGGACCGCCGGCGGGCAGCCCGGCCGTCCTCAAGGACTGGGAGCGCACCGGAGCCCTGTTCAGGACCTACGGAGCCGTCACCACCGACCGCACCGTGCTGCTCGGTTTCGGCCTGGAACAGGTCAGCTCGGCCGCCGACCGTGCCGCTCTGGTGAAGAAGGCGTTGACGGCACTCGACAACTGACGGCGACGGCACTCGACATGTGAGCCGACCCGCTCACGAACGAGTGACAACGGGCTGAAACGCGGTCGGCATTCCGTGACAAAACCGCGTGATACGACCCCCGATCCGGGGCGGTCCGTACCCCTACTGGCGGGTACGGACCGCCTCGCCGTGTATGGGGCATCTGGATGTCACCTCGGGAGCCTCAGGGAGGTAGGGTCGTGGGTGGTCGGGGACATCCCAAATACAGCTCGCCGGCACCGCATGGCCGGCGTACCAACGAGGAGATCGGTTCGTGACGATCCGCGTAGGCATCAACGGCTTCGGCCGTATTGGTCGCAACTACTTCCGCGCGCTGCTGGAGCAGGGTGCAGACATCGAGATCGTGGCTGTCAACGACCTGGGTGACACCGCGACCACCGCCCACCTGCTCAAGTACGACACGATCCTTGGGCGTCTCAAGGCCGAGGTCTCGCACACCGCCGACACCATCACGGTCGACGGTCACACCATCAAGGTCCTGTCCGAGCGCAACCCCTCCGACATTCCGTGGGGTGAGCTGGGCGTCGACATCGTCATCGAGTCGACCGGCATCTTCACCAAGAAGGACGACGCCGCCAAGCACATCGCCGGTGGTGCGAAGAAGGTCCTCATCTCGGCTCCGGCCAAGGACGAGGACATCACCATCGTGATGGGCGTCAACCAGGACAAGTACGACCCGGCGAACCACCACGTCATCTCCAACGCCTCCTGCACCACCAACTGTGTGGCGCCGATGGCGAAGGTCCTCGACGAGAACTTCGGCATCGTCAAGGGCCTGATGACGACGGTGCACGCGTACACCAACGACCAGCGCATCCTGGACTTCCCGCACAAGGACCTGCGTCGCGCGCGTGCCGCCGCCGAGAACATCATCCCGACCACCACCGGTGCCGCGAAGGCCACCGCGCTGGTCCTGCCGCAGCTCAAGGGCAAGCTCGACGGCATCGCGATGCGCGTCCCGGTCCCGACCGGCTCGGCCACCGACCTGGTCGTGACGCTGCAGCGCGAGGTCACCAAGGACGAGGTCAACGCCGCGTTCAAGAAGGCCTCCGAGGACGGCGACCTGAGCGGCTACCTGGCCTACACCGAGGACGAGATCGTCTCCTCGGACATCGTCGGCGACCCGGCCTCCTGCACCTTCGACTCCTCCCTGACCATGGTCCAGGAGGGCAACACGGTGAAGATCCTCGGCTGGTACGACAACGAGTGGGGCTACTCCAACCGCCTCGTCGACCTCACGGTCTTCGTCGGCAACCAGCTCTGATCGGCCAAGCAGGCACCTCGATGCGGTAGCAGGGCTCGGGCAGCGCACGGTCGCGCCGCCCGAGCCCTGACGCACGTATGGATCGACCCGGCGGCTACGGTTCGATCAGCCCTCGTACGATCAAGAGCCCTCCTGTAGGAGTCCCCAAACCATGAAGACGATCGACGAACTCCTCGCCGAAGGGGTCGACGGCAAGCGGGTCTTCGTCCGCGCCGACCTCAACGTGCCGATGTCCGACGGCCTCATCACCGACGACGGCCGCATCCGCGCCGTCCTGCCCACCGTCAAGGCCCTCGCCGACGCGGGCGCCAAGGTGGTCGTCGCCTCCCACCTGGGCCGTCCCAAGGGCGCCCCGGACCCCAAGTTCTCCCTGCTCCAGGCCGCCGAGCGGCTCGCCGAACTCCTCGGCGCCCCGGTCGCCTTCGCCCAGGACACCGTCGGCCCCGCCGCCCACGACGCGGTGAACGGCCTGCAGCCCGGCCAGGTCGCGGTCATCGAGAACCTGCGCTTCAACGCCGGCGAGACCGCCAAGGACGACACCGAGCGCGGTGAGTTCGCCGACCAGCTGGCCGCCCTCGCGGACGTCTACGTCGGCGACGGCTTCGGCGCCGTGCACCGCAAGCACGCCTCCGTCTACGACCTCCCGGCCCGGCTGCCGCACTACGCCGGCTACCTGATCGCCACCGAGGTCGGCGTCCTGAAGAAGCTCACCGAGGACGTCCAGCGCCCCTACGTGGTGGTGCTCGGCGGCGCCAAGGTCTCCGACAAGCTCGCCGTCATCGACGAACTGCTCGGCAAGGCCGACCGCCTCCTCATCGGCGGCGGCATGGTCTACACCTTCCTCAAGGCCAAGGGGTACGAGGTCGGCAGCTCCCTCCTCCAGGAGGACCAGCTCGGCACCGTCACCGAGTACCTGGAGCGCGCCGAGAAGACCGGCGTGGAGATCGTCCTGCCCGTCGACACGCTGGTCGCGCCCGAGTTCCCGGACCTGTCGGGCAAGGCCCCGTCCCAGCCCAGCACGGTCGCCGCGGACGCCATGCCGGCCGGCCAGATGGGGCTGGACATCGGCCCGGAGACGGCCAAGCTGTACGCCTCGAAGCTCGCCGACGCCGCCACCGTCTTCTGGAACGGCCCGATGGGCGTCTTCGAGCACCCCGACTACGCCGCGGGCACCCGGGCGGTCGCCCAGGCTCTCGTCGAGTCCAAGGGCTTCACCGTCGTCGGCGGCGGTGACTCCGCAGCCGCCGTGCGCATCCTCGGCTTCGACGAGAACGCGTTCGGACACATCTCGACCGGTGGCGGCGCCTCCCTCGAATACCTCGAGGGCAAGACGCTCCCCGGCCTCGCCGCACTGGAGGACTGACCCACATGAGCACGCGCACGCCGATCATGGCGGGCAACTGGAAGATGAACCTCAACCACCTCGAGGCCATCGCGCACGTCCAGAAGCTCGCCTTCGCCCTGGCCGACAAGGACTACGAGGCCGTCGAGGTCGCCGTCCTGCCGCCCTTCACCGACCTGCGGTCCGTGCAGACCCTGGTCGACGGCGACAAGCTCAAGATCAAGTACGGTGCCCAGGACCTCTCGGCGCACGACTCCGGCGCCTACACCGGCGAGATCTCCGGCCCGATGCTGACCAAGCTGAAGTGCACGTACGTGGTCATCGGCCACTCCGAGCGCAGGCAGTACCACGCCGAGACCGACGAGATCGTGAACGCCAAGGTCAAGACCGCCTACAAGCACGGTCTGACCCCGATCCTGTGCGTCGGCGAGGAACTGGAGGTCCGCGAGGCGGGCAACCACGTCTCCCACACCCTCGCCCAGGTCGAGGGCGGCCTCAAGGACGTCCCGGCCGAGCAGGCCGAGTCGGTCGTGATCGCCTACGAGCCCGTCTGGGCCATCGGCACCGGCAAGGTCTGTGGTTCCGGGGACGCCCAGGAGGTCTGCGCCGCGATCCGCGGCAAGGTCGCCGAGCTGTACAGCCAGGAGCTGGCCGACCAGGTCCGCATCCAGTACGGCGGCTCCGTCAAGGCCGGCAACGTGGCCGAGATCATGGCGCAGGCCGACATCGACGGCGCGCTGGTCGGCGGCGCCTCGCTGGACGCCGACGAATTCGTCAAGATCGTGCGCTTCCGCGACCAGTGAGCAGAACTGCGAGTAGGCGGTAGCGGCGATCCGTCGTACCCTTGCGGGGCCGAAACTGTTACGAGGAGCCCGCTCCGGGCTTCGATCCCGGTTTCGGCCCCGCAGTCCATCCGTATCCGAGGAAGTTGGTCCAGCCGTGGTTTTGGGGTTCTCGATCGCCCTGATCGTCTTCAGCCTGCTGCTGATGCTGCTGGTGCTGATGCACAAGGGCAAGGGCGGCGGCCTCTCCGACATGTTCGGTGGCGGCATGCAGTCCTCCGTCGGCGGCTCCTCGGTCGCCGAGCGGAACCTGGACCGGATCACCGTGGTGATCGGTCTGCTGTGGTTCGCGTGCATCATCGTCCTCGGCATGCTGATGAAGACGAACAGCTGATCCGCGACTCGCACACACGCACAATCCGCACGTAAGGCCCCATGTTCGGTACGCGCACCTGAGCGCGGCCTATCATGGGGCTTGCGTCTAGGTGCGGGGGCGGTAACTCCCAACACTGGACGCGCGTTGGGCCTTACGTAGACTGAGGCGCTCGCAACGAAGCGACACGCCGACTCGCTTCGCGGCACCATCACGCAGGGAGTTACGACCGTGGCAAGTGGCAACGCGATCCGAGGTAGCCGGGTCGGGGCGGGGCCGATGGGCGAGGCCGAGCGCGGCGAGTCCGCGCCGCGTCTGCGCATCTCCTTCTGGTGCTCCAACGGGCACGAGACGCAGCCCAGCTTCGCCAGCGACGCGCAGGTGCCCGAGACCTGGGACTGCCCGCGCTGCGGCTTCCCGGCCGGTCAGGACCGGGACAACCCGCCGGACCCGCCGCGCACCGAGCCGTACAAGACGCACCTCGCGTATGTACGGGAGCGGCGCAGCGACGCGGACGGCGAGGCGATCCTCGCCGAGGCGCTCGCCAAACTGCGGGGCGAGATCTAGGAGTTGAGGCCGGCCAGGTGCCTGAGGGCGCCTGGCCGGAGCTGTCTTCGCGGCCGGGACCCGGGCCGTTGTCAGTGGTGCCCTCTACGGTTTGTGCATCGGCGAATCGTGAGGGGGCGATGATGACGGGGCAGGAGCGGGCGCCCGCCTGGCGCGGGGGATTCGGGCGGCTGTGGACGGCCGCCGTGGTCTCCCGGTTCGGAGACGCGTTACGGACGTCCGCGCTGCCCCTGCTGGCCGCGCGCCTGACCGACGATCCTCTCGCCATCGCCTCGGTGACCGCCTGTGGCTATGTGCCGTGGCTGCTGTTCGGACTGCTCGGTGGCGCCGTCGCGGACCGGGTGGACCAGCGGCGCGCGATGTGGGCCGTGGACACGGTACGGGGGCTGCTCGTCGCCGCCTTCGCCCTCGCCGTGGGGCTCGGTCACGCCTCGATCCCGCTGCTGCTCGTGCTCGCCTTCGCGCTGACCACGCTCCAGACGCTCTTCGACAACGCGTCCACGGCCCTGCTGCCCTCCCTGGTCGACCGGCAGACACTGGGCGGGGCCAACGCCCGGCTGATGACCGGACAGCAGATCGCCGGCGGCCTGCTCGGCGCCCCGCTCGTTCCGCTGCTCCTGACGGCCGGCGCGTTCATGCCCTTCGCGGCCGACGCGAGCACCTACCTGGCGGCCGCGGCCCTGGTCGCCTCCCTGCGGACACGGCCACCCGAGCGGGCGCCGCGCCCGGCCGGCAGCACCCTGCGCACCGAGATCGGCGAAGGCCTGCGCGCCCTGTGGCAGGACCGCGCCCTGCGCGCCACCTGCGTGGCCACCCTGCTCTGCAACATCGGCATGGGCGCCCTGATCGCCACCCTGGTGCTGCACGTCACGCGCTGGCTGCAGGCCGGCACCGCGGGATACGCGGCGGCCATGACCGCGTTCTCGGTCGGCAGCATCACCGGCGGCTTCCTCGCCCAGCGCATCGCCCGCCGCACCGGGCGGGTGCGCGCCCTGCTGGTCGCCGGGACCGTCCAGACGTCGTCCCTGCTCCTCATCGGCACCGTCCGGCACCTCGGCGCGCTCGTCGCCGGGATGCTGCTGCTCGGCGCGATGAACATGGTGTGGAACGTCAACCAGGTCACGCTGATGCAGCAACGCGCGCCCGAGTCGATGACCGGCCGGATCGCCGCCGCCTTCCGCACCTCCTCCACGTCCGGCGCACCGCTCGGCGCCCTCCTCGGCGGAGCCGTCGCCGGGGCGTACGGCCTGAACGGGCCCGCGCTGCTCGCCGCCGTCCTGTTCGGTCTGGCCGTCACCTCGTTGATACCGGTGCGCAAGCCGGACGTACCTGTTGTTGCGCCGCGGAACGGCGCGACAGCAGGCCGCGTCCCAAGCTGATCAATTAGGTTGGAACGGCAGCGGGGCAGGTACGCAACAGGACAGGTGCAAGGAAGAAGGCTGAAGTCGCACATGAACGCAGACGGCCGTACCAGGCTCAATCAGACGCCCGAGTGGACCGCGCTCGCCAAGCACCGGGAGGAGCACGCCGACACCCATCTGCGGGACCTGTTCGCGGCCGACCCGGCGCGCGGCACGGGCTACACCCTCCAGGTCGGTGACCTCCACATCGACTACTCGAAGCACCTGGTCAACGACGAGACGCTGCGGCTGCTGCGCGAGCTGGCCGCCGCCACCGACGTCTTCGGCCTGCGGGACGCCATGTTCCGCGGCGAGAAGATCAACGTCACCGAGAACCGCGCGGTGCTGCACACGGCGCTGCGCGCCCCGCGGGACGCGGTGATCGAGGTCGACGGAGAGAACGTCGTACCGCAGGTGCACGCGGTCCTGGACAAGATGAGCGGCTTCGCCGACCGCGTGCGCTCCGGCGCCTGGACCGGCCACACCGGCAAGCGCATCAAGAACGTGGTCAACATCGGCATCGGCGGCTCCGACCTCGGTCCCGCGATGGCCTACGAGGTGCTGCGCAGCTTCACCGACCGCGATCTCACGGTCCGCTTCGTGTCCAACGTGGACGGCGCCGACCTGCACGAGGCCACCCGCGACCTGGACGCGGCGGAGACGCTGTTCATCATCGCCTCGAAGACCTTCACCACCATCGAGACGATCACCAACGCCACCTCCGCCCGCAACTGGGTGCTGGGCGAGCTGAAGGCCGGTCAGGACGCGGTCGCCAAGCACTTCGTGGCCCTCTCCACGAACTCCGAGAAGGTGTCGGACTTCGGCATCGACACGGCCAACATGTTCGAGTTCTGGGACTGGGTCGGCGGCCGCTACTCCTACGACTCGGCCATCGGCCTCTCGCTGATGATCGCGATCGGCCCGGACCGCTTCCGCGAGATGCTCGACGGCTTCCACCTGGTCGACGAGCACTTCCGCACCGCCCCCGCCGAGTCCAACGTCCCGCTCCTGCTGGGGCTGCTGGGCATCTGGTACGACAACTTCCACGACGCCCAGTCGCACGCGGTCCTGCCGTACAGCCACTACCTGTCGAGGTTCACGGCGTACCTCCAGCAGCTGGACATGGAGTCCAACGGCAAGCACGTGGCGCGGGACGGCAAGGAGGTCGAGTGGACGACCGGTCCGGTCGTCTGGGGCACGCCCGGCACCAACGGGCAGCACGCCTACTACCAGTTGATCCACCAGGGCACGAAGCTGATCCCGGCGGACTTCATCGGCTTCGCCGAGCCGGTCGCCGAGCTGAGCGGCGAACTCAAGGCGCAGCACGACCTGTTGATGGCGAACTTCTTCGCCCAGACGCAGGCGCTGGCCTTCGGCAAGACGGCCGAGGAGGTCCGCGCGGAGGGTGTGCCGGAGGAGCTCGTCGCGCACAAGACCTTCAAGGGCAACCGCCCGACGACCACCATCCTCGCCCGCGAACTGACCCCGTCGGTCCTCGGCCAGCTCGTCGCCCTCTACGAGCACAAGGTGTTCACCCAGGGCGCCGTCTGGAACATCGACTCCTTCGACCAGTGGGGCGTGGAGCTCGGCAAGGTCCTCGCCAAGCGCGTGGAACCGGCACTGACGGAGGGCACGGAGGTACCCGGCCTGGACCCGTCGACGACGGCCCTGGTGGCCAAGTACCGCGAGCTGCGCGGGCGTTAGGCCCGGGGAATGAAGAACCCGCCCGGGGAATGAAGAACCCGTACGGCCACCGGGCCGTACGGGCTCTCCACTGGTTTTCAGGACCTCGTCACGGCGAAGCCGGTGGGTACAGCGAGCGGGGTAGCTGGGACGCTGCTGCCGCGTCCAGGAGCCAGAGGGTGCGCCGGCGGCCCTGGGCGCCCGCTGCCGGGGCCTGGATCTCGCCCGCGCCCGAGAGGGCGATGGCGACGGCCTCGGCCTTGTCCTCGCCCGCCGCCAGCAGCCAGACCTCGCGGGCCGAGCGGATGGCGGGGAGGGTGAGGGAGACCCGGGTCGGCGGCGGCTTCGGGGAGCCGTGGACGCCCACCACCGTGCGTTCCGTCTCCCGGACCGCGGGCAGCTCCGGGAAGAGCGAGGCCACGTGGGTGTCCGGGCCGACGCCCAGCATCAGGACGTCGAAGGTGGGCACCGAGCCGTGGTTCTCCGGGCCGGCCGCGCGGGCCAGTTCCGCGGCGTAGGACTCGGCGGCCGCCTCCACGTCCGCGCCCCAGGGGCCGTCCGACGCGGGCATGGCGTGCACGCGCTTCGGGTCCACCGGCACCTGGTCGAGCAAGGCCTCGCGGGCCTGGGTGTCATTGCGCTCCGGGTCGCCCTCGGGCAGGAAGCGTTCGTCGCCCCACCACAGGTCGAGCCGGCCCCAGTCGATGGCGTCCCGCGCCGGAGCCGCCGCGAGGGCCGCGAGCAGACCGTTGCCGTTGCGGCCGCCCGTGAGGACCACGGACGCCTCGCCCCGGGAGGCCTGGGCGTCCACGATCTTCGTGATCAGGCGGGCCGCGGCGGCCTGCGCCATCAGCTCCTTGTCGTGGTGCACGACCAGCTGGGGGGTGCTCATGGTGCCTTCACCCTCTTCTTCAGCGGTTCCTTCGCCGCCGCTTCGGGCGCGGCAGCTTCCGGGGCAGCGGCTTCGGCGGCCGGTTCTCCTTTGGCCGACGGCTCGGGCGCCTGGGCCTCAGGAGTGGCCTGGGCGGCCGGAGCGGCCGGAGCCTCCGGTTCCGCGGCCGGCGAGGCCGACGCGTTCAGCCGCTCCACACCGAACCGCAGGGCCGAGGCGTAGGTGTCGTCCGGGTCGAGCCGCCGCAGTTCCTCCGCGATCAGCTCGGCCGTCTCCCGCCGCTTCAGCGCCACCGCCCGGTCCGGCTGGCCGTCGATGGACAGGGTGGCGAGGGAGCCGTCCGCGCGGTCGAGCGCGATCGCCCCCTGGCTGGTGTCGAGACGGACCGCCGTCAGGCCGGGGCCCGACGAGAGGGAGCGCTTGACGGGGACGTCCAGCCGGTCCGCGAGCCACATCGCCAGCAGCTCACAGCTCGGGTTGAACTCCTCGCCCTCCACCTCGACGGCCTTGACCTCGCAGACCACCTGGTCCAGGGCCGCCGCCAGCATCGAGCGCCAGGGCGTGATCCGGGTCCAGGACAGGTCCGTGTCGCCGGGGGTGTAGGCGTCCGCGCGGGCGGACAGCTCCCGTACCGGCTGCTCGGAGGAGTAGGTGTCGGTGACCCGGCGCTGGGCGAGGGCGCCCAGCGGATCCTTCGCCGGGTCGAGCGGGGCGTTGACCGGCCACCAGACGACGACCGGGGCGTCCGGCAGCAGCAGCGGCAGCACGACCGAGTCGGCGTGGTCGGCGACCTCGCCGTACAGCCGCAGCAGCACCGTCTCGCCGGAGCCCGCGTCCGCGCCCACCCGGACCTCGGCGTCCAGGCGGGAGGCCGTACGGTCGCGGGGGGAACGGGAGACACGCTTGATGACGACCAGCGTGCGCGAGGGGTGCTCGTGCGAGGCGTCGCCGGCGGCCTTCAGGGCGTCGTACGCGTTCTCCTCGTCGGTGACGATGACGAGGGTGAGCACCATGCCCACGGCGGGCGTGCCGATGGCCCGGCGGCCCTGTACCAGCGCCTTGTTGACCTTGCCGGCCGTGGTGTCCGTGAGGTCTATCTTCATGGCCGGCGCCAGCTCCGTCCGTCTCGTGCGAGCATCTCGTCGGCCTCGGCGGGACCCCAGGTGCCCGACGGGTACTGGGCGGGCCTGCCGTGCTGGTCCCAGTAGTCCTCGATCGGGTCGAGGATCTTCCAGGACAGCTCGACCTCCTCCGTGCGCGGGAAGAGGTTGGCGTCGCCGAGCAGCACGTCCAGGATCAGCCGCTCGTAAGCCTCCGGCGAGGACTCGGTGAACGACTCGCCGTAGGCGAAGTCCATCGACACGTCCCGGATCTCCATCGAGGTGCCCGGCACCTTGGAGCCGAAGCGGACCGTGATGCCCTCGTCCGGCTGGACGCGGATGACGATCGCGTTCTGGCCCAGCTCCTCCGTCGCCGTGTGGTCGAAGGGGGAGTGCGGGGCCCGCTGGAAGACCACCGCGATCTCGGTGACGCGGCGGCCCAGACGCTTGCCGGTGCGCAGGTAGAAGGGGACACCCGCCCAGCGGCGGTTGTCGATCTCGACCTTGATCGCGGCGTAGGTGTCGGTCTTCGACTTGCCGTCGATGCCGTCCTCTTGGAGGTACCCGGTGACCTTCTCGCCGCCCTGCCAGCCGGCCGCGTACTGGCCGCGCACGGTGTGCTTGCCCAGGTCGTCCGGCAGCCGTACGGCGCCGAGCACCTTCTCCTTCTCGGCGGCCAGCGCGTCCGCGTCGAAGGAGGCGGGCTCCTCCATCGCGGTCAGGGCCATCAGCTGGAGCAGGTGGTTCTGGATGACGTCACGGGCGGCACCGATGCCGTCGTAGTAGCCGGCGCGGCCGCCGATACCGATGTCCTCGGCCATGGTGATCTGCACGTGGTCCACGAAGGACCGGTTCCAGATCGGCTCGAACATGGTGTTGGCGAAACGCAGCGCCAGGATGTTCTGGACGGTCTCCTTGCCGAGGTAGTGGTCGATCCGGAACACCTGGTCCGGTTCGAACACCTCGTGCACGACCTTGTTGAGCGCCTCGGCCGACTTCAGGTCGTGGCCGAAGGGCTTCTCGATGACCGCGCGCCGCCAGGAGCCGCCGCTCTGGTCCGCCAGGCCGTGCTTCTTCAGCTGCTGGATGACGACCGGGAAGGACCGCGGCGGGACGGACAGGTAGAAGGCGAAGTTGCCTCCGGTGCCCTGCGCCTTGTCCAGCTCCTCGATGGTGGAGCGGAGCCGCTCGAAGGCGTCGTCGTCGTCGAAGGTGCCCTGGACGAAGCGCATCCCCTGGATGAGCTGCTGCCAGACCTCCTCGCGGAACGGGGTGCGGGCGTGTTCCTTGACGGCGTCGTGGACCTCGGCGGCGAAGTCCTCGTTGGCCCACTCGCGGCGGGCGAAGCCGACCAGGGAGAAGCCCGGCGGCAGCAGACCCCGGTTGGCGAGGTCGTAGACCGCGGGCATGAGCTTCTTGCGGGAGAGGTCGCCCGTGACGCCGAAGATGACCAGACCGGACGGTCCCGCGATACGCGGGAGCCGTCGGTCTGCGGGGTCACGCAGCGGGTTGCTGCTCGACAATTTAGCCCTCCGAGGGGGCCAGGCGCTCCAGCTCCGCCTGGGTCGACTTGAGCAGGTCGTTCCAGGAGGCCTCGAACTTCTCGACGCCCTCGTCCTCCAGAACCTGGACCACGTCGTCGTACGAGATGCCCAGCCGCTCGACGGCGTCGAGGTCGGCGCGGGCCTGCTCGTAGGTGCCGGTGATCGTGTCGCCGGTGATGCCGCCGTGGTCCTCGACCGCGAGGAGGGTGGCCTCCGGCATGGTGTTCACGGTGTTCGGCGCGACCAGGTCGTCGACGTACAGGGTGTCCTTGTACGCCGGGTCCTTCACACCGGTCGACGCCCACAGCGGACGCTGCTTACGCGCGCCCGCGTTCTCGAGCGCCTGCCAGCGGCCGGAGGAGAAGACCTCCTCGTACGCCTGGTAGGCGAGCCGGGCGTTGGCGACGGCGGCCTTGCCGCGCAGCGCCTTGGCCTCGTCGGTGCCCAGGTCGTTCAGGCGCTTGTCGATCTCGGTGTCCACACGGGACACGAAGAACGACGCCACCGAACGGATGAGCGAGAGGTCCAGGCCGCGCTCCTTGGCCTTCTCCAGGCCGGAGAGGTAGGCGTCCATGACCTCGCGGTAGCGCTCCAGCGAGAAGATCAGCGTGACGTTGACGCTGATGCCGAGGCCGATGACCTCGGTGATCGCCGGCAGACCCGCCCTGGTGGCCGGGATCTTGATGAGCGTGTTGGGGCGGTCCACCAGCCAGGCCAGCTGCCTGGCCTCGGCGACGGTCGCCTTGGTGTTGTGCGCCAGGCGCGGGTCGACCTCGATCGACACGCGGCCGTCCTGGCCGTCGGTCGCGTCGTACACCGGGCGCAGGATGTCGGCGGCGTCGCGGACGTCCGCCGTGGTGATCATGCGGACGGCCTCTTCGACCGTGACCTTGCGGGCGGCGAGGTCCGACAGCTGCTGGTCGTAGCCGTCGCCCTGCGAGATCGCCTTCTGGAAGATCGTCGGGTTGGTGGTGACGCCCACGACGTGCTGCTGGTCGATCAGCTCGGCGAGATTGCCGGACGTGATCCGCTTGCGCGACAGGTCGTCCAGCCAGATCGCGACGCCTTCTTCGGAGAGGCGCTT
Source organism: Streptomyces sp. NPDC001220 (assembly GCF_053597895.1). NCBI lineage: Bacteria > Bacillati > Actinomycetota > Actinomycetes > Kitasatosporales > Streptomycetaceae > Streptomyces > Streptomyces sp. NPDC001220. Next base: position 184,123 of record NZ_JBSFJE010000011.1, read on the forward strand.
GAGTGCGTCTGTCATGGAATTACATCTCCTACGTGTCGTATGTGAGCGTCAGCGCTGGGCGGCGGCGATGGATTCCCGGGCCTTGGCGGCCACGTTCTCGGCGGTGAAGCCGAACTCGCGGAAGAGCACCTTGCCGTCGGCGGAAGCACCGAAGTGCTCCAGGGAAACGATGCGGCCGGCGTCCCCGACGTACTTGTGCCAGGTGAGGCCGATACCCGCCTCGACCGACACCCGCGCCCTGACGGACGGCGGCAGCACGCTGTCCCGGTACCCCTGGTCCTGCTCCTCGAACCACTCCACGCAGGGCATGGAGACGACCCGGGTGGGTACGCCGTCGGCCTCCAGCTGCTCGCGCGCCTCGACGGCGACGTGCACCTCGGAGCCGGTGGCGATGAGGATGACCTCGGGGGTGCCGTTCGACGCCTCGAAGAGGACGTAACCGCCCTTGACCGTGTCCTCGTTGGACTCGTACACCGGCACGCCCTGGCGGGTCAGCGCCAGGCCGTGCGGAGCGCCCTTGCCGAAGACCTTGGTGTAGCGCCTGAGGATCTCGCGCCAGGCGATGGCGGTCTCGTTGGCGTCCGCCGGGCGGACCACGTTCAGACCGGGGATGGCGCGCAGCGAGGCGAGGTGCTCGACCGGCTGGTGCGTCGGGCCGTCCTCGCCGAGACCGATGGAATCGTGCGTCCACACGTACGTCACCGGCAGGTGCATCAGCGCCGACAGCCGCACGGAGTTGCGCATGTAGTCGGAGAAGACGAGGAACGTACCGCCGTAGACACGGGTGTTGCCGTGCAGGGTGATGCCGTTCATCTCCGCGGCCATGGAGTGCTCGCGGATACCGAAGTGGATGGTGCGGCCGTAGGGGTTCGCACCCGGCAGCGGGTTGTCCGCCGGCAGGAACGAGCTGTCCTTGTCGATGGTCGTGTTGTTCGACCCGGCGAGGTCGGCGGAACCGCCCCACAGCTCCGGGATCACGGCACCGAGCGCCTGGAGCACCTTGCCGGAGGCCGCGCGGGTCGCGACGCCCTTGCCGGGCTCGAAGACCGGGATCTTCTCCTCCCAGCCCTTGGGCAGCTCGCCCGCGGCGATGCGGTCGAAGTCGGCGGCCCGCTCGGCGTTGCTGTCGCGCCACAGCTGGAACGACTTCTCCCACTCGGCCTTCGCGGCCGCGCCGCGCTCGCCCGCCTGGCGGGTGTGGGCGATGACCTCCTCGGCGACGTCGAAGCTCTTCTCCGGGTCGAAGCCGAGGACGCGCTTGGTGGCCGCGACCTCGTCCGCGCCGAGCGCCGAGCCGTGGGCGGCCTCGGTGTTCTGCGCGTTCGGGGCGGGCCAGGCGATGATCGAGCGCATCGCGATGAAGGACGGCTTGTCCGTCACCTTCTTCGCGGCCTCGATCGCGTTGTAGATGGCGTGCGGGTCCAGGTCGCCGTCCGGCTGCGGGGCGATGCGCTGGACGTGCCAGCCGTACGCCTCGAAGCGCTTGACGGTGTCCTCGGAGACGGCCGTCTCGGTGTCGCCCTCGATCGAGATGTGGTTGTCGTCCCACAGCAGGACCAGGTTGCCGAGCTTCTGGTGGCCGGCCATCGAGGACGCCTCGGCGGAGATGCCCTCCTGGAGGCAGCCGTCACCGGCGATGCAGTAGATGAAGTGGTCGAAGGGGGACTCGCCCTGCGGCGCGTCCGGGTCGAACAGGCCGCGCTCGTAGCGGGCGGCCATGGCCATGCCGACGGCGTTGGCGACACCCTGGCCGAGCGGTCCCGTGGTGGTCTCCACGCCCTTGGTGTGGCCGTACTCCGGGTGGCCCGGGGTCTTCGAGCCCCAGGTCCGGAAGGACTCCAGGTCTTCCAGCTCCAGGCCGAAGCCGGCCAGGTAGAGCTGCGTGTAGAGGGTCAGCGACGAGTGACCGGCGGACAGCACGAAACGGTCGCGGCCCACCCAGTCGGGGTCGGACGGGTCGTGCCGCATCACCTTCTGGAAGAGGGTGTACGCGGCCGGCGCCAGGCTCATCGCCGTACCCGGATGGCCGTTGCCGACCTTCTGTACGGCGTCGGCGGCCAGGACGCGGGCGGTGTCGACGGCCCGCTGGTCCAACTCGGTCCAGTCGAGGTCTGTGGTGGTCGGCTTGGTGCTCACCCTGGGTCAGGGCTCCTCTCCACATGTTCGGTTACCGGTCCACGGGCACACGCCCGCACCGGCTGCCGGTGCACTGGGTGCCCACCGGCCGCTGTCGAGCCTACCCCCGTAAGGACGTGCGTTTTTTCGAGTGTTTCCAGACTGCCGGGCCTTGCGGGGATCCGCCTCCCGACTGGCCGAGAAGGCATTCGGCACATGAATACGGAACCGCTCATCTGACTGCTCAACCGAGCCCCCGTCCCCCTCTTCCGAGACGCCCCCCAACACGACCCCACCCCCGCGAAGGTCGGGGTATGGGCAACGTCTAAAGTGGCGTGGTACGCGCGAGCCTTTACCGTGAGTTCACACGGCGGGGCTCGCTGGGAGTCTCTGTCAGGGGTGTGCGTGACGGCCGTCGAATCCCGTCCAGCGGGGGTACTCGGTGCGAGCGAGAGCCCGAGTCACCGGCCGTTCGGGGCCCGTGTCAAAGCTTTCGTGGCGCTGACCAAGCCGCGGATCATCGAGCTGTTGCTCATCACCACCGTTCCGGTGATGTTCCTGGCGCAGCAGGGTGTGCCCGACCTGACGCTGGTGCTGCTCACCTGTGTCGGCGGCTACCTCTCGGCGGGCGGTGCCAACGCGCTGAACATGTACATCGACCGGGACATCGACGCGCTGATGGACCGGACCTCGCAGCGTCCGCTGGTGACCGGCATGGTCAGCCCGCGCGAATGCCTCGCCTTCGGCATCACCCTGGCGATCGGCTCCACGCTGCTGTTCGGCTTCACCGTCAACTGGCTGAGCGCCTGGCTGTCACTCGGAGCACTGCTCTTCTACGTCGTCGTCTACACGATGATCCTCAAGCGCCGTACCTCGCAGAACATCGTCTGGGGTGGCATCGCCGGCTGTCTGCCGGTGCTGATCGGCTGGTCGGCCGTCAAGGACTCCATGTCGTGGGCGCCGGTCATCCTCTTCCTCGTCATGTTCTTCTGGACACCGCCGCACTACTGGCCGCTGTCCATGAAGGTGAAGGACGACTACGCGCGCGTGGGCGTGCCGATGCTGCCGGTGGTCGCCTCCAACAAGGTGGTCGCCAAGCAGATCGTCATCTACAGCTGGGTGATGGTCGCGGTCTCGCTGCTCCTCACCCCCCTCGGCTACACGGGCTGGTTCTACACGCTCGTCGCCCTGGTGGCGGGCGGCTGGTGGCTCTGGGAGGCGCACGCGCTCCAGAACCGTGCGAAGGCCGAGGCGACGGGCGGGAAGCTCAAGGAGATGCGGCTGTTCCACTGGTCCATCACCTATGTGTCGCTGCTGTTCGTGGCGGTGGCCGTGGACCCCTTCCTGCACTGACCCACGCGGGCCCACATCACACCGCCCTGCCCTCGCCAGTCGATCTACTCGTGAGTAGCATCCTGCTCATGGCAGACACGCAGCAGGTTGACCAGAAGGCCGAGCGCAAGGTCGCGCGCCTCGCCAGGCAGATCAGCACCTTCGCCAAGGCCCACGGCGGCGCCGAGGGCCAGGTGGCCCACATCGGCGAACGCGGCGCGCGGATCGTCCTCGTGGGTGAGGACGGCGGCTGGGGCGACCTGGTGGCCCCGAGCACCGAGATCGCCCGGCAGGCGGTGGAAAAGGCGGGCATCACCGTCCACGAGTCCTTCGACGGCGAGTTCGCGGCGAAGGTCCGGACCGGCCCGTACGAGTGGAAGCGGATGGCCGGCATTCAGATCGGCGGCTGAGACAACGCGCCCCGGCAGGGGCGCGGGGCTCTACCGATGCGCGGCTCCACCGCGTGAGCGCGATCAGCCCCACCGGTCGGCTGCCGAAGACGCCCGCGCACCGCGGCCGGCCCTCACCGGTCGGCTGCCGAAGAACGCCCGCGCGCTGCGGTCGGCCCTCATCGGTCGGCTGCCGGAGACGCCCGCGCACTGCGGTCGGCCCTCACCGGTCGGCTGCCGAAGAACGCCCGCGCGCTGCGGTCGGCCCTCATCGGTCGGCTGCCGGAGACGCCCGCGCGCTGCGGTCGGCCCTCATCGGTCGGCTGCCGGAGACGCCCGCGCACCGCGGCCGGCCCTCACCGGTCGGCTGCCGAAGAACGCCCGCGCACCGCGGCCGGCCCTCCCCGGTCGGCCGCCGAAGTACGCCCGCGCACCGCGACCTCCTTCCCGGTTCACCCGTTAAGACGGTATGCAGCCGTCCACGGGGGAGCCCGGATGATCGAAACGCCGTCTCTGGTGGACCAGTACTGCCACGGAGTGCTGCGTACGGAGCTCGGCCTGGGAACCTTCGAGGCCCAGCTCGCCCGCACCGAAGGCCCTCCGGCCCCCGGCACCACCCTGTTCGACACCCAGACCGGTTTCGCGGTACGGCGCTGGTGCCCCCCGCTCCTCGGCCTGGAACCCCACTGTCCGCCCGCCCGCTACCTGGCCCGGCGCCGTGAACTCGGCGTCCTGGAGGCGGGCCGCCGGCTGCTGCGCGGCAGCGGCATCACCACCTACCTCGTCGACACCGGCCTCCCCGGCGACCTCACCGGCACCGCCGAGATGGCCTCCACCGGGGCCGCCGAGGCGCGGGAGATCGTCCGCCTGGAGCTGCTGGCCGAACAGGTCGCCGACACCTCCGGCACCGTCGAGTCCTTCCTCGCCAACCTCGCCGAGTCCGTGCACGGCGCGGCGGCGAACGCGGTCGCCTTCACCTCCGTCGCCGGACTGCGGCACGGCCTCGCCCTGGCCCCCGAGCCGCCCGGACCCGGTGAGGTGAGAGGCGCCGCGGGCCGCTGGCTGGCCGGCCGCCGGGTCGGCGGCGAGCTGACCGACCCGGTTCTCCTGCGGCACCTGCTGTGGATCGCCGTCGCCTCCGGTCTCCCGCTCCAGCTGCACGCGGGCCTCGGCGAGCCCGGCGCCCGGATCGACCGTACCGACCCGGTCCTGCTGACCGACTTCGTCCGGGCCACCGCGGGCCTGGGCACCGACCTGGTCCTGCTGCACGGCTACCCGTACCACCGCCACGCCGCCCACCTGGCCGGCGTCTTCCCGCACGTGTACGCCGACTCGGGCGCTGCCCTGGTGCGTACCGGCGCACGGGCCGCGACGATCCTCGCCGAGATCCTGGAACTGGCCCCCTTCGGCAAGATCCTCTTCTCCAGCGGCGCCCACGGCCTGCCCGAACTGCATGTCGTCGGCGCCCGCCTCTTCCGTGAGTCCCTCGCCCGGGTCCTCGGCGGCTGGGTCGCCGAGGACGCCTGGTCGCTGGGCGACGCGCAGCGCGTGGCCAGGCTGATCGCGGCGGGGAACGCGAAACGCGTGTACGGGCTGGGGTGACCTGTACAGACTGGGTGCATGGACACCGAGACGTTACTGACCCGGTTCGTCGGTGAACTGTCGGCGCTGGACCCGGTCGCCGTCTGGGCGCACGGCTCGCTCGCCGCCGGTGACTACCAGGAGGGCCGCAGCGACCTGGACCTGATCGCGGTGCTGCCGGGGCCGGTGACCCCGGCCGTCGTATGGGGGGTCGGCGTGGCACACGCCCGGCTGCGCGCGCTGCCGCTCGCCACCGTCCTGCACTGCACCTATCTGACCCCGTCGACCGCGGCCGATCCCGCCCGGCGCCATCTGACCTGGGCGTACGAGCAGCTCTTCAAACGGCCGGTCAGTCCGGTGACCCGGCGTGAGCTGCACGCCTTCGGGCGGGTGCTGCACGGGAAGGCGCCCGGCGGGCTGCTGCCGCCGGTGACGGACCGGGAACTCGGCGACTTCGTCGTCCGTGAACTGCGGGACTACTGGCGGCCCGCAGTCGGCAAGGCCCCGCTGTGGACGCGGGACGTCTGGGTCGACGTCGGGATGACCACGTTCGCCCGTGCCACGGTCACCGCGCGCGAGGGCCGCCTGATCTCCAAACGCGAGGCGCTGGACCTGCTGCCCGGTCTCGGGGCGCCCGTCGAGGTCGTCGAGGACATCCGCAGCCGCCGTTACGCCGACCCCGCCCCGCCCGCCGGGGAGTGGACGGCCCGCCGGGCCCGGCTGACCCGGGACTACTTGGGCCCGGCGATCGAGGCGCTCACGGCGTCGTACGACTGAGCGGGCACCTCGGCCGTCACCTCGGCGCGTTCCCGCAGGGAGAGCAGAACACGCAACACGCCGATCCACACCAGGCAGGAGCCGAACATGTGGAGGCCCACCAGGATCGTGGGCAGGTGCGTGAAGTACTGGACGTAACCGATCACGCCCTGGCCGAGCAGGATCAGGAAGAGGTCACGGGTGCGGTCGCGCGGGCCCTGCGGGGCGTTGACGCCCCGCAGGAAGAACCAGAGCGCGAAGGTCAGCGACACCACGATCCAGGCCAGCACCGCGTGCAGTTCGGCGACGCCCTCCCAGCTGACGTCGATGCGCTCCACCTCGCCCGAGTCGCCCGGGTGCGGTCCCGCGCCGGTCACCACCGTGCCCACCGCGATGAGCAGCAGCGACACGGTCAGCAGGGCCCACACCAGTTGCTGCACGGCCCTGCCGACCAGCGGGCGCGGCGCGCCGTCGCCCTCGCGGGTGCGCTGCCACATCAGGGCGGCGACCGTGATGAGGGCGGTCGCCAGCAGGAAGTGCGCGGCGACGGTGTACGGGTTGAGGCCGACGAGCACCACGACGCCGCCGAGGATCGCGTTGCCCATCACGATCCAGAACTGCGCCCAGCCCAGCCGCGTCAGGCCGCGCCGGTACGGCTTCTCGGAACGGGCGGCGATGATCGCCCAGCCGACCGCCGCGCACAGCACGTAGGTCAGCATGCGGTTCGTGAACTCGATGGCGCTGTGGTAGCTCAGCGCGGTCGTCGGGGTCAGCGAGCCGTCGGTGCACTCGGGCCAGGTCGGACAGCCGAGGCCGGAGCCGGTGAGCCGGACCGCGCCGCCGGTGACCACGATGACCACCGACATCACGAGGGCGGCGAGGGCCGCGCGCCGGACGGTCCGGGGATCCGGGGTCCAGCGGTCGGCGATGAAGGCGAGCGGGTTGCGCACGGCCGCTACGGCATCGGCGGGGGTCAGCTTTGGCACGTCCCCCATCGTAGGGCGCCGCTTGTGCATGAATTCACGTGGGTCGGTGATCCGCCGACCGCGTCGTGGATCCCGGCGGCGGACCGGGCAGGTGCCGGCGCCGCCCGGTCACCCGTCGGCGCTCCGCGTCACCTCCCTGATGTGGGCGGCACTTCGGCGCAGCCCGGCCGCGGTCGCGTCGTCGGGGGCACAGCGGGCCAGCCGCTCGTACACCGCGACGAGAACGGGATGGCAGGGGCCCAGACGCTCCTCGAAGATGGTCCTGGCCCTGTCCAGGATCTCCCAGGCATCGCACTCGTGGCCGGTGGCCAGCCGGACCTTCCGGCCCGGGGGACCCGCGACCAGCAGGACCTCGCCGAGGCGCGAGAGCGTCTTGGCCCGGTACGGGTGGTCCTCCTTGTAGGCGCTGACATAGATGGCCTCCGCTTTGAGGAGGTCCTTCTCCGCTTCCTTCGCCCGGCCCTGGGCCAGGCGCAGCGATCCGCGTTTGTTCAGACAGGCCGCGTACTTGTGGTTCTCCGCCTCCCGGCGTTTGCGGTGCTGGTCCACGGCCTGGGACAACAACTGATCCGCCTCCTGCAGCGTCCGGGCGGCACCTCGGAGCAGGCGCAGGCGCAGAAAGGGCGCGCGGGTCTCCCTGGCGAGGGCGCGGGTGGCCTCGCCGCGACGTCGCACCACGTCGGCCAGAAACTTCTCGACCTGGGCCGTCTCGAAGTTGTCACTCTCCGGGTTGGACGGAAAACGGGAGAGGGCCAGCCGGAGATGCTCCTCGGAGGCCTGAAGGTTCCCCCGGTCCTGCTCCACGATCCCCCTGCAGAAGACGAGCTCGGCGCGGAAGAGCCTGTGCTCGGGCGGCTCCTCGCCGTCCTGGGCCGGAATCAGGGTCTCGGCCCTGTCGTAGTGCTGGAGCGCCCGGCAAAGGTGCCCCGCGTTGCGCTGGATCTGGCCCAGCCTCATCTCGGTGCGTGCCCGGTCGAGCCCCAGCCACTGCAGGCCCCCCTCCCGGAACAGTCCCATCGCCTGGGTGACGGATCGTACGGCCTCCGCGAACTTGACTCGCTCGCGCAGGACGTCCGCCCGCAGGAGCAGACACTCGGCGTGCAGCCGCAGCAACCCCGAGCGCTCCTCGTCGGTCGCGCAGCGCGCCAACGTGGCCACGCAGTCCTCGTGCAGCGCGCCGCACTCCTTCTCGGCGGCCTCCAGATCGGCCAGCCGGTACTTCTGGCGTGCCACGTCCAGCAGCGCCTCGATGCGCGCCCGGTCGCCGCCGATCCCGCTCGCCCGTATCGCGGCCTCGTGCGCGTAGTAGGACAGGACGTCCCGCTGGTACACGCCGCGGTGTTCCTGGTAGTCCCCCGCCTGGTGCATCAGGCGTGCCAGCGCCTCGCGGGCCGAGGTGTCGCCGTGCGGGTCGGTGGCCCACGCGCCGTCTTCCTCGATGGCTCTTCGGATGGCCTGGACATGCGGCATCAGGCGCTCTCTGCCGATCTCGCCGTCGGCCTGGTCGGACGATGCGCTGGACGCCTGCGCGAAGGCGGCCTCCACCACCCGGACGATGGTCTGCGACCACATGGCACGTGCCGCGGCGTCCATGCCTTCCTTCACGGATCGCTGGATCTGCAGGTGCATGCTGTAGTGGCCGGAGTCGCCATGGCCGGTCCTGCCGACGCTGAGCAGCCAGCGGTCGCCGAGCAGCTTCGTCACCTTGGCGAAGCTGTGTTCCTCCGCCAGCAGTACCCGCAGGGACGGCGGCACCAGCGGCCGGAACTGAGGATCGCGCAGCAGCTGCCGAGGGATCCCCTCGGGGGCCAGGAACGCGCACAGACGCAGCAGGTCCTGGGCCCTGGGCTCCTGGTCGACGACCCGCGCGATGGCGAGCCCGATCGTGGCGTCCGCGTCGGTTCCGATGCTCGGGCGCTCCCGCAGCTTGCGCAGGTAGTCCTTGGCCGGCACGCCTTCCGCGTTGATGTAACTGCCGGCCTGGACGAGGGAGAGCGGCAACCAGCCGAGGGCGCTGCCCAGTTCGTCCAGCACCCGGGTGGCGTCGGCGTCGTCCGTTCCGGTGTCCTGGGAGCTGATCCGCGCCTGCAGGAGGACCAGTCCGTCCTCGGGGCCGAGCTGACGCAGCCCCACCCTCTCCGCCGTGATGTCGTACTTCTCCAGGACGTTGATCACCTGAGTGGTGATGACCACCGCGCCCGAGACATCCGTGGGCAGGAGGAAGGGACGCATGTCCTCCCGCTCGCTGCGCAGCGGCCCCAGGCTTCGGTCCTGCACGTCGTCGTACACCAGCAGCCAGTCCGGCTCCTCGCGCAGCCGGCTCCACAGCCGGTTGAGGACCACACTCTTCGATTCGTGCCCGGGGACGTCGAGAAAGGCCGCCAGCTCCAGGAGCTGGCTGGTGAGGAGTCCGTACGTCGATGCCCTGAGCCACCAGACGAGGGCTCCGGTCTCGTCCCACCGCCTCTTGGCGAAGTGCGCCGCCAGTTCTGTCTTGCCGACACCGCCCATACCGTGGATCACGCAGACCCGTAACGTGCCGGGGTTGTCCTCCTGGAGTCCCAACTTGGCGGCGACGCTTAGGAGTTCCTCGTCCCGGCCGACGAACGGCTCGGAACGGCTGGGGATTTTCAGATGGGATGTACGAGGCTCGGTTCTGGGACGATGGACGCCGTAGTAGCCCGACAGCGCGGCCACCCCGCCCAGCACGCCGGCGGAGGTGGCGAGAGACAGGAGGGTCGCGCCGTGAGTGTCCTGTGCGATCACGGACAGAAAGGCCGCCCCGGCGGCGGTGGCATAGCTCAGGGCGACCTTGATCCGCCGGCGCGTGACAAGTGACCGGCTTCTGTAACTGAGTGCCATGGCGCCTCCCCCGAAACCGCCCGCAGTACTGTCCATTGTCCCCGTTGGCCGTCTGCGCGAACAGAGAGTGGCACGAGGTCGGCCGGGGACCACCCGACCTCTTGCGTGGCGGCCCGTGTCCGCCGAGTTCCGCACAGTGGCCCAACACCCGGAGGTGTGGTGGTTCGGCAGCAGGCAACCCCAGGTCAGGACGGCGAAGTGAGCGAGGGACCGCACATCGGGCTCGTGCATTGGGCGTTCCCGCCCTGCGTGGGAGGAGTGGAGACGCATCTGTGGTCGTACGCGCGGGCTCTGACGGCCAGAGGCCTCAGGGTCACCGTCTTCACCGGGACCGCGGGGGCGCGGTCACCGGGTGACGGGATCCGCGTCCGGCAGCACCGGCTGCTGGATCTGTCCCGCCCGCACCGGCAGGGCGTCGCAGCCGTGCACGAGATGCGGGACTGGTTCCGTGCCGAACTCGCCGCGCCGGGGGACGGGATCCGCCTGGTGCACGGTCATAACCTGCACCAGTTCTCCGCGGTTCCGGCCCGGGCACTGCGGCTGCTCAAGGACGAGCTGGGGCTGGTGCTGCCGCACACCTACCACAATCTCAGGCGCCATCCGGAGGACGAGCGGATGGCCAGGGAATGCGCCGTGTGGGACACCCACCACGCGGTGTCGGACTTTCTGGCGGGGGAGTGCGCCGACGTGCTCGCACAACCGGTCAGCCGCACCTACCTGGGCGTCGACACCAGTGCCTTTCTCGACATCCCCGAACTGGACGAGACCGGTGGGCGGCCCATCGTGCTGCTGCCGGCTCGTCTCGTCCCCAACAAGGGGGCCGAACTCGCCATTCTCATGGTGCGCGACATCATCGCCCGTGGTCGGCGCCTCTCGCCGGAGGGCCCCGTGGTGCGGCCCCGGCTGGTGCTGACCAATCCCTCCACCACGGTGGACTTCCGTCACGAGGCCGAGGGCTTCCGGGTACGTCTGCGTCGGCTGATCCATGAGTGCGGTCTGGAGGAAGGGCCGGGCAAGGACGTCGAGTTCAGGGAGGCCGGCGTGGACGACATGCGCAAGCTGTACGAGGAGGCCGCGGTCGTGGTGTACCCGTCGCGGTTCGCGGAGCCCATGGGGCTCGCCCCGCTGGAGGCCATGTGCGCGGCTCGTCCGGTGGTCGCCATGGGGGTGGGGGGCCTCGGCGAGAGTGGAGGCATCCTGGTCGCACCCGGTGTGGGGGAGAGTGAGGAGACGCTGGCCGCCAGGTTCGCGGACGAGGTGTGGCGGCTGCTCGGCGAGCCGTCGCTGGCTCGGCGGATCGGGGCCGCGGGACGCGCCCATGTACGTGCGCACTTCGATCTGGGGCACGTCCATGTGGAGCCGATGCTCGACGAGTACCGGCGTCTGCTGGCCATGCCGGCATAGCCGGGGCCGCCTGTCACCGAGGGGGAGGGGCGGCGCGCGGGTCCGTTTCGCGCACCGCCCCGGCCCGAATCAGCGGTTCTCCACCCGCCATCCCGTGGGGAGCCCGGAGCACTTGCCCTCGCCGGCCGCGGTGACCTCCACGTCCAGGGTGTGCCCGGCGAGCACCAGCCCCTCCACCAGGAGCGGTGCCGGATGGGCGGGGTCGACGGTGAGGACGCGTCGGGCGGCGTCGGGCCGCAGCCCGAGCAGAGCCGTCAGCAGCGCCACTCCCGACGCCGCCGACCAGCCCTGCGGCCGGCAGGTGGCCGGGTAGGGCAGCGGAGGCGGGGAGGCCGGCTCCCGTGTCTCACCGCCGTAGAGCTCGGGCATCCGGTGGTCGAAGTGCGTCGACGCGTCGAGCAGTCCCTCGGCCAGCACCAGCGCTTCCCGGCGATGCCCGGTGGCGCACAGACCGTGTACGGCGATGGCGGTGTCGTGCGTCCACACGGCGCCGCCGTGGTAGCTGAACGGATTGAAGCCGGGCACCTCCGCCGAGCGGCTGCGCAGTCCCCAGCCCGAACTCAGCCCCGGCGCCGCCAGCCAGGCCGCGACATCCCGGCTCCCGGCGGCGTCGATGATGCCCGTCGCCAGCAGGTGTCCCATGTTCGAGGCGGCGCCGGTCACGGGCTGCCCCTTCTCGCCCACCGCCACGGCCGGATAGCGGGCGGCCGGCCCCAAGGCGGCCGGGACCCAGAACAACTCGGCGAAGGCCTTGCGCAGGGAACCGGCCCAGTCCCGCAGCTCCTCGGCCTGGCCGTGACGGCCCCGGTGCTCCAGCAGCCCGGCCAGACCTACCGCGGCCTCGTACGCGTATCCCTGGACCTCACACACCGCCAGGGGCGGCCCCACGTGCCGCCCTTCGGCGTCGCGCACCGCGTCGGCGCTGTCCTTCCAGGACTGGTGGCGCAGCCCCCCGGAGCGGGAGTGGTAGCGCAGCAGGCCGTAATCGTCCCGCCGGCAGCTCTGCCGGACCCAGTCCATCGCGCGCTCCGCGGCGGGCAGCAGGGCATCGACGTCGGCATCGGGCATGCCCCAGTTCCATGCGTCGACGAGCAGGGTGACGAACAGGGGCGTGGCGTCGACGGAGCCGTAGTAACGAGAGGGAAGGCGCAGTCCGTGGCCGTGTTCGGCATCGGCTGGCCGCAACTCGTGCAGGATCCGGCCCGGGGCCTCCTCACGGAAGAGATGGTTCTCGGTGCCCTGACGCCGGGCGAGGGCCCACAGAGTGCCACGGGCCAGACCGGTGCCCAGCGGCAGCATCATCCGGGCCGACCAGATCGAGTCGCGGCCGAAGAGTGTGAGGAACCAGGGGCAGCCGGCGGCGACGAACTGGTCCTCGGGACCGCCGACGTCGGTGCGCAGCGGGTCGGCGAGCCGCAGGGCGTCGAGATCCCGGAGCCCTGTGCGGACGAGTTCGACCAGGCGGACGTCGCCGCGCACGGTCGGCTCGGCCCAGGGGGCGGGGGTGCGCGGGGCCACGGGATGACCCACCGGCGCGGTGTCCGCGCCGCCGGTCACGGCGAGCCGGACCGTCCAGACCGAGTTCGCCGGGAGGAGCACCGCGCGCCAGGCGAGGGAGCCCTCCTCGCGGCCTGCGGAGATCTCGGGCTCGGGCCCGGACACCACCGTGACCATGGAGTGCTGCCCGCCGGACGTCCAGGACAGCGACAGCGGGCCGGCCGTGCACGCCACCGCGGGGCCTCGGTATCCGCGCTTGACGTCGGCGACGGTCACCAGATCCGTGGCGATGGTCAGCGACAGGTCCAGCCGGCGCGTCCGGGTCCCGGTGTTGCGCACCGTCAGGAGTTCTTCCCCACCGGCGGTGCGGGTCCGTTCGACCATCACCGAGGGATCGTCGGTGCCGTCCCGCGTGTACCGGTGGACCGCGGTGAACTTCACCCGGGCCGGACCCAACGGCTGCACACCGATGGGCTCGGGTTCCCGGTCGTCGACGAGGAGACGCAGTGTGTGCAGCAACCGCCGGTCGTGGTCGTAGAAGCCGTCGACACGAGCGCCTGTCAGCTGCCCGTCTCGCGGCGAGGCGGTGAAGGCCGGCGCGGTCACGCAGAGAATCACATCGTGCAGCAGCGGCTGCAGATGTTGCCTCGCGGACGGGTCCAGGGGTTCTTGCACGGGGGGTTCTTCCCCTTCTGTAGCCCTTACCGAAATGAGACACCAAGGGTGTCACCAGTGGGCTCGCCGCGGGGGTATTCGGAGACGAAAGGCGATTCGCGGGTGAGTTCCCGGCCTACTCCCAGCGGAAGAACCGACCCGCCGCTCCGAGCCCCAGCACCGCCCACACCGCCAGGATCCCCAGGTCGCCCCACGGCGTCCCGGCGCCGTGCTGGAGCACGTCCCGGAGTCCGTCCGAGAGGGCGGAGATGGGCAGCAGGCCCAGGATCTCCTGTCCGGTCGAGCCGAACCTGTCCAGCGGGACGATGACCCCGCCGCCCACGAGCAGCAGCAGGAACACCAGGTTGGCGGCGGCCAGTGTCGCCTCCGCCTTGAGGGTGCCCGCCATCAGCAGGCCGAGGCCGGAGAACGCGGCCGTGCCGAGGACCAGCAGGAGCAGGACGGCGAGCACGCCGGTAAACGTCCCGGCGCCGTGCGGGGACCAGCCGAGGGCCAGGGCGATCACCGTCAGGAGGATCACCTGGAGGACCTCGGTGACCAGGACCGAGGCCGTCTTCGCCGTCATCAGGCCCCAGCGGGGCAGCGGGGAGGAGGCGAGCCGCTTCAGGACGCCGTACCGGCGCTCGAAGCCGGTCGCGATCGCCTGGCCCGTGAAGGCCGTGGACATGATGGCGAGGGCGAGGATGCCCGGGGCCAGGAAGTCGACCGACTTCCCGGTGCCCGTGTCCACGACGTCCACCGAGCTGAACAGGACCAGCAGCAGCGTCGGGATCACGACCGTCAGCAGCAGCTGCTCACCGTTGCGCAGCAGCATCCTGGTCTCCAGGGCCGCCTGCGCCGCGATCATGCGGGGCAGCGGGGCGGCACCCGGCCGGGGGGTGTAGGTGCCCGTCGCGGTGGTCATGAGCGCAGCTCCTTGCCGGTCAGCTCCAGGAAGACGTCCTCCAGTGTGTGGCGTTCGACCGAGATGCGGTCGGGCATCACCCCGTGCTGGGCGCACCACGAGGTGACCGTCGCCAGCAGCTGGGGATTGACCTTGCCCATGACCCGGTAGGAACCCGGCGTGAGCTCGGCGGCCGCGGAGTCGGCCGGGAGCGCCTTGAGCAGCGAGCCGACGTCGAGGCCGGGGCGGCCGGAGAACCGCAGGGTGTTCTCGGCGCCGCCCTTGCACAGCTCCTCGGGGGAGCCCTGGGCGATCACCCGGCCGGCGTCGATGACGGCGACGTCGTCGGCGAGCTGCTCGGCCTCCTCCATGTAGTGGGTGGTGAGGATGACCGAAACGCCGTCGGTGCGCAGGTCCCGCACCAGGTCCCAGGTGGCCCGGCGGGCCTGCGGGTCGAGCCCGGCGGTCGGCTCGTCGAGGAACACCAGTTCCGGACGGCCCACGACGGCCATGGCCAGCGCCAGCCGCTGCTGCTGGCCGCCGGAGAGCCGGCGGTAGGACGTGCGGCCGCAGCCGCCCAGGCCCAGCCGCTCGATCAGCGCGTCCACGTCCAGCGGATGCGCGTGCAGCTTCGCCACGTGCCGCAGCATCTCGTCCGCGCGGGCGCCCGAGTAGACCCCGCCGGACTGGAGCATCACGCCCACTCTGGGACGCAGCTCGGCGGACTGACGTACGGGATCGAGGCCCAGGACGCGCACCGAGCCGGAATCCGGCCTGCGGTACCCCTCGCAGGTCTCGATCGTCGTCGTCTTGCCCGCTCCGTTGGGGCCGAGCACGGCGGTCACACCCGGGCGGGCCACCAGGTCGAGGCCGTCCACGGCGGATTTCGTGCCATACCGCTTCACCAGGTCCCGCACCTGGACCACGGGCTCACTTCGCATGGTGACAGAGTCTAGGTACGGCTGCCTTCACCCGGACGGCCGGGTGCTAGATCTCCTCCTCACGGGGTCGATGTACGGCCAGCCATCGCTCGGCGTAGGCCACCGCCTCACGCACGGGAAAGAGCCGGGCCTCGGCCGCGCCGACCGGTCCGCGCGCCACGACGGGCCGGTCGCGTTCGAAGTCGTAGCCCAGTTCGTCGAAGCGGTCGGAGGTGATCGACACCTCGGTCACCACCTCCCAGCCGCCGCCCGGCGCGGGCCGGCCGACCCGGACGCGTGGCGACGGTATGCGGTATTCGGCCAGGTGGAAGCCGGTACAGGTGGCGTAGCCGGTGCCGAGCATCAGCACGCGCGCGTCCAGCTTCTCCAGCCGGGCCAGCGGACTGCGCTCGCCGAGCCGGCAGTCGGGGGCGTGGCCGTCGACGATCGCGGCCGCCCGGGGGCCGACGGCCGCGAAGGAGGTCTGCGGGTGCGCGCTGCGCAGGGCGCCCGGCCAGGTGCGCACGGTCTCCGGGATCACGCCGACGCCGCGCGCGGGGGTGATCCGGGGGTCGTACGGCGGCATGGTCGCCCGGATGTCCGCCCACCACTCCTGCGGTACCGGCGGGTCGCGCCACACCGCCGGGTCCGAGAGGTCGCCGGTCTGGGTGGGGACCACCAGGGTGCCGTCCGGACCGAGCGCGTCGAGAAGACTTTCCACGACCGCCACGGCTCCGCCGTTGACCCAGCCGAGGGAACTGAGCGAGGTGTGCGCGAGGAGGGTTTCGCCGGTCTTGACGCCGAGCAGCCGAAGCTGCTTCGCGAGGGTGTCCCGAGTGACAAGAGGGCCGGTCGGAGGGGGTGTGGGCATGGTTGTGGAGTGTTCCGGACGGGGCCGCCGACCGCCACCAAATTGGCCGAGGGATGATCGATCAAAGATCGTTTGCGCAGGTCAGATTAGGTATGCCTAAGTGACGCAGGGCACCGCTCGCCGGGCCGGACGCCGCTTGCCTGGCTCTGAGGAATTACGCAACAATGGCGTTGTGAAAAACGTCGGCGAGGCTCGGGAGACCCCCACGGGGACCCCGCAGGAGGAACTCGCGACCGGTGAGCGTTCGACGCGCAACCGGGTCGCGCGGTCGATCCTGGACCACGGCCCGTCGACCGTCACCGAACTGGCCGGCCGCCTGGGCCTGACCCCCGCGGCCGTACGCCGGCACCTGGACGCGCTGGTCGCCGACGACGTCGTGGAGCCGCGCGAGCAGCGGGTGTACGGCGCTCGGACGCGCGGCCGGCCCGCCAAGGTCTTCGCCCTCACCGACTGCGGGCGCGACGCCTTCGACCAGTCCTACGACACCCTCGCCGCCGACGCGCTGCGCTGGATCGCCGAGCAGGGGGGCGGCCAGGAGGCGGTCGCCGCCTTCGCGCGGGCCCGGATCACCGCCCAGGCGAGCGCCTACCGCAAGGCGATCGAGGCCGTGAGCGCCGACGACCGCACGGAAGCGCTGGCCAAGGCCCTGAGCCGGGACGGGTACGCTGCAACGGCGCGTAGCGCACCGGTCGGCGAGCAGCTGTGCCAGCACCACTGCCCGGTCGCCCATGTCGCGGAGCAGTTCCCGCAGCTGTGCGAGGCGGAGACGGAGATCTTCGCCGAACTGCTCGGAACACACGTCCAGCGACTGGCGACCATCGCGCACGGCGACGGCGTCTGCACGACGTTCATCCCCAAGATTTCCACTGACGCATCTGCTAGCACGGCCGGGAGGAACCCCGCATGACTCTCCCCACGGAGACTGCCCACCCCGAACTCGAGGGTCTGGGCAAGTACGAATACGGCTGGGCCGACTCCGACACGGCCGGCGCCTCCGCCAAGCGCGGCATCAACGAGGACGTCGTCCGGGACATCTCCGCGAAGAAGTCCGAGCCCGAGTGGATGACCAAGCTCCGCCTCAAGGGCCTGCGCCTCTTCGAGAAGAAGCCCATGCCGAACTGGGGCTCGGACCTGTCGGGCATCGACTTCGACAACATCAAGTACTTCGTGCGCTCCACGGAGAAGCAGGCGGAGTCCTGGGAGGACCTGCCCGAGGACATCAAGAACACCTACGACAAGCTGGGCATCCCGGAGGCGGAGAAGCAGCGCCTGGTCGCCGGTGTCGCCGCCCAGTACGAGTCGGAGGTCGTCTACCACCAGATCCGCGAGGACCTGGAGGAGCAGGGCGTCATCTTCCTCGACACCGACACCGCGCTGAAGGAGCACCCGGAGCTCTTCAAGGAGTACTTCGGGACCGTCATCCCGGTCGGTGACAACAAGTTCGCCTCCCTGAACACCGCCGTGTGGTCGGGCGGCTCCTTCATCTACGTGCCGAAGGGCGTGCACGTCGAGATCCCGCTCCAGGCCTACTTCCGGATCAACACCGAGAACATGGGCCAGTTCGAGCGGACCCTGATCATCGTCGACGAGGGTGCCTACGTGCACTACGTCGAGGGCTGCACCGCCCCGATCTACAAGTCGGACTCGCTGCACTCCGCGGTCGTCGAGATCATCGTCAAGAAGAACGCCCGCTGCCGCTACACGACCATCCAGAACTGGTCGAACAACGTCTACAACCTGGTCACCAAGCGCGCCGTCGCCTACGAGGGCGCGACCATGGAGTGGATCGACGGCAACATCGGCTCCAAGGTGACGATGAAGTACCCGGCCGTCTACCTGATGGGCGAGCACGCCAAGGGCGAGACCCTCTCCATCGCCTTCGCGGGCGAGGGGCAGCACCAGGACGCCGGCTCCAAGATGGTCCACATGGCGCCGAACACGTCGTCCAACATCGTCTCCAAGTCCGTGGCCCGCGGCGGCGGCCGTACCTCCTACCGCGGCCTGGTCGAGATCGGCGAGGGCGCGGCCGGATCCAAGTCGAACGTGCTGTGCGACGCGCTGCTCGTCGACACGATCTCCCGTTCCGACACGTACCCGTACGTCGACGTCCGCGAGGACGACGTGTCCATGGGCCACGAGGCGACCGTCTCCAAGGTCTCCGAGGACCAGCTCTTCTACCTGATGAGCCGCGGTCTGACCGAGTTCGAGGCGATGGCGATGATCGTGCGCGGCTTCGTCGAGCCGATCGCCAAGGAACTGCCCATGGAGTACGCCCTCGAACTCAACCGGCTGATCGAGCTGCAGATGGAAGGCGCGGTCGGCTAACCCCACCGCCTCTCCCAGCAAGCCACTTACGGAACGGAAAGCGAGCACTACGACAGCCATGGCTGAGGCTCAGAACACACCGGTGGGCTCCACCACCGCCGGCTCGATCGCGGTCGCCGCCGAGTCGACCGTCGCCACGCGCATGAGCGCGCCCCCGTCCTTCGACGTCGCGGACTTCCCGGTCCCGCACGGCCGCGAGGAGGAGTGGCGGTTCACCCCGCTGGAGCGCCTGCGCGGGCTGCACGACGGCACGGCGGTCGCCACCGGCGACGGCCTGAAGGTCGCGGTGGAAGCCCCCGAGGGCGTCACCGTCGAGCTGGTCGGCCGCGACGACCCCCGGCTCGGCCGGGCCGGCATCCCGGTGGACCGGGTCGCCGCCCAGGCGTACTCCGCCTTCGAGCAGGCCGGCGTGGTCACCGTCCCCAAGGAGACGGTCCTCACCGAGCCGATCCGGATCGCCGTGCACGGCCAGGGCGGGGTCTCCTACGGCCACCAGGTCATCGAGCTGGGCGCCTTCGCCGAGGCCGTCGTCGTCATCGACCACACCGGCGACGTGGTCACCGCCGCCAACGTCGAGTACGTCCTGGGCGACGGCGCCAAGCTCACCGTCGTCTCCGTCCAGGACTGGGACGACAAGGCCGTGCACGTGGCCCAGCACAACGCCCTGGTCGGCCGGGACGCCTCCTTCAAGTCGGTCGTCGTCACCTTCGGCGGCGACGTCGTACGACTGCACCCGCGAGTCTCCTACGCCGGCACCGGCGGCGAGGCCGAGCTGTACGGCCTGTACTTCACGGACGCCGGGCAGCACCAGGAGCACCGGCTGCTCGTCGACCACAACACCCCGCACTGCAAGTCGAACGTGGCCTACAAGGGCGCCCTCCAGGGCGAGCAGGCGCACGCGGTCTGGATCGGCGACGTCCTCATCGAGGCCAAGGCCGAGGGCACCGACACCTACGAGATGAACCGCAACCTGGTCCTCACGGACGGCGCGCGGGTCGACTCGGTGCCGAACCTGGAGATCGAGACCGGCGAGATCGTCGGCGCCGGCCACGCCTCCGCCACCGGCCGCTTCGACGACGAGCAGCTCTTCTACCTGATGGCCCGCGGCATCCCGGAGTACGAGGCCCGCCGACTGGTGGTCCGCGGCTTCTTCGCCGAGCTGGTCCAGCAGATCGGCGTCGCCGACATCGAGGAGCGGCTGCTCGCCAAGATCGAGGAGGAGCTGGAGGCCTCGGTCGCATGACCACCTTCGTACGCGCTTGCAGTCTGAGCGAGCTGGAGGACGACACCCCGAAGCGGGTGGAGCTCGACGGCACGCCGGTATCGGTCGTCCGCACCGAGGGAGAGGTGTTCGCGATCAACGACATCTGCTCCCACGCCAACGTCTCGCTCTCCGAGGGCGAGGTGGAGGACTGCCAGATCGAGTGCTGGCTGCACGGCTCCAGCTTCGACCTGCGCACCGGCAAGCCGTCCGGCCTCCCGGCCACCCGCCCCGTCCCCGTTTACCCCGTAAAGATCGAAGGGGACGACGTGCTCGTCTCCCTCACCCAGGAGTCCTGAGGCACCCATGGCAACGCTTGAAATCCGAGACCTGCACGTCACCGTCGAGGCCGACAACGCCACGAAGGAGATCCTCAAGGGCGTCGACCTCACCGTGAAGCAGGGCGAGACGCACGCCATCATGGGCCCCAACGGCTCCGGCAAGTCGACCCTCGCCTACTCGCTCGCGGGTCACCCGAAGTACACGATCACCGGCGGCACCGTCACCCTCGACGGCGAGGACGTCCTGGAGATGTCCGTCGACGAGCGCGCCCGCGCGGGCCTGTTCCTGGCCATGCAGTACCCGGTCGAGGTGCCCGGCGTCTCGGTCTCCAACTTCCTGCGCACCTCCGCCACCGCCATCCGCGGCGAGGCCCCCAAGCTGCGCACCTGGGTGAAGGAGGTCAAGGAGACCATGGAGCGCCTCTCCATGGACCCCTCCTTCGCCGAGCGCAACGTCAACGAGGGCTTCTCCGGCGGTGAGAAGAAGCGCCACGAGATCCTTCAGCTGGAACTGCTCAAGCCGAAGATCGCGATCCTCGACGAGACCGACTCCGGCCTGGACGTCGACGCCCTGCGCGTCGTCTCCGAGGGCGTCAACCGCGTCCGTGAGACCGGCGAGGTGGGCACCCTGCTCATCACGCACTACACGCGCATTCTGCGCTACATCAAGCCCGACTTCGTCCACGTCTTCTCCGCCGGACGCATCGTCGAGTCCGGCGGTGCCGAGCTCGCCGACAAGCTGGAGAACGAGGGCTACGAGGCTTACACGAAGGGTGGCCCCGTGAGCGGAGCGAACTCAAGGGGGGCCGTCGCGTGACACAGCTGCCGGGCCTCCTCGACACCGAGGCGATCCGCAAGGACTTCCCCATCCTGGACCGACTGGTCCACGACGACCGGAAGCTCGTGTACCTGGACAACGCGGCGACCTCGCAGAAGCCGCGCCAGGTGCTGGACGCACTCAGTGAGTACTACGAGCGCTACAACGCCAACGTCCACCGCGGTGTGCATGTGCTCGCCGAGGAGGCCACGGCGCTGTACGAGGGCGCGCGCGACAAGGTCGCCGAGTTCATCAACGCGCCCAGCCGCGACGAGGTGATCTTCACCAAGAACGCCTCCGAGTCGCTGAACCTCGTGGCGAACATGCTCGGCTGGGCCGACGAGCCCTACCGGGTGGACCACGAGACCGAGATCGTCATCACGGAGATGGAGCACCACTCCAACATCGTGCCGTGGCAGCTGCTGGCGCAGCGCACCGGCGCGAAGCTGAAGTGGTTCGGCCTCACCGACGACGGCCGCCTCGACCTGTCCAACATCAACGAGATCATCACCGAGAAGACGAAGATCGTCTCCTTCGTGCTGGTGTCGAACATCCTGGGCACGGTCAACCCGGTCGAGGCGATAGTCCGCCGCGCCCAGGAGGTCGGCGCGCTGGTCTGCATCGACGCCTCCCAGGCCGCACCTCACATGCCCCTCGACGTCCAGGCCCTCCAGGCCGACTTCGTGGCCTTCACCGGCCACAAGATGTGCGGCCCGACGGGCATCGGCGTCCTCTGGGGCCGCCAGGAGCTCCTGGAGGACCTGCCCCCCTTCCTGGGCGGCGGCGAGATGATCGAGACGGTGTCGATGCACTCGTCGACCTACGCCCCGGCGCCCCACAAGTTCGAGGCGGGCACGCCCCCGATCGCCCAGGCGGTCGGCCTCGGCGCGGCGATCGACTACCTGAACTCCATCGGCATGGACAAGATCCTCGCCCATGAGCACGCGCTGACCGAGTACGCGGTACGGCGGCTCACCGAGGTCCCCGACCTGAAGATCATCGGCCCCACCACGGCCGAGGACCGGGGCGCGGCGATCTCCTTCACCCTCGGGGACATCCACCCGCACGACGTGGGCCAGGTCCTCGACGAGCAGGGCATCGCGGTCCGGGTCGGCCACCACTGCGCCCGTCCGGTCTGCCTGCGGTACGGAATTCCTGCGACCACGCGAGCGTCGTTCTATCTGTACTCCACGCCGGCCGAGATCGACGCACTGGTCGAGGGGCTGGAGCACGTACGGAACTTCTTCGGCTGAAGGGCGTGAACTGAGACCGTGAAGCTGGACTCGATGTACCAGGAAGTCATCCTGGACCACTACAAGCACCCGCACGGGCGTGGTCTCAGGGATGGCGACGCCGAGGTGCACCATGTGAACCCGACGTGCGGCGACGAGATCACCCTCCGAGTGAAGTACGACGGCACGACGATCGAGGACGTCTCGTACGAGGGCCAGGGCTGCTCGATCAGCCAGGCGAGCGCCTCCGTACTGAACGACCTCCTGGTCGGCAAGGAGCTCGGCGACGCGCAGCAGATCCAGGAGACCTTCCTGGAGCTGATGCAGTCCAAGGGCAGGCTCGAACCCGACGACGCGATGGAGGAGGTGCTGGAGGACGCGGTCGCGTTCGCCGGTGTCTCCAAGTACCCGGCCCGGGTCAAGTGCGCTCTCCTGAGCTGGATGGCGTGGAAGGACGCGACGGCTCAGGCGCTGGGTGGCGCGGCCGACGCCGAAAGGAAGACGGCATGAGCGAGACCGTTGAGATGAAGCCGGCCTCGGAGGAAGAACTCCGCGAGGCGCTGTACGACGTCGTCGACCCCGAACTGGGCATCGACGTCGTCAACCTCGGCCTGATCTACGGCATTCACATCGACGACGCGAACATCGCGACGATCGACATGACCCTGACCTCGGCGGCCTGCCCGCTGACGGACGTCATCGAGGACCAGGCCAAGTCCGCCACGGACGGCCTCGTCAACGAACTGCGCATCAACTGGGTCTGGATGCCCCCGTGGGGCCCCGACAAGATCACCGACGACGGCCGCGAGCAGCTGCGGGCGCTCGGGTTCAACGTCTGACACCCGCACAGCGGAAAGCGGCGGCACCGGTCGGGTGCCGCCGCTTTCGCGTGTTCAGGCCAGGGGATCCACCAGGCGGAACGTCGCGTCCGCGCGGTAGAGGTCGCTGTTCTGGTAGGAGATCAGTTTCAGCTGGAAGTTCTGGTGACGCAGGAAACGGCCGGGGTAGTTCACCGACTCCAGCATGACCGCGCCGGAGTAGGCCGAGGTCCGGGCGCAGAAGGTGGCGTCCTGGTGGAAGAGGGACGAGCCGTCGCTGCGGTCGGCGCGCAGCACGAAGTCGCGGTGGCGCAGGTACTTTCCGTCGGACGTCCTGAACGAGTAACAGGAGCTGTTCGCAAGGCCCTTGACGACGGTGAACGTGGAGTCCGCGCGGGACTCCGAGCCGCTGACTGGGTCGAGCTTCACGTAGCCGTCGCGCACATGCCAGTAGCGGTCCGGGTAGTTGACCGAGCTGACCGACCTGCGGGCGGAGGACTGCGGTGCGGAGCCGCCCGAACTTCCTTTGGACGGCGTGGACTTGGAGGGCTTCGCGCTGGACGGCGAGGTCTTCGGAGTGGAGCCGGGCGCAGCGTCCGACGCCGTGGCGGAGGGGGGCGAGGTCGGAGAAGTCGTCAGCATGCCCGACTTGTCCTTCGCGGGGGTGGCCGGTCCCGTCGCCGTCGGCGAGGCGAAGGAGAGCAGGCCGGGGCCGCGGTCGAGGGCCGCGTCGGTCGGTGGGGGAGGCGGTGCCGACGCCTGGTCAGGAGTGTTGCTGCTGACGGCTATCGCGGTGACGCAGGCGACGACCGTGGCGATCGCCAGCGTGCCGGCCAGCCAGAGTCTTCGCGTTCCGGGAGCCCGGGAGGTGTCGGGGGCCCAGCCGTTCTCCCAGGAGGGGTGCGGCGGGGGTTGGGGGGTGGTTTCTGGCATGCGCATTTCCTCCAGCGGCGCCAAGGCAGCGGCAGCCGGGGGTGTGAGGGTGAAGTGGATGAAGTGTGAAGCGCTGGTGGATCACAGAGGTGCACACACTAGTGGAGTCACGTGGCCGCGGGGAGCCGTTTCAGCTAGCGGTTTCTATGAGAGTTAAACATCTTCGCGCGGCGTACGGGAGTTCAAGTGCGGATCCCGGCGCCTTTTCAGGCGGTGCACTGCGGCGGGATCGTTGTGTACGGTCGTACACAACGATGCGTACACTCGTACGCATGGGATACCTGACGCTCGCCGGCGCCATAGCCGCCGAGGTCGCCGCGACGACGGCGATGAAGTACAGCGAGGGCTTCAGCAGGCTCTGGCCCTCGCTGGTGACGGCACTGGGGTACGTGGTGTCGTTCCTGCTCCTGGCCGCGACGCTGAAGACCGTGTCGATCGGCACGGCGTACGCGATCTGGTCCGGAGTCGGCACCGCGGCCATCGCCGTGCTCGGCCTGCTGCTGTTCGGGGAGGGACTGAGCGCGGTCAAGGTCGCCGGGATCGTGCTCATCATCGGCGGAGTGGTGGTCCTGAACCTCGGAGGCACGCACTGATGGCACGCCGGTACGACCCCGAACGCCGGCAGCGGATCATCGAGGCGGCGATCCGCGTGGTGGGGGAGAAGGGTCTCGCCGGGCTCTCCCATCGCTCCGTCGCCGCGGCGGCGGACGTACCGCTCGGCTCGACGACGTATCACTTCAAGACCCTCGACGAGCTGATGGTCGCCGCGCTGCGGCAGGCCAACGAGGGCTTCGCCAAGGTGGTCGCCGCGTACGGCGGCCTGGACGACCCCTCGGCGGACCTCGCCACCGCCCTCGCCCGGATCCTCGGCGACTGGCTGAACGGGGACCGCACCGCCGTGGAGTTGGAGTACGAGCTCTACCTCGCCGCCCTGCGCCGCCCGGCCCTGCGCCCCGTCGCCGCCGAGTGGGCCGACGACCTCGCCGAACGGCTGGCACGGCGCACCGACCCGGTCACGGCGCGGGCGCTGGTCGCGCTGATGGACGGTATCTGCCTGCAGGTGCTGCTGACGGGGACGCCGTACGACGAGGGGTACGCGCGGGAGGCGCTGGGGCGCGTGATTCCCTGAGCGGAACGCGTCTGCCGCTCCCTTTCCCGGCGAGCCGGCCGAGGCACCGTGAACCCTCCGGCGGGCATCGGGGAACAGGGGGTGACACACACGCACCGACGAACCAGGGGGAGCCCTCGTGAGCGGACCGCCGCCGGCCACGGCACAGGCGGAGGACGACGCGGAGACCGTCGCCCAGTCACTGGAACAACCGGAGCTCTTCGCCCGGCTCTACGATCGCTACGCGCCCGACATCCACCGGTACGCGGCGCGCAGGCTCGGCGACGCAGCGGCCGACGACATCACCGCGGACACCTTCCTCGTCGCCTTCCGGATCCGCTCCCGCTACGACCTCGCACGCCCCAACGCGCGCCCGTGGCTGTACGGCATCGCGGGCAACCTGATCGGCAAGCAACGCCGGGCCGAGGTACGGGCACTCAAGGCGCTGGCCCGCACCGGCCACGACCCGGTCGCCGCGTCCTGGAGCGAGACCTGGGTCGAACACACCGACAACCGGATCGACGCGCAGGGCCCGCTCGCCGGCGCCCTCGCCGCACTGACGGCGGGCGACCGGCACGTCCTGCTGCTCGTCGCCTGGGCCGACCTCACCTACCAGGAAGTCGCCGAGGCGCTGGACATCCCGGTCGGCACGGTCCGCTCCCGGCTCAACCGGGCCCGGCGCAAGGTACGTACGGCGCTGGGCGCCGATCCGGCATTCGTGGGCGACACCGCGGAGGTGGCATAGCGATGGACGAGATGACCGAGGTGCGCGCGCTGCGCGCCGACGCGCCGGTGCCCGACCGGGCACGGCTGGCGGCGGGGCGCGCCCTGCTGACCGACGCGGTACGGGCCGGGGAGCGGCGCCGGGCCGGGTGGCGGCGGGAGTTCGTGATCGTCGCGGTCGTGGCCGCGGTGACCGCCGTCGCCGTCACCGCCGCCCTGCTGGTGGGCGGGGGCGGCACGGGGCGCAGGGTGCGGCCCGCGACGCCGGACATCGACCTGAAGGGGATGAGCGCGCACGACTTCCTGGAACGGGCGGCCGACGCGCTGGACAAGCAGTCGGCGGGCACCGAGCCCACCGGGAAGCAGTGGATCTACACGATGATGGCGACGGGACCGGACAACGGGGAACCGTCGCCCGAGGACCCGAAGAGGGAGGACTGGAAGCGGTACGACGGCGAACGGCGGGTCTATCAACCGGCGGCGGGCCATCCCGGACTCACGGTCGTCCGGGGACGTGCCACGCGCCTGGGGCTGGACGACTACGACTCACCACGTGAGGTGTACAGGTTCATGGCCGCACTGCCGGCCGACGGCGAGGGGACGCTGCGGGCGCTCCGTAGGAGGAACGCCGTCGAGGACACCGAAGTGGGCCCCGGAGCCAAGGCGTGGAACGACTACGCCGAGATCAGCGACCTCCTCCAGGCCGACCTCGTGCCGCCCGCGGGGCTGGCCTCCGTGTACCGCGCCCTCGCGCTCCTGTCCGACCAGAGGATCACCGACCACCTGGTCGAGGCGGTCACCGGCCGCAAGGTCGTCGCCCTGACCCACGACGTCGCCGGTATCGGCGTCGACCTGCGCCCGCGCAAGGCCGACGGCAAGGCCAGGATGGGCAAACTGACGCTGATCGACCCGCGGACCTACCGCGTCGTCGGCTTCGGGACGGTCGTGGAGGGCAAGGTCGCCGACATCGAAGAACGGGTCACGACCGCGGTGGTGGACAAGGCCGGCGAGCGCCCCTGACACCACCCCCGGATCCTGGGCGGCCCGCACCGCGGGGGAGTGCGGGCCGCCCGGCGGATCTTCACGGCCCGCCTCCCGAGACGCCCCGCACGCTGGTTCGCCTCCCCGGCCCCCGGACGGTTAGGTTGCCCTCATGACCGACACGACTGCTCTTCGTCCCACCGGCGCCGTTGCCGCCGGGCTCGCCACCATCGCCGCCGACGGCACCGTTCTCGACACCTGGTTCCCCGCGCCCGCGCTGGTCGCCGAGCCCGGCCCGGCCGGCACCGAGACGCTCTCCGCCGAGCAGGCCGTGGAACTCCTCGGTGAGGGTGCGGCCAGGGCGATCGGCCCGGACCCCCGCCGCAACGTCGAGGTCGTCGCGGTCCGCACGGTCATCGCCTCGATCGACGAGAAGCCGATCGACGCGCACGACGTCTACCTGCGTCTGCACCTGCTCTCGCACCGTCTGGTCAAGCCGCACGGCCTGAGCCTGGACGGCCAGTTCGGCTTCCTCGCCAACGTCGCCTGGACCTCCCTCGGCCCGGTCGCCGTCGACGACATCGAGCAGGTCCGGCTGAACGCCCGCGCCGAGGGCCTGCACCTCCAGGTGACCTCGATCGACAAGTTCCCGAGGATGACCGACTACGTCGTCCCGAAGGGCGTCCGTATCGCCGACGCCGACCGGGTCCGCCTCGGCGCGCACCTCTCCGAGGGCACGACCGTCATGCACGAGGGCTTCGTCAACTTCAACGCCGGCACGCTCGGCACCTCGATGGTCGAGGGCCGCATCTCGGCCGGTGTGGTGGTCGGCAACGGCTCGGACATCGGCGGCGGCGCCTCCACCATGGGCACCCTGTCCGGCGGCGGCAACGTGATCATCGCCATCGGCGAGCGCTGCCTGGTCGGCGCCGAGGCGGGCGTCGGCATCGCGCTCGGCGACGAGTGCGTGGTCGAGGCCGGCCTCTACGTCACCGCGGGCACCCGCGTCACCATGCCCGACGGCCAGATCGTCAAGGCCCGCGAGCTGAGCGGCGCCTCCAACATCCTCTTCCGCCGCAACTCGGTCACGGGCGCCGTCGAGGCCCGCCCGAACAACGCGGTCTGGGGCGGCCTGAACGAGATCCTGCACAGCCACAACTGACCATCGACGGCCGTGCCCTGCGGCCGCCTGCGCGATCAGCGCCCCGACCTTGCTGTCGAGCTGTCGGCGGTTTGTCGACGCCGGTCATCACTGAGCGCCCTTCCATGGCCCGAGGACGGCCCGGGGGAGGGCGCTCACGTGCTTTCTCGGCCGGTCGAACCGCACGATGGCGGCGGAGCGCCACAGGCGGAGGCCGACGGTCGGCGTGGAACCCCGTGGGAACCCGGTTTCGAGGAGGCCATGCGGTCGCCCGGGGCCTCGATGTGGTCCAGAAAATCGAACACGTGCTTGAATCTGGCCATGCGACTGTTTTCCGCCGACCTTGCCCAGGCACAGCAGGAGTGGAGTGCCACCTACCAACAGCTGCGTGACCTGGAGCGGTCAGACCGGAACGTGAATGAGCGGCATCAGCGATGACGACCTGGAACGCGGGTCCGCATGACCCGGACGACCCTGAAGACATGCCCGGACCGATACGTGTGATCGTGCATCCACCGTCGCCCACGGGGGGCCGCCGCGTGCGCGTGGACGGTGAGATCCTCGGGCTGGCTCACCACGCGGTCGACGTCGCGGAGTTTCTCCGCCGGGCCGGGCTGGACATCGACCCGGCGGAGGTGGCCGAGTCACCGTGGATCGACTGGCGCGGAGTGGGGCCCGAGCGCTGGGGGCCGGAGACGATCAGTTGATCGGCGCGCTGCTTCTGTCGACGGGTGATGCCCGCAACGCGGAATGTCGCGGCCGGGAGGCCCCCGACTCGTGACCCGGCAGAGCCGCAGACGTGCGGTCGGCCGGACGGCCGCCCCATGGTGCGGGAGGGCGCTCAGCCGTCCTGGGGCAGGGATCCGCGGAACTGCGTCAGCGCGGCGAAGTCGCCCTCCCGCAGGCCGATCCGGGGATCGACGTGGTGCAGCAGGGCCGGGCCGGGGTGGTGGGCGCGGACGTACAGCGTGTCCGCCGGGCTCTGCTCGTCGTCCACCCAGGCGAACGGCCGCCCCCCGGCGTACGAGACGATCGCCTCCGTCTTCCAGTGCACGCCGTCGGGCCGCTCCGCCAGCAGCCCCCTGCCGAAGTCGACGTACGGCAGCTCGGGCAGACCCACGACCGGGGCGATCCAGCGGTTCGCCTCGGCCATCCAGGTGGTCGCCCAGCACAGCTCGTAGCCGAGGGCGAGCAGCGCCGGGCCGTGCTCCGGGTTCAGCCAGACCCGCAGGGGGCGTCCCGGGCGGACGGTCGCCCGGATCGTCGTATAACCCTCGGGGCGCCGCTCGCGCTGGGCCGCATACGGGTTGAGGGGGCCGTCGACGTCCAGGAACAACAGGGGGCGGCTCATGGGGACAACGTAGGGCAGCGGGCGGGTGCGACACCGGTGCATTTATTCCGCGCCGACAGGCATAGTGGGGCCGCTCCATAGGCGTCACCACGGTTACAGGGGCCGGACACGAGGTGGGCCCGGGGGAAGAGAAGGTGACGATGGATGCGGAACTGCAAGAGAGCTTCCGGGAGTTCGTGGACGGTCGGTCCACCGCGCTGCTGAGGACGGCCGTGCTGCTGACCGGCGGTGACCGGCACGCGGCCGAGGACCTGCTGCAGAACGCCCTGATCAAGGCGGCGGGTCGCTGGCAGCGCATCGACGAGCCCGAGGCCTATGTACGGCAGATCCTCTACCGGCAGCAGATAAGCCGCTGGCGGCTCAAGTGGCGGCGGCGCGAGTTCAGCGTCGCCGAACCCCCGGAGAGCCCGCCGGCCCCCGACACCGCATCCGCCGCCGAGCTCCGCCTCGTCCTGCGCACAGCCCTGTCCCGGCTCACCGCCCGCCAGCGCACCGTGCTGGTGCTGCGCTACTTCGAGGACCTGTCGGAGGCCGACGTGGCCCGGCTGCTCGGCTGCTCGGTCGGCACCGTGCGGTCCGCCACCCACCGCTCCCTGGCCCGGCTGCGCGTCCTCGCACCCGAACTGGCCGCCCTCGCCCCGGACGCCGGCCACGCGCAGCCGCCGTCCCGTGACTACTCGCCCATGGAGGTGCGGCCGTGAACGCCGAGGAACTCGTCCGGGAGACCCTGCGCGAACAGGCCGCCGAACAGCCGTCGGCGGGATCGGGCTTCGCCGACCGGGTGCTGGCCGTCCGTCGGCGCCGACGCGCCCGCCGGTTCGCCTCCATGGCCGCCGCGACGGCCGCCGTGGTCGCCGTCGCGGTGGCGGTACCGCTGCTGGACTCCGGGAAAAGCGATGTGCGTCCGTCCGGGGTCGTGCAGCGGAACGGGATCACCGGCCACCCGGACCAGTCGCCGCCGCGCGAGCTCATCGCGGCCGGTCAGACGGCGCTCGCCGCGTACTACACCTGGCGGACCGTGCCGCTGACGGACGACAAGGGCATCGGCGTACGCACGTACCGGCTGCTCGACCCGGGGACCGGCACCTACGTGAAGGACTCCCGGTGGGCCTTCGTCGCCGTCGCGCCGGGCCTGCGGACGGCCGCCGTGCTGGAGCAGACCCTGCCCGTCCGCCGGATCGGCCTGCTCGACCTCGCGACGAGGAAGGTCGAGCGGTGGATCCCCGTCGAGCACCGGGTCGGCGCACTCGCCTTCTCGTACGACGGGACCCGGCTCCTGGCGACGACGTACGACGAGAACCCCGACGTGCGGGCCAAGGCCCAGAACGCCAAGGGCGGCTGGGACTGGGGACCCGGGTTCGCCGCATCGAGCCGGACCGGCTTCTACGACCTCGGCGTGGCCTCCGGCAAGGGCTCCTGGACCGGGGTCGTGTCCGACCGCAACGACCTCGCGCGGGGTGACTTCTCCTTCAGCCGCACCGGCGACCAGGTGTACGCGCGTGTCATCGGCGACAGGGACGGGACGCAGCAGTTCTACGACCTCGACGGCGCCAAGATCGCCGCCCCGGCGGACGAGAAGTACCTGCGCGCGGACGTCGACGCACGGCTGTCCCCGAACGGCCGGCTCGCCGCCCTCGGTCTGACCAAGGAGGTCGCCCCCGGGAAGTCGTACTCCTCGATCCGCGATCCCCGCACCGGCAAGGAGATCACCAAGGTCCGTGGCGGCGACCTGCTGGCCTGGGCCGACGACCGGCGGCTCATCGCCTGGGAGCGGGCCAGCGGCCTGGACGAGCCGTACCGGGCCCGGCTCGCGCTGGTGACGATCGGCAGCGACAAGATCGTGCCGCTGAGCGGGGTCCAGAAGGATATGTACGACGAGCTGAAGGCGTGGCAGCCCGTCTTCGCCCGCCGCTGATCAGTCGGCCACGAGCTCCTCGTACACCGCCCGCAGCCCGTCGGCCGCCTCCCGGCCGGCGGGCCGCAGCGGTGCCCGCACCGGGCCCGCAGGCAGGCCGATCCCGGCGAGCAGCGCCTTCGCCGTGACCGTGCCCGGCAGCCCCGCGGCCGTCATCGCCTCGATCAACGGCGTGGCCCGCAGCTGCAGTTCGGCGGCACGGGCGGTGTCACCGGCGTCGAACGCGTCGAGGATCGCGGCGACCCGGCCCGGCACCACGTTCGCGACCGTGCTGACACAGCCGGCCGCGCCCACCGCGTACAGGGCGAGGATGTGTTCGTCGCAGCCCGCGTAGTACGCCAGGTCCGTGTGCGCCAGCACCTTCTGGGTGCCGAGGAAGTCGTACGAGCAGTCCTTCACGGCCACGATCGCGGGGTGCGCGGCGAGCCGGATCAGCGTCTCCGGCTCGATACGGGTGCCGGTGCGGCCCGGGATGTCGTACAGCATCACCGGCAGCCCGGTCGCCTCCGCCACCTCCAGGAAGTGCGCCTCCAGCGCGTCCTGCGGCGGCCGGCTGTAGTACGGCGACACCACCAGCACGCCGTCCGCGCCCGCCTTCTCGGCCGCGCGCGCGAGCTCCACGGTGTGCAGGGTGTCCGCGGTGCCCACGCCCGCCACGAGTGGCACCCGCTCGCCCACCGCCTCCCGGACGGCCGAGATCAGCTCGGCCTTCTCGGCGTCCGTGGTGGTCGGCGACTCGCCGGTGGTGCCGTTCAGCACCAGGCCGTCACAGCCGTCCGCCACCAGCCGCGCGGCCAGCCGCCGGGCGCCGTCGAGGTCGAGCGCCCCCGCCTCGGTGAACGGTGTGACCATCGCACAGAGGGTGCGGCCGAAGGGGCGGGGCGAGCGGGCGATGTCGGGTGGGTTCGTCATGAGGGTAGTCTCGGCAGCGCGACGGCTTAGCTCCACTTAATTCTCCTATGGGGTACGTCTTAGGAACGCTGAATCGTCGCTCCTGTGGGCGCGCCGAGGCCCTGTGTCCAATACGCCCGGCAGCGGGTGCGCACGGCCACCGTCGGGGCGTGCGCCTGCGGCGCGCCGGGCGTGGCGCTCGCCGACGCGGGCTGGGGCCGGCCCGGATGGCGGGCCCTGGCGGCCGCCTGCGGGGGCTGTGTACGCGCGCGCACGTCCGTCTCGCTCGCCGGGTTCGCCCGGCTGGCCGGAGCGGGGCTGCGGGTGGTGGCCGGGGGTGCGGGGGCGGTCTCCGGGGAGCCCGTGCCGGTGCCGGGCGAGGGCTTCGGGGTGCCCGAACTGGTCGCGGAGGCGGCCCTGTTGCAGGCCCGCCTCGACTGGTTCCAGAGCCGGCTCGCGCGGCTCGGTGAGCGGGGGGAGCGGGACTGACGGACGGGTCGCCCCGCCTGACCGTCGGCGACCTGGGTACTCGGAAGGTCCGCAGGCACAAGCGGACGCCGACGAGACCAGGAGGGGCAGTACCGATGACGAAGGGGAACGCGCATGAAACGGGGGCCCGCATCATCGACTCCGCGGGCGCCCTGGCGGCGAAGGCCGACCTCAAGGGGCGTACCCAGGCCCGCGCCGCCGATCTCAAGGACAAGGCCGGCGCCCTGACCGTCCAGCTGCGCGAGGGTGCCGCCCGGGCCGGCCACCAGGCCCAGGACCGGGCGACGAAGGGCGGCCACACCACCCAGGAGCAGATGGCCCAGGCGCGGCACACGCTGCAGGAGCGGGCGCTCAGGACCGGGCACGCCGTTCAGGAGCGGGCCGGACGGGCGGGCCATCTGGCGTCCGACAGGGCCGTCGAGGCGGGGCACGCCGCCGAGGGGCGCCTCCCGCAGTCCGCGCGTACGGCCTTCCGGGGCGCGCAGCGGCACGCCCGCCCGGTGCTGGTCGCGGGCGCCGCCCTCGCCGTCGCCGGTGCCGTCGCCGTGGGCGCCCTGCGCCGTGGCCGGCGCCACTGAGAACCGCGCGGGGCCTCCTCCCCGCTGTCTCCACCCGCTCCACCCTCCCACCGAAAATCTGATCCGTCTGGACAGGAAAAGTTTTCGGTGAGAGGGTGGAGCCATGCTGGACGTGACCGTGATCGAGGACCCCGAGGCCGCGGCGGTGTCGCTGGACCCCATACGGGCCCGGCTGCTCGCCGAACTGGCCGCCGCGCCCGCGTCGGCAGCGATGCTGGCCGGCCGGGTCGGGCTGCCCAGACAGAAGGTGAACTACCACCTCAAGGCGCTGGAGCGGCACGGCCTGGTGGAGCTGGCGGGCGAGCGGCGCAAGGGCAATGTCAACGAGCGGCTGATGCGCGCGACCGCCGCGTCGTACGTCATCTCGCCGGCCGCCCTGCCCGCCGTACAGCCGGACCCGGACCGCTTCCGCGACCAGCTCTCCGCGCGCTGGCTGCTCGCGGTCGGCGCCCGCCTGGTGCGCGACGTCGGCACGCTGATCAGCGGTGCCGCCAAGGCCCGCAGACAGCTGGCGACCTATGCGCTGGACGGCGAGGTGCGCTTCGCCTCCGCCGCCGACCGCGCGGCGTTCGTGCAGGAGCTGACGGCGGGCGTGAGCGCGCTCATCCGCAAGTACGACGCGCCCGACACGGAGGACGGCCGGGACCACCGGATCGTCGTCGCCCTCCACCCCACGGTCAAGGCCGACCCCGGCCCGGCGGCCGACCCCGGCCCGGCGGCCGACCCCGGCCCGGCGGCCGACCCCGGCCCGGCGGCCGGGACTCACCCGGCGGCCGGGACGCACCCCGCGGCCGAGATCCTCCCGGCGGCCGAGGGCCGGCCCGGGGTCTCGGAGCGGACCACCCCCGAAACGGATCAGTAGGCAGCAGGAGCCCCGACATGTCCAAGGAATTCGAGATCGCCCGCGAGTTCGAGGTCGACGCCACACCCCAGGAGGTGTGGGAGGCGATCACCAACGGCTCCGGCGCCTACCTGTGGCCGATGGAGCCGCCCGAGCCCCGGGTGGGCGGCGCGGCGGCCTTCGGCTCCACCGTGACCGCCTACGAGCCGCCGCACCACCTGATCGTCCGCAGCGAGGACCTCGGTTTCCCGGTCCAGAGCGTCAACCAGCTGGAGCACGTGATCGAGCCGCGGGACGGCGGCCGCCGTGCCTGGGTGCGCTACGTGCACAGCGGGATCTTCACCGACGACTGGGACAACCAGTACGACGGCGCGAGCCGGCACACCGACTTCTATCTGCACACCCTGCGCGAGTACCTGGTCCACTTCGCGCCCCGCCCGGTCACCTTCGCGCAGCTCAACGGCCCCGAGGCGGCCCAGGCGCCGGACGCCTTCGAGGCCGTGGGCCGCGCTCTCGGCCTGCCGGACGACCTGGCCGAGGGCGCGAAGGCGAGCGTCCGGGGGCCCGGCGGCCGGACCCTGGAGGCGGTGGTCGACTACCGCAACCCGTACTTCATCGGGCTGCGCACCGACGACGCCCTCGTCCGGTTCTTCGGACGCAACCACTGGGGCGCCCCGGTCGGCATCAGCATCCACGACTTCGCGGCGGACGCCGACGCCCGGGCGAACGAGAGCGCCTGGCAGGACTGGCTGAACGGCGTGTTCAGCCAGTCCTGAGCCACGGTCGTCAGGGGCGGAAGCGCAGCACCTGCGGGTCGTGGTCGCTGATCTGGTCGTGGAACTCCGAGTTGACGTGCACGCTGTCGTACTCGAAGTCGCCGTTGCGGCGGATCTCCTTGCTGATCAGGATCTGGTCCAGGACCTGCTCGTTGCCCTGGTAGTCGTAGGTGTAGCGCTCCTTGGTCGGCAGCGACTGGATCGCCGACCAGAGCGCGCCGTGGCTCTCCAGGATCTTGGTGGTGCCGGAGAAGTCGAAGTCGTTCATGTCGCCGAGCGCGATGACGTTCGCGTCCTTCTGGACGTCGAGGATGCTCTTGACGAACGCGTTGACCAGCGTCGCCTGCGCGTGGCGCTGGACCTCCGAGCTGCGCGCCACCGGCTGGTACTGCGCGGTCAGGCCCTGGTCGCCGCCCTTGGAGTTCAGGTGGTTGGCGATCACGAAGACCGTCTTGCCGCGGAAGACGAACTCGCCGGCCAGCGGCTTGCGGCTGGTCGTCCAGGCGGAGTTCGCCGGGTCGACGCGGCCGGGGGAGGCGGTCAGCTGGGCCTGGCCGTGCACCCTGGTGACGCCCACCGCGGTGGTGGAGTCGCCGCCCGCGCGGTCGACGAAGGACACCCGCTCGGGGTTGAAGAGGAAGACCTGGCGGATGTTGCCGCCGGGCTCGCCGCCGTCCTGGTCGTTGACCGGGTTGATGGAACGCCAGTCGTACTTCGGGCCGCCGGCCGCGACGATCGCGTCGATCAGCTTGTTCACCGTCACGTCGGCGGCGACCGTGCCGTCGTCCGTCGCACCGTTGTTGTCCTGGATCTCCTCCAGGGACACGATGTCGGGCGACTGCAGGTTGTTCACGATCGCGGCGGCGTGCGCGGCGAAGGTGCCGTCGGAGGGGTCGAGGTTCTCGACGTTGTAGGTGGCGACGGCCAGCTCGCTCTTCGACTGCTTCCTCGTCGTCTCGCGCTGCAGGCCCCCGCTCTTGAGGGTGCCCAGCTTGCTCGCGACGAGGGTGTAGCCGCCGAACTGGTTGTAGTCCAGCGGGCCGGTCGTGGCGCCGGTCAGCGTGTCGCCGACGTTCGCCACCGGGAAGTCGGCGGTCGCGCCCAGGGACTGGATCTGGAGACGGCCGGTGTTCTGGTCGTTGTAGGAGCGGTACAGCGAGCCGCCGCGGACGGTGCGGTTCTCGTGCGGCTTCACCGTCACCCACACCTCGGCGTACGGGTCGGTGGCGGTGACCACGCGGGTGTCGCGGACCTGGACGTTCATGCCCTCCAGGGACTCGTAGTAGTCCAGGGCGTACTTCTTCGGCTGGAGCGTCAGGCCGTTGACCGAGCCGGCCGCGGCCGTGTCACCCGCCGGGGTGTACTTGGCCGGCACCGACTTCTTGTCGATCACGACCGGCGCCGGGACCGCGTTGCCGGTGGAGACCGTGGTGACCGTCGGCTTGGTGATCTCGGTCAGCGACTGGTTGCCGGTGGAGGCACCGCCCGGGACGTACTCGGAGACCGTGCCGGTGACCGTGACGGAGTCGCCGACCGCGACCTTCGGGGTGGAGCTGGTGAAGACGAAGACGCCCTCACTGGTGGCCGGGTCGGCGTCGGGCGTCGGATCCTGGAGCCAGAAACCCCGCGAGGAGCCGTAGGTGCGCGTGGCCGTGACGATGCCGGGGACGTCCGTCACCTTCTGGCCGGCGTACGGCGATATGCGCGTGGCGCCCTGGACGTCATGGATGCGCAGCCCGTCGGCCTGGGCCGGCGAGGTGAGGGCGACGGTGGACGCCGCGCTGCAGACGGCGGCGACGGTGAGCGCGGCGAGACGCGCGGAAGACCTGCTCGGCAAGGAAATCCCTCCGGGGACATAAACGGTGCCGGGACGAGGATGCGTCATGGAGTGGGCATGACACGCGTAGACAGAGAGTGAACACTTGTCCCCCCCGTTTTCTACGCGCGTCAATCTCGTCCCTGCGTAGGGGAGTTGTCAAGGTTTCGGCCATGTACGCAGCTCGGCGAGGAGATGAACCGGGCGGCATGGGTGGAAATCCGTCTAGGCTGAGCGGCTGAGGCGTACGGCGTCCCGATGGTCGTACGGCCGTCGTACGGAGTCCATGTCGTCGTACGACCGTAGAGGCGTCCGAGGAGAACCACCCGATGTCAGACAGCTCCCCCCTGCCGCCGGTGCGGTTGCGCCCCGAAGCGGAGCTGGCACGCGCCGCGCTGGCCACGCCGCTGCTCTCCCGGGCCGCCCGGCTCGCCCGCTGGGCCGGACCCGACACCCGCGTCGACGCAGGTGGCGGACTGGCCGAGGAGCAGCTCCCGGCCGCCGCCGAGCTGCTCGGGCTCACCGGGGACGACGCCGCCGCGTACACCGCCGAGGCCTGGCGGGTCGCCCTGGACGCCGGGCTCGTCGAGATCGTCGACGAGGAGGCCGGGACGGTCGCGGCGGGGGAGGAGCTGGCGCTGCTCACCGGAGGCTCGCCGCACGACGTCCTCGGGGTCTGGCTGGCCGCCCTGGAGACCGTGATCGGCGACGCGAGCGTGCCCGACCTGGACGGAATTGTCGACGCGCTCGACGAGGGCGGCGAGGTCGATTTCTCGTCACTCGGCTGGGACCCCGAGGCGGAGGCGGACTTCCTGGACGGTGTCCTCGGCAACCTGTACCTGCTGACGGTGAGCGAAGGCGGTCCCGGCGAGGCGCCGGTGCCGCTGCCCGCGCTCGCCGCGTCGATGATCGTGCCCAGCGACATGGGGGAGCCGACCAACGACGTCCTCGAACAGGTCTCCGACGCGATGATGCGGCTCGACGACCAGTTCCGGACGCTGGAGCCGGTCGGACTCGTCGCGTACCAGCCGGTCGACGAGGCGCTCATGGCCGACACCGAGGAGGAGCCGGCCGCGGGGCCGGTCGACGAGAGCGACGTCACCCGGTACGGCATGGTGCGGCTCACCCCGCTCGGCGCGTACGGGCTGCGGGCGCGGCTGCTGGAGGCCGGGTTCGAGGCGCCGGCGGTCGGAGAGCTCGCCGACAAGGGCGCGGACGCGTTGCTCGACGGCATGGCCGCGTTCCCGCAGGGAGCCGCGCAGGCCGAGACCGAGCAGTGGCTGGACCGCCGCGAATCCCTCGCCGCCGCACGGGAGTTGCTGGCCGCCGCGCGGGGCGACGACGCGGGCGCGCCGCTGCGCAGGCTGCGCTGCCAGCAGGCGCTGTCCCTGGTCGGCACCGAGGCCGAACCGGCACTTCGCGAAGTCCTCGGCGACCCCGAGCTGGGCGGACTGGCCAGGGTCTGGCTGGCCGAGCGCGGCGCCGCCGACGTCCCGGCACCCTCGCCGGACATGATCTTCTGGCTGACCATCGACACGGTCGCCGCGCAGCTGGCCGCCGAAGGGAACTCCGAGGAACTGCAGGCCCTGGTCGAGGGGTTGGCCCAGCAGCACGCCGGGTTCTTCGCCGAGGCCTGGCGGGTCGAGCACCCGGACACGGCCGACGTCCTGGAGGCGATGGGACGCCTGCACCCGGACAAGAAGGTCGCGAAGGAGGCCCGGAAGGCGGCGTTCAAGGCGCGGTCGCAGCACGGGGGATAGCGCCCGAAGGGGCGGGGCCGCGCGCGGGTCGGGCCCCGCCGGACGCGCCGAGTGCGGCTGAGCGCCGCCGTGGCGGAAGAAGGATTCCAGGCCGCGGCCGGCGACGCCCGCGGCGCTTTCTTGGGTGTGGCTTTGGATTGCCGTGGGGCGGTGCATACGGATTCATTGAACAAACGAAGCCGATGTCGCCCCGAGTTCAGACGGAGTTCAGACGCGGCCGGGAGCGTGTGCGCCGACTTGAGGTCCGCCACCCTCCACGGCCCTTCGACCGTCACAGGAGACACCATGTCGCTCACCCGCAGGGACTTCGCCAGAAAATCCGCGATCACCGGTGCCGGTGTCGCGCTGGCGGGCAGCGTCGGCGCCCTCGCCACCGCCCCGAACGCCCTCGCGTCCACCGAGACCGAGGCGTCCGGCACGGCCGAGGCGAAGCACGGACACGGACACGGCGGAGTCGGCTACGGGCCGCTGCTCCCCGACCCCGACGGCATCCTCGCGCTCCCCGCCGGCTTCGAGTACCGCGTCATCACCTACAGCGGCAAGACCCGGCTGGAGTCGGGCGAGTTCACCCCCTCCAACCACGACGGCACCTCCACCTTCGACGGCCCGCGCGGCGCCACCCTCCTCGTCAACAACCACGAGCTGGCCGGCCCCCGCGCCAACTGGACCCACCCGGTGCCGCTCACCGAGGGCCTCGTCTACGACCCGGCGGCCGCCGGCGGCTGCACGGTCGTCGAGGTGCGCCACGACCAGGTCGCCGAGTGGGTCGGCATCGCCGGCACCGCCACCAACTGCGCGGGCGGCAACACCCCCTGGGGCACCTGGCTCACCTGCGAGGAGACCGAGGACAAGGCCGGCTCCAACGGCATGACCAAGGACCACGGCTATGTCTTCGAGGTCGACCCCGAGGACCGCCGGGCCAACCGGAACCCCAAGCCGGTCAAGGCGCTGGGCCGGTACGCGCACGAGGCCGTCGTCGTCGACCCCAGGCGCGGCCACCTCTACCTGACGGAGGACGCGTCCAACCCGAACGGTCTGCTCTACCGCTGGACCCCGCCCGAGCACTTCCACCACGGCCGCGGCCGGCTGCGCACCCTCGCCGACGACGCGGGCACGCTGCAGGCCTTCAAGTGCTTCGACTCCGGCGGCGTGTTCGTCGACGACCTCTCCCGCGCCACGAAGATCGGCACCGTGTACGGCGTCGACTGGACGGACGTTCCGGACCGCGACGCCAGGACCACCTCGGTCCGCAAGCAGTTCACCGCCGGACAGGTCACCCGCGCCCGCAAGCTGGAGGGCATGTGGTGGGGCGACGGGGGCGTGTACATCGTCTCCTCCTACGCCCGTTCGGAGAGCCCCGTCCAGCACGACGGCGCCGTCTGGTTCTACGACCCCAAGCGCCGCACCCTCACCCTGAAGGTCCTCATCGGAGTCAACCCGGACCCGTCCGTGGACGGCGACTTCGACGGCCCGGACAACATCACCGTCTCCCCGTACGGCGGCCTGGTCATCGCCGAGGACGGCGAGGGCATCCAGCACCTGTTCGGCGCCACCGACAGCGGCCGCACCTACCCCATCGCCCGCAACGAACTGAACGCCGGCACCGAGGAGGAGCCGGAATACAGCGAGTTCACCGGCGTCACCTTCTCGCCCGACGGCAAGACCCTGTACGCGAACATCCAGACGCCCGGCATCATGCTTGCCATCACCGGGCCCTGGAAGCGCCAGAAGCGCGGGTAATTAATTCACTCGCTCGGCCCGCGGCACGCCTCCTAAGGTAATGAACGTCCAGGTGCGAAGGCAGGACCTACTTCCACTGATAATGGGGCGGCCGCGGGTTCGAGTCCCGCCACCGGTACAACGCGCCGGTGTAGCTCAGGGGTCAGAGCACCTACGTCGGTTCCGCCGGCCTTGAACTCTGGACACCAAAATCTTCATGCACCTCCCGGTGCGTGTGTCACTGAACTCGGGAGGCGCAGCTCATGGAGGGTGCCCGGTGCGCAGGCAGCGGATACTTCAGGGCCCTGGTCCCCGAAAGGGGATGCGGGTTCGAATCCCGTCATCGGCTCAGGGCCGATGTGGCGGAAAGGAAGACGCGCCAGGTTAAAAGTCCCGCCGCCGACTCCTGATCTCGGGCACCCTCCTCCTGTTGCGCCTCCTCCCAGACTCCAATGAATTCGGGGGGAATTCACCATGGCGCGATTCAACACCAAGGCGGCCCGAGCGCAGCCCACTTCACGGGTCACCTCGACCGGACGCGTGCTCCGCACCTACCAGGGCGGGCGTGGCCAGGAGCGGGACACGCGGTCTGAACTTTTTTTGCTGGCGGTGTCCCACTTTGCCGCGGGCACCTTCTACGAGAGTGAGGCAGACCGCGACGACCGGTACGCGAAGCTCGTCCGCGAGCTCGCCGTCGCCGATCCGGCCTGGACCGCCGGCCTGCTCGGCTGGCTGCGCGGCGAGGGCAACATGCGGACCGCCTCCCTCGTGGGCGCCGCCGAGTACGTGCACGCACGTCTGACCGCGGGCGCCACCGAGGGCCCCTCGAACCGGCAGGTCGTCGCCTCCGTGCTGCGGCGGCCCGACGAGCCCGGCGAACTGCTCGCCTACTGGACGGCGACCTACGGCCGTGCCGTCCCCAAGCCCGTCAAGCGGGGGATCGCCGACGCTGTACGGCGGCTCTACCACGGCAAGTCGCTGCTCAAGTACGACACCGCGGCCAAGGGATACCGCTTCGGCGACATCCTGAACCTGGTGCACGCGGCGCCGGACCCGGACAAGCCGTGGCAGGGCGAGCTGTTCCAGTACGCGCTGGACCGGCGGCACCACCCGGACACGGCCGTACCGCCAGCGTCGAGCCCGGTGCTCGCCGCGCACCGCGAGCTGATGGCGCTGCCCGTCGCACGGCGGCGCGCGGTCGTCACCGAGCCCGGTGGCGCCCAGCGGCTCGCGGCGGCCGGCATCACCTGGGAGGCGCTGGCCGGATGGCTCCAGGGGCCGATGGACAAGGCGGCCTGGGAGGCCGTGATCCCCTCCATGGGGGCCATGGCGCTCGTCCGCAACCTGCGGAACTTCGACGAGGCCGGAGTCTCCGACGAGGTCGCCGCCCAGGTCGCGGCCCGGATCAGTGACCCAGCGGAGGTGGCGCGCTCGCGGCAGTTCCCGTTCCGGTACCTCGCCGCGTACCAGCACGCCCCGTCGCTGCGCTGGTCCTTCCCGCTGGAGCGGGCGCTCGGCCACTCGCTGGCCAACGTGCCCGCGCTGCCGGGGCGGACGCTGGTGCTGGTCGACCGGTCGGGCTCGATGTGGGGTCCGCTGTCCGACCGCTCGCGGCTCAACCGGGCCGACGCGGCGGCGATCTTCGGTTCGGCGCTCGCGCTGCGGGCGGCGGACGCGGACCTCGTCGAGTTCGGTACCACGAGCAGGCGGCTGACGTTCGGCAAGGGCGAGTCGGTGCTGAAGATCCTCGGCCGCTTCGGCTCGCTGGGCGGTACCGACACGACCTCGGCGATCCGCTCGCACTACCGGGGGCAGGACCGGGTGCTGATCGTCACCGACGAGCAGTACACGTACCACCGGCACGGCGACCCCACCCAGCAGGTCCCGGCCCACATCCCGGTCTACACCTGGAACCTGGCCGGCTACCGGGTCGGCCACGGCCCGTCGGGAGCGGCCAACCGGCACACCTTCGGCGGCCTCTCGGACGCGGCTTTCCGGATGGTGCCGCTGCTGGAGTCCGCCCGGGACGCCGACTGGCCGTGGGCGACGGCCGCCTGACCGCTACCGGCTCATGAGCGTGGCCCGCACCTTCACGGAGGGTGCGGGCCACCCGCGTGCCTCCGCAGCACGCGTGCTCACGCCCCACGCGTGCTTACGCCGCACCCTTGCCCGGGTCTCAATTGATATCTAACATTTCAGTTCATGGATGCGCTGCGCCCCGTCCCCCGCACTCTGCTCCGCGACCGCGCCTACGAGGCCATCCGCGATGCCATCGTCGCCGGGGAGATCGAACCCGGTGCGGTGGTGCGGGACGTCGAGTTCGCCGAGCGGCTCGGGCTGTCCCGGGCGCCGGTACGCGAAGCGTTCGCCCGGCTCGTCGACGACGGGCTCCTGGAGAGCAAGCCGCAGAGCCACACCCGGGTCACCCCGGTCGTGGCCGCCGACGTACGGGACGCGGCGGCCGTGGTCGGCGCCATGCACGAGCTGGCCACCCGGGCCGCCGTACCCCGGCTGCGGGACGCCGACCTCGACATGATGCGCGCGGCCAACGACCGGTTCGCCGCCGCCGTACGCGCCGGTGACGTGGACGAGGCCCTGCGCGCCGACGACGAACTGCACGACGTCCTGATCCGGGTGGCCGGCAACCGCGCGGCCGCCGCCACCGTCGCCCGCTACACCCCGCTCATCCGGCGCCTGGAGCGCCGCCGCTTCGGCGAGGGCGGCTCCTGCCGCTCGGCGGGCCTGCACGAGCGGCTCATCGAGGCGTGCGCGGCCGGTGACCCGCGGGCGGCGGTCAAGGTCACCGCCGACATCTGGCACACCCTCGCCGACCTGGCCGACCCCGACTGACACCAGGAGCCACCATGTCCCCCTCCGCGCCCCCTTCCCCGTCCATCTCTTCCTACGACCGTCACCCCCTCCTCTTCGGCCCCTCGCCCGTGCATCCGCTGGAGCGCCTCACCGCCCATCTCGGCGGGGCCGCGCTGTGGGCCAAGCGGGAGGACTGCAACTCCGGGATCGCGTACGGCGGGAACAAGACGCGCAAGCTGGAGTACCTGGTCGCCGATGCCCTCGCCCAGGGCTGCGACACCCTCGTCTCCATCGGCGGGGTGCAGTCCAACCACACCCGCCAGGTCGCCGCCGTCGCCGCCCGCGCCGGGCTCAAGTGCGTGCTGGTGCAGGAGAGCTGGGTGGAGTGGCCGGACTCCGTGTACGACAAGGTCGGCAACATCCTGATCAGCAGGCTGGCCGGGGCCGACGTCCGGCTCGTCCGGGCCGGGTTCGGGATCGGGTTCAAGGAGAGCTGGGAAGGGGCGCTGCGCGAGGTCGAGGAGTCCGGCGGCAGGCCCTACGCCATCCCGGCCGGCGCCTCCGACCATCCGCTCGGCGGGCTCGGCTTCGCCAACTGGGCGTACGAGGTCGCCGAGCAGGAGCGGGAGCTGGGCGTCTTCTTCGACACGGTGATCGTCTGCTCGGTGACCGGGTCGACCCAGGCCGGCATGGCCGCCGGGTTCGCCGCGCTGGCGGAGGCCGGTGGGCGCGAGCGCCGGGTCATCGGCATCGACGCCTC
The DNA here is from genome assembly GCF_053597895.1 of Streptomyces sp. NPDC001220. Classification (NCBI taxonomy): domain Bacteria; kingdom Bacillati; phylum Actinomycetota; class Actinomycetes; order Kitasatosporales; family Streptomycetaceae; genus Streptomyces; species Streptomyces sp. NPDC001220. The sequence continues at coordinate 227,721 of NZ_JBSFJE010000011.1, forward strand.
GGCCAAGCCCGCCGAGACCCGTGAGCAGGTGGCACGGATCGCCCGGCGGACCGGACGACTGATCGGTCTCCAGCGCGAGTTGACCGTCGACGACATCGAGCTGGACGAGCGCTACCACGCGGGCGTCTACGGCATTCCCGACGAGACCACCCTGGAGGCGATGCGGCTCGCCGCCCGCACTGAGGGCATGGTGACGGACCCGGTGTACGAGGGGAAGTCGATGGCGGGGATGGTGGACCTGGTCGAACGGGGCGAGATCGACCACGGCTGCACCGTCCTCTACGCCCACCTGGGCGGGCAGCCCGCGCTGAACGCCTACAGCGCCCTGTTCTGACGGACCGGAAGAGACGGTCCCGCGCCCCTCGGAAGAGGCGCGGGGCGTGTCGGTCCCCGGCCGCTACAGCGCCTGCGCGCCCGGCTTCACCATGTTCCGGACGGTGCGGGCCTTCACGAACTCGCCCAGTGCCGTCATGTCCCACTCGCCGGAGAACTGGCGGACCAGCTTGGCCATCATCACGCCGGTCTGCGCCTCCGCGTTGGTGAGGTCGAAGCGGACCAGTTCCTCGCCGGTCGCCGCGTCCAGGAGGCGGCAGTAGGCCTTGGCGACCTCCGTGAACTTCTGTCCGGAGAAGGAGTTGACGGTGAAGACCAGGCCGGTGACCTCCGGGGGGATCCGGCCGAGGTCGACCACGATCACCTCGTCGTCGCCGCCTCCCTCACCGGTGAGGTTGTCGCCGGAGTGCTTGATCGCGCCGTTGAGGATGGACAGCTTGCCGAAGTAGCAGCTGTCGACGTGGTCGCGCTGCGGGCCGTAGGCGATGACCGAGGCGTCCAGGTCGATGTCCTTGCCGCGGAACGCCGGCTCCCAGCCCAGGCCCATCTTCACCTGGGAGAGCAGCGGTCTGCCGCCCTTGACCAGGGACACCGTCTGGTTCTTCTGGAGGCTGACCCTGCCCTTGTCGAGGTTGATCTTCCCGGCGCCCGGGACGGGAGGGGCGGGCGGCGCGGGAGGCGCGGGCGGGGCCACGACGGGGGGAGCCGTCGGCTGCGGGGCCGTCGGCTGGGGAGCGGCCGGCTGCGGGGCCGGGGTGGTCGGAGCCGGTTCCTCCACCGTCACGCCGAAGTCGGTGGCGATGCCGGCCAGCCCGTTCGCGTACCCCTGGCCGACCGCGCGGGCCTTCCACGCGCCGTTGCGCAGGTAGATCTCGACGACCACCAGGGCCGTCTCGGTGCCCAGCTGCGGCGGCGTGAAGGTGCCCAGCACCGAGCCGTCGTCCGCGTTGCGGATGGTCGCCGTCGGCTCGATGCCCTGGAAGGTCTGCCCCGCGGCGTCGGGGCTCGCGGTGACGACGATCTTCTCGATGCCCGGGGGCACGGCGGCCGTGTCGACGGTGATCGCGTCCGGGGACGTACCGCCGCCGGAGCGGTACGCCACACCCGGGCCGCTGGGCTGGTTGTAGAAGATGAAGTCGTCGTCGGAGCGCACCTTGCCGTCGCCGGTGAGCAGCAGGCCCGACACGTCGAGCCGCACCGGGGCGGCGACGTCCACCGCCACCCGGGAGACGGGGAGAGGGATGTTCGAGCCAGGGGTCATAGCTGTCATGCCGCGAGAACGAACGGCATCGCTTTACCGTTCCCTTACCGTCGAGCGGCCCTCGCACCGTCCCCCGATCGGCTCAGGGGACCTTGCGATCCGGCTCAGGGGACGACGACGATCTTCCGTCCGACCCCCGCCGCGAACTGCTCCAGCGCCTGCGGGTAGCTGTCCAGCGGGAGGCGGTCGCTGATGAAGACCTCCGGGTCCAGGACCCCGTTCGCGAACAGCTCCGCGGCGCGTTCGTAGCTGTGCAGGACGGCCATGGAGCCGGTGATGGTGATCTCCTGGTTGTAGATGCGGTACGGGTCGATCGTCACCCGGGTCGCGTAGTCGGCGACGCCGAACTGGAGGAAGGTGCCGGCCTTCCCCACCCGCTCCAGGCCGTCCTGGATCGCCGCCGCGTTGCCGGTCGCGTCGATCACCACGTCCCAGCCCCGCGGCCGGTCCAGTTCGTCGGCGTTCGCGGCGGACGCGGAGACGCCGAGCGCGCGGGCGGTCTCCAGGCGGGCCGGGTTCAGGTCGACCACGTCGACGCTGGCCGCGCCGGTCCGCTTGGCGAGCTCCAGCATCATCAGGCCCATGGTCCCGGAGCCGTAGATCAGGACGTGGGCGCCCAGTCGGGAGTTGAGGACGTCGTAGCCGCGTACCGCGCAGGACAGCGGTTCGACCAGGGCCGCGTCCTGGGTGCGGACGTGCTCGGGGAGCTTCACGCAGTTGGCGACCGGGGCGACCGCGTACTGCGCGGCGCCGCCCGGCACGGTCACGCCGATCGCGGCCCAGCGTTCGCAGAGGTTGTTGTGGCCGTCCCGGCAGTAGCGGCACTCGTGGCAGTACAGGGACGGGTCGACCGCGACCTGGTCGCCGATCGCCACCTCGGTCACCTGGGAGCCGACGCCGACCACCTCGCCGGCGAACTCGTGGCCCGGCACGATCGGCAGCTTGGGCGCGAACTCGCCCTGGAGGATGTGCAGATCGGTTCCGCACAGGCCGCAGGCGGCCACTTCCACCACGACCTCACGGGGGCCGGGTGTCGGGTCGGGGACCTCGGTGACGACGGCACGGCCCACGGACTCGATGACGGCGGCCTTCATTTCACGGCTCCCAACGACAGGCCCTGGACCAGCTTGTCCTGGGCGGCGAACCCCGCGGCGAGCACCGGCAGGGAGACGACGAGCGACGCGGCGCACACCTTGGCCAGGAACAGGCCCTGGCTGGTGATGAAGCCGGTCAGGAAGACGGGGGCGGTCTCGGCGACCACGCCCGTCAGGACTCGGGCGAAGAGAAGTTCGTTCCAGCTGAAGATGAAGCAGATCAGGGAGGTGGCGGCGATGCCGGGCAGCGCGATCGGGGCGACCACGCGCGCGAGGATCGTCGGGAGGCGGGCGCCGTCGATCTGCGCGGCCTCGATCACCGCGACCGGGACCTCGGCGAGGAACGACTGCATCATCCACACCGCGATCGGCAGGTTCATGGAGGTGTAGAGGATGACCAGGAACCAGATGTTGTCCAGCATCCCGGTGTTCTTCGCGAACAGGTAGATCGGCAGCAGGCCGGCCACCACCGGCAGCATCTTGGTGGAGAGGAAGAAGAACAGGACGTCCGTCCACTTCCTGACCCGCCGGATCGACAGCGCGTAGGCCGCCGGGAAGGCCAGGACGAGGACGAAGAGGGTGGAGACGATCGAGGCGACCGCCGAGTTGATGAGGGCCGGCCAGGGGCTCGCGCCGCCGCCCGCCCCGAAGAACTCGCGGTAGCCGTCCAGGGTGAGGGCGGCGCCGAAGGAGGGCGGGTTGGTCGCCGCGTCCGCCTCGGAGTGGAAGGACGTCAGCGCCATCCAGGCGATGGGGAAGAAGAAGACGATGCCGACCAGCCAGGCCACCAGCCCGATGCTGAGACCCCGGTGCTTCCTGACGCGTATGGCGAGGCTGCTCATGCGCGGGACACCTCCTCGCGGAACAGGGACGACACCACGCGCAGGGCGAAGGTCGCGATGATGATCGAGCCGATGACGACCAGGACGCCGGCGGCCGAGGCGAGGCCGTTCTCGTGGGCCTGGTAGAAGCTCTGGTACACGGTGTAGGGAAGGTTGGCGGTGCCCAGGCCGCCGGACGTGATCGTGAAGACCGCGTCGAAGTTCTGGACGATGTAGATGCTGCCCAGCAGGGCGCCGAGTTCGAGATAGCGGCGCAGGTGCGGGAGCGTGAGATAGCGGAAGACCTGCCAGTCGCTCGCGCCGTCCACCCGGGCGGCCTCGATCTGCTCGGGATCACGGCTCTGCAGCCCGGCGAGCAGGATCAGCATCATGAACGGCGTCCACTGCCACACCAGGGCGGCCTCGACCGCCAGCAGCGGGGTGCGGGAGATCCAGTCGGGCTGCGGACCGCCGACGTAGTGCAACAGGCCGTTGAGCAGGCCGTATTCGGGGTTGTAGAGGACGTGCTTCCAGAGCAGGGCGGCGGCCACCGGGACCACCAGGAAGGGGGCGATCAGCAGGGTGCGGACGACGCCCCGGCCACGGAACCTGTTGTTCAGGAGCAGGGCCAGCGCGAGGCCGAGGACCAGGCTGACCAGCACCACCGTGACCGTGAGGAGCACGGTCGTCCACACCGAGTGGCGCAGGTCGGCGTCGGTCAGGACCTGGCGGTAGTTGTCGACGCCGGCGAAGTGGCGGGCCTTCGGGTAGAGGGCGTTCCAGTCGAAGAAGGAGATGACCACCGTGGCCACGAACGGCAGCTGGGTCACGACGATCATGAAGACCAGGGCGGGCAGGAGGGGGGCCCGGGTGGCCCAGGCGCGCAGGCGGGCGGAGGGCGGCCGCGTGGCGCGTGCGGGTGTCGCTGCGTAGGGGGCTGTCGTCGCGGTCATCGTCCCTCGTACTCCTTGGAGATCTTCTCGGCCAGCTGCTGGGACTTCTTCAGGGCCGAGTCGACGGACTGTCGTCCGGCGATGGCCGAACTGATCTCCTGGGAGACCTTGGTGCCGAGATCGGTGAACTCGGGAATGTCGACGAACTGGATGCCGGGCGCGGGGCGCGGCTGGACGCCGGGGTCGTTCGGGCGGGCGCTCTCGATGGCCTCCTTGGTCATCTCCTGGAACGCGGCGGCCGACTTGACGTAGTCCGGGTTCGTGTACGTCGACGCGCGCTTGCCCGCCGGGACGTTGGACCAGCCGCCGGTCTGGCCGCCGCTCTGGCCGACCAGCTCCTCGTACTCCTTGCTGGACGCCCAGGAGACGAACTTCCAGGCCTTGTCGGGGTTGCGGGAGGCCTTCTGGATGCCCCAGGCCCACGTGTAGAGCCAGCCGGCGGACTTGGTCTGCTCCACGGGCGCGGGGACGTAGCCGAGCTTGCCCTTGACCGGGGAGCCGTTCGCCTCCAGGAGGCCGGCCGCGCTGGTGGCGTCGTACCACATGGCGGTCTTGCCCTGGGTCATGTTGTTGAGGCACTCGGCGAAGCCGGACTGCGGGGCGCCGGACTCGCCGTGCCTGCGGACCAGGTCGACGTAGAACTTCGTCGCCTTCTCGAACCCGGGCCCGGTCAGCCGGGCCTTCCAGTCCTTGTCGAACCAGGTGCCCCCGTAGGTGTTCACGACCGTGGTCAGCGGTGCCATCAGCTCGCCCCAGCCGGGCAGGCCGCGCAGGCAGATGCCGCGCATGCCGGACTGGGCGCCGTCCGCCTTGGCGGCGAGGTCGGCGACCTGCTGCCAGGTGGGGTGCGCGGGCATCGTCAGGCCCTTCGCCGCGAACACGTCCTTGCGGTACATCAGGAAGGACGACTCGCCGTAGAAGGGCTCGCCGTAGAGCTTGCCGTCGTCGGCGGTCAGGGACTCGCGCATCGGCTGGAGGATGTCCTGCTGGTCGAAGCCGGGGTCCTTGGCGACGTAGGAGTCCATCTCGTGCAGCCAGCCGTTGCGGGCGTAGATCGGTATCTCGTAGTTGGACAGGGTGGCCACGTCGTACTGGCCGGCCTGGTTGGCGAAGTCCTGGCTGATCTTGTCGCGGACGTCGTTCTCGGGCAGGACGGTGAAGTTGACCTTGATGCCGGTCTCCTTGGTGAAGCGCGGGGCGAGCTTCTGGAGTTCCGTCATCTGGGGGTTGTTGACCATCAGCACGTTGATCGAATCGCCGCCGGAACCGGACCCGCCCGCACCGACCCAGCAGCCGGAGAGCAGCGGGGCGAGCAGCGTCCCTGCGGCGGCCATGGCGAGTGTGACTCGCGGCCTCCGTCGGCTCGGGGTTCGCATGGATCGCTCCTGGAGGAATCGTGATATATGGGGCACTGCGGGGTGGGGAAGAGCCCTTCGGGAAGGGCGTGGGTGTGTCGTCGGTGGGTCAGACCCGGATGACCTGCGGGCCCAGCAGGGCGTAGCGGTGGGCCTCGGCGGCCGGAAGAAGGGTGCTCGTCACGATCGCCTCCAGGGCGCCGACCTCGGCGAAGCGGCAGAAGCTGACGGCTCCGAACTTGGTGTGCACGCCCGCGAAGACCGTCCGGCGGGCGGCGCGCACGGCCTGCGCCTTGACCTCGCTGACGGCGGGGTCCGGAGTGGTCAGGCCGTGCTCACGCGAGATGCCGTTGGCTCCAATGTAGGCGAGGTCGAGAACGAAACCGGCGAGCATCTTCGTCGTCCAGTGGTCGACGGTCGCCAGCGTGCCGGCCCGTACCCGTCCGCCGAGCAGCAGTACCGACATGTTCTCGGTCTCCGCGAGCGCGCCCGCGACCGGCAGCGATGCGGTGACCACGGTCAGTGGCCGGTCCGTCGGCAGTGCCTCGGCGATGAGCTGTGGGGTGAAGCCCTCGTCGACGAAGACGGTCTCGGCGTCGCCCAGCAGCTCGGCGGCGGCCGACGCGATCCGCCGCTTCTCCGGGACGTGGCTGGTCGAACGGAAGGCGAGCGTGGTCTCGAAACCGGCGCTCTCGACGGGATACGCGCCCCCGTGGGTACGGCGGACCAGGCCGTGGTCCTCCAGGGCGCGCAGGTCCCGCCGGATGGTCTCCTTGGCCACGCCGAGGGTGGTGGCGAGGGCGGTGACGTCGACCGAGCCGGTGACGCGCGCGGCCCGCACGATCTCCCGCTGGCGTTCTTCCGCCGTCCTCGTGCTCATCTCGTCACCCACTTCCTTGTGGAGCTGCGTGGAGCTGCCCGTTCGGGCCATGCAGCAAGTTCTACAGCGGGTGTGCGAGGCTGACCAGGTCTGTTGCGGGCCCGATACTGCCCGGGTGTGTCCGTTTGCCGGTCCCGGTGCCCGCCTCGGACCTGCGCTGCTGCCGGGTGCGGGGTGGGAGCGGGCAGCCGGGATGCCCGAACGCGGCGGCGGGCGGGCCCGTTCGGTGCCCGCCCGCCGCCGTGGACGATCGTTTTCCGCCGCCCGCGTGCTGCCGTGTCCGGTTGTCCTCCGCCGTCTCGCGTCTCGCGTCCCGTTCGGGTTCAGTACGGCCAGATGGGCGGGTCGTTGACGAAGCGGCCGCCCAGGTGGGTGTGGGCCGGGTTCTCCGGGTCCAGCTCGCCGTGCTCGGCGATCAGCTTCTCCGCGAACCGCTCCGAGTCGTCCTGCGGCTCGTAGCCGAGCGCGCGGGCGCCGGTCAGGTCCCACCACAGGCGGGTGTTGGCGGAGGAGCCGTAGACGACGGTGTGGCCGACCTCCTCGGCGGTCAGGGCCGCGTGGAAGAGGCGGGCGCCGTCGGCCGGGCTCATCCACACCGAGAGCATGCGCACGTCGGCCGGCTCGGCGAAGCAGGAGCCGATGCGTACGGAGACGGTCTCCAGGCCGTGCCGGTCCCAGTAGAGCTGGGCGAGGTCCTCGCCGAAGGACTTGGACAGGCCGTAGAAGGTGTCCGGGCGGTGGGGGGTGTCGACCGGGATGAGCGCCCTCGAGCCGAGTGGGGTGTCCGTGCTCGGGGCCGGGGTGTAGCCGACGGCGTGGTTGGAGGAGGCGAAGACGATCCGCTTCACGCCGGCCTCGCGGGCGGCCTCGTAGAGGTGGTACGTGCCCTCGATGTTCGAGCGGAGGATCTTCTCGAAGGGGGCCTCCAGGGAGATCCCCGCGAGATGGAGGACCGCGTCCACGCCCCGTACCGCTTCCCGCAGCGCGTCCTGGTCGCCGAGGTCGGCGGTGATCGCGTCGGGCTCGCCGTCGATCGGGCGGACGTCGAAGAGGCGCAGCTCGTAGCCGTACTCCGGGAGCAGGGTCCGCATCAGGGTGCCGAGCCCGCCTGCGGCGCCGGTGAGCAGTAGCGTGCGGGGAGTGGGCATCCAAGGTCTCCTCGGTCGGCGTCCTCTGGGTGATCCAGTGGTCTCATCCATGTATGGCATTCACATGCGTGGACACGCTAGGGAGATGCGGCGCGCCTCGTCAAGTGTGCCGTGGAGTGCGGGAATCCGCTCGGATGTTGGTCGTTTGTGTCCTTGACCGACCCGGAGGCGGCCTCGTAACGTGGTCGCGTTCATGAATATGGACACTGATCAGACACATGCATCAAGGCACGTGCATCAAGACCCATGCATCAACAGGGAGCGCCCGTGACGCCAGCCCCTCTCGCCGCGCGGCTCCGTGACCCGCGCGGGCCGCTCTTCTTCCCCGTCACGGCCTACGGCCCCGACGGCTCCCTCGACCTCGACGCCTACCGCGAGCATGTGCGCCGGGGCGTCGAGGCCGGTGCCGCGGCCGTGTTCGCCTGCTGCGGCACCGGGGAGTTCCACGCGCTGCTGCCCGAGGAGTTCGAGGCCTGTGTGGGCGCGGCCGTGGCGGCCACCGAGGGCCGGGTACCGGTGATCGCCGGCGCCGGCTACGGCACCGCGCTCGCCGTGCGCTACGCGCGTCTCGCCGCGGCCGCGGGCGCCGACGGCCTGCTCGCCATGCCGCCCTACCTGGTGGTCGCCGGTCAGGAGGGCCTGTTGCGGCACTACCGGGAGGTGGCCGCGGCGACCGATCTCCCGGTCATCGTCTACCAGCGGGACAACGCGGTGTTCACCCCGCCCACGGTCGTCGAACTCGCCCGCACCGAAGGCATCATGGGCTTCAAGGACGGCCTCGGCGACCTGGACCTGATGCAGCGCATCGTCAGCGCCGTGCGCACCGAGGTCCCCGGCGACTTCCTCTACTTCAACGGCCTGCCCACCGCCGAACAGACCCAGCTCGCCTACCAGGCCATCGGCATCACCCTCTACTCCTCGGCCGTCTTCTGCTTCGTCCCCGAGATCGCCCTCGCCTTCCACGCCGCCCTGCGCGAGGGGGACCGGCCGACGGTGGAGCGCCTGCTGGACGGCTTCTACCGCCCGTTCGTCGAACTCCGCGCCCAGGGCCGGGGCTACGCCGTCTCCCTGGTCAAGGCGGGCGTACGGCTGCGCGGTCTGGACGTCGGCGAGGTGCGGCCGCCACTGCACGAGCCGGGCGAGGACCACGTGAAGCAGCTCGCCCAGCTGATCGAGCGCGGGTACGCCCTGCTGGAGGAGGACGCGTGACGGCGCCGGCGGGATCCGGGGGAGGACCGTTGAAGGCGTCGGCGTTCGTCTACCCCTGGGACGTGAACGGGGACCCCGGGGCCCCGGAGCGGATCGCCGCGCTCGGCGTGGACCAGGTGACCCTCGCCTCGGCCTACCACTCGACCCGCGCCCTGACCCCCCGGCACCCACGCCACCGCATCGTCACCGCCGAGTACGCGGCCGTCTACTACCCGGCGGGCGACCGCTGGGCGGGCCGCGGGCTCCGCCCCCACCAGGCGGGCGACTGGGCCCCCGGTGACGCGTACGGAGAAGCCGCCGAAGCCCTGGCAGGCGCCGGCCTCGAGGTGCACACCTGGGTGATCCTCGCCCACAGTTCCCGGCTGGGCGCCGAGCACCCGGAGACCTCGGTCGTCAACGCCTACGGCGACCGCTACCCCTGGGCCCCCTGCATCGCCCAGCCCGCCACGCGCGCGTACCTGACCGACCTGGCCGCCGAGGCCGCCGTCCGCCCGGGCGCGGCCGGCACCGAACTGGAGTCCCTCGGCTGGTACGGCCTCCCGCACCTGCACGCCCACGACAAGACCGGGGGTGTCGCCCTCGGCGACGCCGGCCAGTACCTGATGGCACTGTGCTTCTGCCCGGCCTGCCGGGCCGGGTACGGCGAACAGGGCCTGGACGCCGACGAGCTGGCCACCGCCGTACGGGAGGCCCTGGAGCCGCTGTGGCGGGGCGCGGCGGACGACGGTGGATGGCCGACGGTGGAGAAGCTGCTCGAAGAGCCGGTGGCGGCGGCCACCCGCGCGTGGCGCGACGGACGGGCCCGCACGCTGCAGGAGGCGGCCGTGGCCGCGGTACGCGCGGCGGCCCCCGAGGGCTTCCAGGTGCTGCTGCACGCCGACCCGGTGGCCTACCACTGCGGCGCCAACGCGGGCGTGGACCCCGCGCACGTGCTGTCGGTCGCGGACGGCGTCGTGGTTCCCTGTGCGGGCGGTACGGCCCTGCTGGCGCCCTTCGCGGAGCACGCGCGCGAGGACACGGTCCTGGCCGCCAACTTCACGGTGGTCTCCGGGATGGGCGGCAGCCCCGGCACCCTGGCGGCCGACGCGGCCCGGGCACGTGACCTGGGCGCGACCGGACTGCGGCTGTATCACGCCGGGTTGGCGTCCGACGGCGACCTGGCGGCGGTGCGGGAGGCGCTGCGCTGAGCCAGTGACCCGGCGGTGGCCAGCAGCGTCCCGCCGAGGACCACCAACAGCAGCCGGTGGTCGACGAGTTCGACAAGGGCGGCCCCGACGGCCAGGCCGACCACGTTCGGCGTGAACATCAGCGTGTCGGCGGTCGCGGTGGCCCGCCCCAGTGCCGCGGCCGGGATCTCGCGTTGTACGGCGGTGTAGGCGGCGATCAGCACACAGGGCAGCCCGATCCCGCCCGCCGCACTGCACGCCAGCACCACCGCGTCGTACGGCACCGCCCGCGCGGCCACCGCGACCCCCGTCAGCGCGATGCCGTACGCCGCGAACCGGCGCTCGCCGAGCCGTCGCAGGGCGGGCCCGGAGACCAGCCCGACTGCGACCGAGCCGGCGCCCTGGACGGCGTACATCACGCCCGTGTAGGCGGGGGAGCGGCCGAGGGCGTCCACCACCGCGTAGTTCAGGCTGCTGCCGAGCGAGGCGAGGCACATCGTGGCGCCGCCGGCCCGCACCAGCGGACGCAGGGCCGGGTGCCCCCACAGCAGCCGGACGCCCTCGGCGGTCTGCCGCCGCCAGTTCCCGGTGGCCGGCCGCGGGTGTTCCTCGTGCACCCGGAGCAGCGCGCACACCCCCGCCGCCAGCACGAAGCTGCCGGCGTCCAGCAGCGCCACGCTCGGCCCGCCGTACGCCGTGTACAGCGCGGCGCCGGTCAGCGGGGCGACCAGTTTCATGCCCTCGCGGGCGGTCGTCCGCAGCCCGTTGAAGTCACCGAGGAGGGCCGGGTCGACGGCGGCGGCGACCAGGGCGGAGTTGGCCGCGTCCTCGACGACGCCCGCCGCGCCGTACAGGACGAGGACGGTGAAGAGGAGCCAGACGGAGCCGGACGAGTCGACCGTCCAGAGGGGGAGCAGGAGGACGGCGAGGGCGAGGTTCAGGCGGACGAGCAGGGGCTTGCGGCGGACGCGGTCGGCGAGGGTGCCGAGGGCGGGGCCGAGCAGGGTGGGGGCCCACAGCGCGGCGGTGCACAGGGCGGCGAGGCCGTCGGAGCCGGTGAGGTCCTTCACCCAGACGCCCGACACCAGCCAGAGCGCGGAGCTGCCGAAACCGGACACCACGACGCCGGCGAGGTAGAGGCCGGCATTGCGGTCGCGGAGCAGGCGGGTCACGGTCCAGGAGGTGGTCATGCCTGGTCATCGTGGGCCTAAGGCGGGGGCGTGGGGATCGGGCAGGTGCCTTAGAAGGACCGCGACCGTGCGTCTTCCGGCGGACGTGGCGATGAGTTCCGGGGCCCGTCGGGGTCCACCTCCCGAAGGAGAGTTCCGGCACGGCTTGGGAGGCGGCACGAATGACCGGCACCACCATGATCGACCTCGGCCCGCAGGCGAGGATCGTCGCGATGCTCGCGCAGGGGGTGACGGACGAGCAGCTCACGGCGTCGACCCCGTGTCCGGATTATGTGGTCGGCCACCTCCTGGCCCATGTGGCGGGGCTGTCCGTGGCCTTCCGGGACGCGGCCCACAAGACTCCGGGGACCACGACCGACCACCGTCCCGACGGCACCCTGCCGGAACTCGGCCCGGGATGGCGGCGGGAACTGCCCGAGGCGCTCGACGCCCTGGCACGGGCCTGGCGGGAGCCGTCCGCGTGGGGCGGAATGACCCGGGCGGGCGGGATGGACCTGCCGGGGGAGGTGGCCGCGGCGGTCGCCGCCGACGAACTGGTCGTCCACGGCTGGGACCTGGCCCGGGCCACCGGCCAGGAGTACGTCCCGGACCCGGTGGCGCTGGAGGCGGCGTACGGCTTTCTGCGGGCGGCGGCGGAGATGACCGACCGGGGCCCCTTCGGCCCGCTGGTGCCGGTGCCGGAGAACGCGCCGCTGCTGGAACGGGCGATCGGGCTGAGCGGCCGTGATCCGGGCTGGAAGCCGTAAGAGGGCCGGGCCGTAAGCCGTAGAGCGACTCGAACGGTGAGCGGGCGGGGACCCGGATCCGTACTCTCCTCGCCATGGCACTGAGCCTCACCGTCCTCGGCACGGCCTCTCCGCACCCCCGGCCCGGCCGCCCCTGCTCCGGCTATCTGCTGCGGGGCGGGGGCGCCGAGGTGTGGGTGGACGCGGGGACCGGAACCTTCGCGGAATTGCAGCGGCACACGGATCCGGCCCGGCTCACGGCGATCTGGATCTCGCACCTGCACGCGGACCACAGCGCGGATCTGCTGGCCGCCGCCTACGCGTACGCCTTCGGCGGGATGACGCCGGCCGCGCCGATACCGGTGTACGCGCCGCAGGCCTGCGCGCAACGGCTGGCGGGCTTCCTGGGCCGGCCGGACGTGGGCTTCCTGGCCGGGGTGTTCGACTTCCGGCCGCTGTACGACGGGCACATGGTCCGGCACTGGAACCTGCGGCTCGCCGCCCGGGCGGTGGCCCACGACGTCGAGGCCTACGGGCTGCGCGCCGAATGCCAGGGGAGTGTACTGGCGTACTCCGGGGACAGCGGTCCCTGCGACGCGCTGACCGAGCTGGCCGCCCGCGCGGACGTCTTCCTGTGCGAGGCCGACCTCGACGAGCATCGCGATGGCGAACGGGTACATCTCACACCGGAGGACGCGGGGCGGATCGCCCGGGACGCCGGGGTGCGGGAGCTGCTGGTGACGCATGTGGGGCCGGCGCTGACCAGGGAGATGGCGGCGGCCCGGGCGGGGGCGGTGTCGGGACGGCCCACCGGCGTGGCACGGGAGGGCGAGGCCAGGGGTCTCTGAATCCGCCGGACCCCAGGCCGTACACCGGATCCGAGGCGGGCCGCGGCGCCCGGCGGAGCACCTTTGTCAGAAGCATTGACGAAACACGGCCGTCCTCCTACCTTCATCCGCGTCGTACTTCGTACGTCATATATGAGACGCGATATGCGAGATCAGATACGTCAGACCGGCTCGCCGAAGCCGGTACGTGACCCCGAGAGGCGCGCATGACCTCTGTGCCCATGCCGATTCCGTCCCGGACGCAGTACGTGCTGGACGCGATCAAGCACCGCATCCTCACCGGGCAGCTGACGCCCGGTCAGGCCCTGGTGGAGACCGAACTGGCCGCGCGGTTCGGGGTGTCCAAGACCCCCGTCCGGGAGGCCCTCAAGACCCTCGCCGGGACCGGGCTGGTCGTGATGAGCCAGTACAAGGGCGTCACGGTGCGCATGGTGGACGCGGACATGGCACGCGAGGTCTACGACGTACGGCTCCTTCTCGAACCCGAGGCGCTCCGGCGGGCCGTCAGGACGGGCGCCTCCCTGGACGCCGCCCGGGACGCGCTCACCCGGGCCGACGACGCGACCGACACCGCCGAACGCTCCCTCGCCAACCGGGACTTCCACCGCGCCCTCTACCTCCCGTGCGGCAACCCGCTGCTCGGCCGGATGCTCGACGAGGTCCGCGACCAGGCCGCCCTCGTCTCCGCCGTCGCCTGGGCCGCCTCCCCCTCCTGGGAACAGGAGGCCGGTGAGCACCGCGAGATCCTGCGGCTGGCTCTGGCGGGCGACGCCGACGGCGCCGCCGGTGCCCTGCACGCCCACATCGCGTCCTTCGTCGAGCGTGCGTACCCCGAAGCCCGGGCCGAGGAGGGACAGGAATGAGCAGCGTGGCGTTCGAGACCCAACGGGCGGCCCTGGCCGACGTCGTGGCCATCCCGGTGACCCCCTTCGCCGCGGACGGCACCGTCGACGAGGCCGCCCACCGGGCCCTGCTGCGCCGCCTCCTCGACGGCGGTATCCGCACCCTCACCCCCAACGGGAACACCGGCGAGTTCTACGCCCTCACCCCCGAGGAGCGGCGGCTCGTCACCGAGCTGACCGTCGACGAAGCCGGGGAGCGGGCCATGGTCCTCGTCGGCGTGGGACACGACGTGCCGACCGCCGTGGCCTCCGCCCGGCACGCCCGGGAGCGCGGCGCCCGGATGGTCATGGTCCATCAGCCCGTCCACCCGTACGTCTCGCAGGGCGGCTGGGTCGACTACCACCGCGCCGTCGCCGAGGCCGTGCCCGAGCTGGGCGTCGTCCCCTACCTGCGCAACGCCCAGCTCCCCGGCGCCCGCCTCGCCGAACTCGCCGACGCCTGCCCCAACGTGATCGGCGTCAAGTACGCGGTCCCCGACGCCGCCAGGTTCGCCGCGTTCGCCCGCGACGCCGGTCTCGACCGCTTCGTCTGGGTCGCCGGGCTCGCCGAGCCCTACGCGCCCTCCTACTTCTCGGCCGGCGCCACCGGCTTCACCTCCGGTCTGGTGAACGTCGCCCCGGCCGTTTCGCTGAACATGATCGAAGCGCTTCGGTCCGGCGACTACCCGGCCGCCATGAAGGTCTGGGAACAGATCCGCCGCTTCGAGGAACTCCGCGCGGCCCACGGCTCCGCCGACAACGTCACCGTCGTCAAGGAGGCCCTCGCCTCCCTCGGCCTGTGCCGCCGCGACGTCCGCCCGCCCAGCAGGCAGCTGCCCGAGGAAGAGCGCGCCGAGGTCGCCGCCATCGCCTCCGGATGGTCCATGTGAACGCGCCCCGCAAGCGGCCCGAGGAACTCCGCAGCCACCAGTGGTACGGCACCGAGGGCCTGCGCTCCTTCAGCCACCGCGCCCGCACCCGCCAGCTCGGCTACCTCCCCGAGGAGCACCTCGGCAAGCCGGTCATCGCGATCCTCAACACCTGGTCGGACATCAACCCCTGTCATGTGCACCTCCGTGACCGGGCGCAGGCGGTCAAGCGGGGCGTGTGGCAGGCCGGCGGATTCCCGCTGGAGTTCCCGGTCGCCACGCTCTCCGAGACGTTCCAGAAGCCGACCCCGATGCTCTACCGCAACCTCCTCGCCATGGAGACCGAGGAACTGCTGCGGTCGTACCCGGTCGACGGGGCCGTGCTCATGGGCGGCTGCGACAAGTCCACCCCCGCCCTCCTCATGGGCGCCGCCTCCGTCGACCTGCCGGCCGTCTTCGTGCCCGCCGGCCCGATGCTCCCCGGCCACTGGCGGGGCGAGGTCCTCGGCTCCGGCACCGACATGTGGAAGTACTGGGACGACAAGCGCGCCGGTCTGATCGGCGACTGCGAGATGCAGGAGCTGGAGAGCGGGCTGGCCCGCTCGCCCGGTCACTGCATGACCATGGGGACGGCCTCCACCCTGACCGCCGCCGCCGAGGCCCTCGGCGTGACCGTCCCGGGCGCGTCCAGCATCCCGGCCGTCGACTCGGGGCACGACCGGATGGCCGCCGGGGCGGGGATGCGGATCGTCGAACTCGTCCACCGGGACCGGCGGCTCTCCGACATCCTCACCGAAGAGGCGTTCGCGGACGCCGTCACCACCGTCCTCGGCCTCGGCGGCTCCACCAACGCCGTCATCCACCTCATCGCCATGGCGGGACGGGCGGGCGTGCGGCTCACCCTCGACGACTTCGACCGCATCGCCCGCACCGTGCCCGTCCTCGCCAACGTCCGGCCCGGCGGCCGGAAGTACCTCATGGAGGACTTCCACTTCGCGGGCGGCCTCCCGGGCTTCCTCTCCCGCATCCCCGACCTGCTCCACCTCGACCGGCCGACGGTCTCCCACGACACCTACCGCGAGCAGCTCGCCGGCGCCCGGGTGCACGACGACGACGTCATCCGGCCCCGCGACAACCCGGTGGCCGCCGAGGGCGGAGTCGCCGTGCTGCGCGGCAACCTCTGCCCGGACGGCGCCGTCATCAAGCACATCGCCGCCGACCCGCGGCTCCTCGGGCACACCGGGCCCGCCGTCGTCTTCGACGACTACCGGACCATGCAGCGCACCATCGACGACCCCGCCCTCGGCATCACCGCCGACAGCGTCCTGGTGCTGCGCAACGCCGGGCCCAAGGGCGGCCCCGGCATGCCCGAGTACGGCATGCTGCCCATCCCCGACCATCTGCTGAAGCAGGGCGTGCGGGACATGGTGCGGATCTCCGACGCCCGGATGAGCGGGACGAGTTACGGCGCCTGTGTGCTGCACGTGGCACCGGAGTCGTACGTCGGCGGCCCGCTGGCACTCGTCCGCACCGGCGACTCCATCACCCTCGACGTCGAGGCCCGCACGCTCCGACTCGACGTGGACGACGAGGAGCTGGCGCGACGCCGGGCCGCGTGGACGCCGCCGCCGGTGCGCCACCGGCGCGGCTACGGCGCCCTCTACGACCAGCAGATCACCCAGGCCGACACCGGCTGCGACTTCGAGTTCCTGGCCCGGCCGGGCGAGGTCCCGGACCCGTACGCGGGCTGACCGCACCACCCACGATCGCCACAACCGCCCCTGATGATCGTCGAAGCGCTTCAACCACGTGCATCTAGCAAGCGCTTCCTGCACCCGCTGTAACCAGAGCGAACGGAGAACAGTCATGGCCCAAGCCGCAGCCGTGGCGAAACCGCCCGCGCCACCCCGGCGGCGCCGTGCCTCCGCGACGCCGCGCAGGCTGCCGTATCTGCTGATCGCCCCGGCGGCCCTGCTGATGCTGGGCTTCATCGCCTACCCGGTGCTCAGCGTCTTCTACTACAGCCTGCAGAACTACAACCCGACCAAGCCCTGGCGGAACGGCTTCGCGGGCCTCGGCAACTTCACCCAGGCCTTCGCGCACGACCCGCAGTTCTGGTCCACGCTGACCTTCAGCGCCAAGTGGGTCGTGGTGGAGGTCGGGTTGCAGCTGCTGTTCGGTCTGGCGCTGGCGCTCATCGTCAACCAGACGTTCGTCGGGCGGGCGCTGGGCCGGGCACTGGTCTTCTCGCCCTGGGCCGTCTCCGGCGTGCTGACCTCCGCGATCTGGGTGCTGCTCTACAACTCCCAGACGGGCGTCACCCGTTACCTCGCCGACGCGGGCATCGGATCGTACGGCACCAGCTGGCTCTCCGACACCTCGACGGTGTTCCCGGCGGCCGTCGTCGCCGACCTGTGGCGCGGCGTCCCCTTCTTCGCGATCCTCATCCTCGCCGACCTCCAGTCCGTCTCCAAGGACCTGTACGAGGCCGCCGAGGTCGACGGGGCCGGCCGGATCAAGCAGTTCTGGCACATCACCCTGCCGCATCTCAAGGACGCCATCGTGCTCTCCACCCTGCTGCGCGCGGTGTGGGAGTTCAACAACGTCGACCTGCTCTACACCCTGACGGGAGGCGGCCCGGCGGGGGAGACGACGACCCTTCCCCTCTACATCGCCAACACCAGTGTCGACGCCCACAACTTCGGCTACGCCTCCGCGCTGACCACGGTGGCGTTCGTGATCCTGCTCTTCTGCTCGGTGGTCCATCTGCGGCTGAGCAAGTTCGGAGGCGAGGCCAAGTGATCACCGAGATCGCCCCCGAGACCGAACCCGTCGTGTCCGCACCCGCCCGGCCGGGGAGGCGGCGCCGCGCCTGGGACGAGGCCCCCCGCTGGCAGATCTACCTCCCCCTCGGGATCTACCTCGTCTTCACCCTCGTCCCCTTCTACTGGATCCTGCTCTTCGCCCTGCGCCCGGCCGGCTCCACCTCCCTGGTGCCCTGGCCGGTCACCTTCGAGCACTTCCGGAAGGTGT
The DNA here is from genome assembly GCF_053597895.1 of Streptomyces sp. NPDC001220. Classification (NCBI taxonomy): domain Bacteria; kingdom Bacillati; phylum Actinomycetota; class Actinomycetes; order Kitasatosporales; family Streptomycetaceae; genus Streptomyces; species Streptomyces sp. NPDC001220. The sequence continues at coordinate 245,487 of NZ_JBSFJE010000011.1, forward strand.
GGACCGAGCGCAGCTTCGCCACCTACTTCACCAACAGCGTCTACGTCGGCGTCGCCACCCTGCTGCTGACCACGGTCGTCGCGCTGGCCGGCGGCTACGCCCTGGCCCGCTTCGACTTCCGGCTCAAGCGCGGCTTCATGCTGGCGCTGCTCTGCTCCCAGTTCGTGCCCGGCGCACTGCTCCTGGTGCCGCTCTTCCAGATCTTCGCCGGGCTCCAGATGATCAACTCGCTCGGCAGCGTCGTCATCGCCGAGACCGTCTTCCAGCTGCCGCTGTCGATGATCCTGATCAGCGGCTTCATCAGGAACGTGCCGTACTCACTGGAGGAGGCCGCCTGGGTCGACGGCTGCGACCGGCTCACCGCCTTCCGGATCGTCGTCCTGCCGCTGCTGCGGCCGGGGCTGATCGCGGTGGGCTCCTTCGCCTTCGTGCACGCCTGGAACCACTTCCTGTTCGCCCTGATGTTCCTCTCCGACCAGAGCAAGCAGACCATCCCGGTGGGCCTCAACACCCTGATGAGCGCCGACAGCGTCGACCTCGGCGCGCTGGCCGCGGGCGGGATCATCGCGGCCGTACCGGTGGTGATCGTCTTCGCGTTCATCCAGAAGTGGCTGATCACCGGCTTCGGCGCGGGGGCGGTGAAGGGATGAGACAGCACACGGGCCGACCGGGCCGGACGCTTACCCTGCACGCAAAGATCGCCGGCGCAGGGAGCCTGCCGTGAACACTTCGACCATCGACATCGTGCTGGCGGGGGCGCGCGGCCACGGCCGCTGGCACCTGGAGAACATCCGCCGCCTCCAGGAGAAAGGGGTCGTACGGCTCGCCGGCATCTGCGAGCTGACCCCGCTCGGCGCGGACGAACTGCCGGAGGGCCTCGGCACGCCCGAGCAGTCCGCCGACTTCGGCGCCCTGCTCGATACGACCGGCGCCCGGATCGCCGTGATCTGCACCCCGATCCCCACCCACACCGACCTCGCGCTGACCGCCGCCGAGCGCGGGGTGCACCTGCTCCTCGAAAAGCCGCCGGCACCGTCGTACGCGGAGTTCCGGCGGATGGCCGACGGGGTCGCCAAGGCCGGCGTGGTCTGCCAGATCGGCTTCCAGTCGCTGGGCTCGGGCGCCGTGCCCGCGATCCGCAAGCTGCTGGCTCAGGGCGTGATCGGTGAGGTGCTGGGGGTGGGCGGGGCCGGCGCCTGGGCCCGCGCCGAGTCCTACTACCGGCGGGCGCCCTGGGCCGGCAAGCGGCGCATCGGTGGTGTGGACGTCGTCGACGGCGTCCTCACCAACCCCTTCGCGCACTCCGTCGCCACCGGCCTCGCCCTGCTCGGCACCTCCCGCGCCGAGGACGTCACCCGCATCGAGACCGAACTGCTGCGCGCCAACGACATCGAGTCCGACGACACCTCCTGCGTCCGCGTCACCACCCCGCGCGGCCCGCTCACCGTCGCCGCCACGCTCTGCGCCGAGGAGCCCGGGGACCCCTATGTCCTGGTGCACGGCAGCAGCGGCCGGATCACCTTCTGGTACAAGCAGGACCGGGTGCTGGTGCAGCGGGCGGGGCACGGCCCGCAGGAGACCGAGTACGGCAGCACGGACCTGCTGGAGAACCTCGCCGACCACCTCACCACCGGCGCCGAACTGCTGGTCGAACCCGACTCGACGGGCGCCTTCATGAAGGTCGTCGAAGCGATTCGGCTGGCCGGCGACCCGGCCGCGCTGCCCGCCGACGCCTGGCACCTCCTGCCCGACGAGGACCGCCGGGTCGTCACCGGCATCGACGCACTGGTCGCGGCCTGCGCCGACACCCTCGCCCTCTACTCCGAGCTGTCCGCCCCCTGGGCCCCACCGAAAGCGGTGAGCACATGACAGACACCCTGGTGTTACGGGTCGCGGGACGCCCGGTCGCCCGCTACGTCACCCGGTCCGGACTGCCGGCCCGTCTCTCCCCGCGCCCCTACCTGCATCCCGTCACCACCCTTGCCGGTACGGCCGTCACCGAGCTGACCCCGGCCGACCACACCCACCACCTCGGCGTCGGTGTCGCCGTTCCCGACGTCGAGGGGTTCAACTTCTGGGGCGGGCGGACCTTCGTCCGGGACCAGGGTCCGACCGAACGGGACAACCACGGCACCCAGCGCCACCTGGCCTTCCAGCTGCGCGACCCCGACGGGTTCGTGGAAGAGCTGCGCTGGGCCTCCGCCGAACGGCTGCCGGTCCCGCCCGGCGAGACCGTCGTACGGCGCGTCGTCACCGTCGTCGCCGACGGGCGGCTCGGGCGGGGCGAGGCGGCCGCACTGGTCCGCAAGGCGGTGACCCGGTGACCACCTTCACCTACCCGGCCCTGAACGCCGACCGGTCCGCCCCGGACGTCTGCCGCGTCGGCGCCCGGTAACCGAACGTCCGCACCACCGCACATCTCCATTGGATCCAGAAGAAGAGAGCCGACCAATGAAGAGCAGCATCCGCATTCGCAGAAGCAGGCGTGCGGCCGTCGCCGTCGCCCTGGGCTCCGTGCTCGCCCTGACCGCCACCGCCTGCGGCGACGACGGCAGCGGCAGCGCGCAGGGCAAGGGCAACGAGGGCTCCGGCAAGGGCACGATCACCTTCTGGGACAACAACGGCGGTGTCCGCACCGACGTCTGGAAGCAGATCATCGCCGACTTCGAGAAGCAGAACCCCGGCATCAAGGTCGACTACGTCGGGGTGCCCGCCGCCAGTGTGCAGTCCAAGTACGACACCTCCATCCAGGGCGGCGGACTCCCCGACGTCGGCGGTGTCGGCACCGCGATGCTCGCGGAGGTCGCCGCGCAGGGTGCCCTCGAACCGCTGGACGGCCGGCTCGCGAAGAGCTCCCTGAACGGCAAGCTCAACGAGAAGTTCCTGGAGAGCGTGAAGGCCGCCGGCGGCGACGGCAAGACCTATTCCGTGCCGACGTCCGCGAACAACGGAACGCTCTGGTACCGCACCGATCTGTTCGGCGCGGCCAAACTGGACCCGCCGACCACCTGGACGAACTTCTTCGCGGCCGCCGACCGACTCACCGACAAGGGCAACAACAAGTTCGGGTACACCATCCGGGGCGGTGAGGGGTCGATAGCCCAGGCGCTGGACGCCATGTACGGGCAGAGCGGGATCACCTCGTTCTGGAACGGCGACAGGACGACGGTGAACGACCCGAAGAACGTAGCCGCCCTGGAGAAGTACGCCGGGCTCTACAAGAAGGACACCCCGTCCGCCGACGTCAACAACGACTTCACCAAGATGGTCGCGCAGTGGGACTCCGGCACGATCGGGATGCTGAGCCACAACCTCGGTTCCTACGCCGACCACGAGAAAGCGCTGAGCGGGAAGTTCAAGGGCATTCCCAACCCCACGCTCGACGACGGGACCCGGGTGCAGGTGTCCAACCCGGTCGACGGGCTCGGGCTGTTCAAGTCCGGCAGGAACAAGGCCGCCGCCTGGAAGTTCATCGAGTTCGCGGCGTCCCACGAGGCCAACAGCGAGTGGAACGAGTCGGCGGGGCAGGTGCCGGCGAACAACGAGGCGGCGCAGGACGCGTGGGTGCGGTCGTCGGAGCCGACGAAACTGGCCGCCGAGGCGCTCAACGGGGCGTCCACCAAGATCGTGCAGCTCCCCTACTACCTGCCGGACTGGAACACCGTTTCCAAGGCCGACAACGAGCCGAACTTCCAGAAGGTGCTGCTGGGGAAGCTGACGGCGAAGGAGTTTCTGGACACGTTGGCCGATCAGCTTGATAAGGCGCAGGCGGACTGGAAGGCCCATCACTAAGAGCTCGGGTGGTTTCGGTTCTGGGGGCTGCGGGCCCGTTGTGGCCGGTCGCGCAGTTCCCCACGCCCCTAAAGGCAGGAAGGTGAACGGTCTTGTCACTTACCCGTAGACAGATCACCGCGGCCGGCCTCGCCGCCGTTCCTCTCGTCGGGCGTTCTCCGGACAGGCGTAGGACCCTTTACATCGCCGGTGATTCCACTGCCGCCCAGAAGTATGCCGACGCGGCCCCGGAGACCGGATGGGGAATGGCGCTCCCCTTCTTCCTCCGGAAAGACGTCGCCGTCTCCAACCAGGCCGTCAACGGCCGGAGTTCCAAGAGCTTCGTCGACGAGGGGCGGCTCGACGCCATCCTCGCCGCCGTTCGGCCGCACGATCTGCTCCTCGTCCAGTTCGCGCACAACGACGAGAAGAGCGACGATCCCACCCGGTACACCGAACCCTGGACCACCTATCAGGACCATCTGCGCCTCTACGTCGAAGGCGCTCGCGCGCACGGTGCCCGGCCGGTCCTCGCCACGCCCGTGGAGCGGCGGAGGTTCGACGCCGACGGCAACGCCGTGCCGACCCACGGCGACTACCCGGCGGCGATGCGCGCGCTCGCCGTACAGGAACGTGTGCCGCTGCTCGACATCGAGGCGCTGTCGCTCGCGCTGTGGCAGTCGCTCGGGGCCGAGGCGACCAAGACGTACTTCAACTGGACCGCCACCGAACAGGACAACACGCACTTCAATCCGCCGGGGGCCATCGCCGTGGCCCGGCTCGTGGCGCGCGAGCTGCCGCGCGCCCGGGTGCTGGCCCGGCACGACGTCATCCGGCTGCACCAGGAGATCCCCACGTCCTGGATCACCTGGCCCACCGCATAGCCGAAGGAGACCCGCACAGTGCGTACATTTGTGTGTCATGCACGCGTCATTACGGCGGTCGTGGGCTGCACCGCCCTCGTGCTCGCCGTGACCGGGACCGCCCAGGCCGCCGCCCCGCACCGGGCCGCGCTCGAACGCCAGGTGCTGGGCGCCGCCGACGGCTGGGGCGCGGCCACCACCGGGACCACCGGCGGGGCCGCCGCCGACTCCGCGCACGTCTACACCGTCACCAGCTGGGACGGGTTCAAGGCCGCCCTGGCCGACGGGGGGAGCGCGCCGAAGATCATCAGAGTCAAGGGGGCCATCGACGCGGACGGGCCGAGCTGTGACTCGTTCGCCGTGCCCGGCTACGACTTCGACGCCTACCTCGCCACGTACTCACCCGAGGCCTGGGGGCACTCCACCAACCTGGACGGCGAGCCCGACGACAGCCCGGAGGGGCTGCGCCGCGCCTCCGCCGCCCACCAGGACGCCTACATCAAGGCGAACATCCCGGCCAACACCACCATCGTCGGCATCGGCAAGGACGCCGGTTTCAAGGGCGCCGGCCTGCAGATCAAGGCCGTCGACAACGTCATCGTCCGCAACCTGGACTTCGAGAGCCCACTCGACTGCTTCCCGCAGTGGGACCCGACCGACACCGCCGACGGCAACTGGAACTCCGAGTACGACAGCGCGGTGGTCTACGGGTCGACCCATGTGTGGATGGACCACGACACGTTCACCGACGGCGGCCACCCGGACAGCACCCTGCCGTACTACTTCGGGCGGATCTACGAGCAGCACGACGGTGAGCTGGACATCGTCAAGGGCGCCGACTACGTCACCGCCTCCTGGAACGTCTTCGAGGACCACGACAAGACGATCCTCATCGGCAACAGCGACAGCGCGTCCACGGCCGCCGTCGACCGGGGGCATCTCAAGGTCACCTTCCACCACAACCTGTTCTCCGACCTGGTGGAGCGGGCGCCGCGGGTGCGGTTCGGGCAGGTCGACTCCTACAACAACCACTTCGTCGCCGAGGACGGCTACGGCTACAGCTACGGCATCGGCATCGAGTCCCAACTCGTCGCAGAGCACAACGCGTTCACCCTGCCCGACACCGTCAGGGCCGGCTCGGTCCTGAAGAAGTGGAACGAGTCGACGCTCACCGCCGACGACAACTACGTCAACGGTGAGCCGACGGACCTGATCGCCGTCCACAACGCGCAGATCCCCGCCGAGACCCTCCAGGCGGGCTCGACCTGGACCCCGACCCTGCGCACGAGGATCGACCCGGCACGGGCCGTGCCACGCATCGTCGACCGCGGGGCCGGGGCCGGCCGACTGCGCTGACCCTCTCGCGTCCCCGGGCCGGGGCGCCCCACCGCCCCGGCCCCCTCCCTCACCTTCACCCGAGCCGCACCGCGAAGGAGCATCCGCATGCCCTCGCACCATCCACGACCGCCCCTGTCCAGAAGGGGCTTCCTGATCGCTGGCGCCGGGACGGGCGCCGCGCTCGGCCTCGCCACCGGCCCCGCGCGGGCCGTCGTCGGCGGCCGCCGTCCGTTCGGGCGGTACGGGTCGCCCGAACGCCGTCTCACCCCGCAGACCTTGTACGTCGACCCGCACGGCCGCGGCGACTTCACCACCGTCCAGGCCGCCGTCACCGCCGCCACCGGCAGCGGCCGTACCCTCGTCCTCGCCCCGGGCGTCTACCGGGAGACGGTCGCCCTCGACACCACCCGCGCCGAGGCCACCTGGATCGGCGCCTCCGAGGACCCGCGTGACGTCGTCATCGTCCACGACAACGCGGCCGGCACCGCCAAGCCCGGCGGCGGGACCTACGGCACCACCGGCTCCGCCACCGCCACCGTGCAGGCCGACGGCTTCACCGCCCGCTGGATCACCTTCGCCAACGACTGGCTGCGCGCCGACCACCCGGACATCACCGACACCCAGGCCGTCGCCCTCAAGGCGCAGGGCGATCGCAGCGCCTTCCACCACTGCCGCTTCCTCGGGCATCAGGACACTTTGTACGCCGACTCGACGGCCCTCGGCGTCTTCGCCCGCCAGTACTTCGCCGACTGCTACGCCGAGGGCGACGTCGACTTCGTCTTCGGGCGGGCGACCGCGGTGTACGAGCGGTGCCACTTCCGCACCCTGGACCGGACCGACCTGGCGGCCGCCCCGTACGGGTTCGTCTTCGCGCCCTCGACCGCCCGTGCCGATGCACACGGGTTCCTCGCCGTCCGCTGCCGGTTCTCCTCCGGAGCGCAGGACGGTGCGTACAAGCTGGCCCGCCCCTGGGTGCCCAGCTCCGATCCCACCGCCTGGCCCTCGCTGGTCGTGCGGGACAGTCTCATCGGCCCGGGCATCGATGCCGTCGCCCCCTACACGAACATGCGGGACGCCTATCCCTGGCAGTCCATGCGGTTCCACGAGTACCGGAACCACGGGCCGGGCGCGGTGATCACCGTCCCCGACAACCGGCCCCAGCTCAGCGCCGCCGAGGCCGTGTCGCACACCCCCGCCGCCTACCTCGGCGACTGGAAACCCGTCCGCCGGCCCTGATCGACGAAAGGACCCGCACGTCATGCGTCGTATCAGCTTTCTCACCGCGCTCGCCGTGACCACGGCGTCGCTCGGACTCGCCGTGCTCGCCACCCCGGCGCACGCGGCGACCGTCGTGGTCAGCAACTCCACCGACCTGACCAACGCCATCAAGAACGCCACCGCCGGTACGGTCATCCAGGTCCGCGGCGGCACCTACTACCCGACCGCCACCCTCCAGTCCACCGCCAACGGCACCTCGTCGTCGCCGGTCACCCTCACCGCGTACGGCTCGGAGACCGTGAAGATCGACGGGTCCTCGCTGCCCTCCGGCTCCTGGATCCTCAAGCTGACCGCCGACTACTGGAACGTCTCCGACATCACCTTCCAGAACTCCCCGGACAGCGCGGTCGTCTGCCAGTCCTGCACCGGAACCAACTGGAACAACATCAAGACCATCGACGGCGGCGACTCCGGTTTCACGCTCACCGGGGACGGCACGGTGAACAACACCGTCAAGAACATCGACTCCTACGGCAACTACGACGCCGCCACCCACGGCGAGAACGCCGACGGTATCGCCGTCAAGTTCGGCTCGGGCACCGGGAACCTGATCTCGGCGGCGCGGACCTACGACAACTCGGACGACGGGATCGACTTCTGGTCCTTCTCCTCGCCGGTCACCATCGAGCACACCTGGTCCTTCGGCAACGGATACAACCGCTGGGGCGACTCCGCGTTCGCCGGTGACGGCAACGGCTACAAGCTGGGCGGCGACGGCGAGGTGGTCGCCCACGTCGTCAACAACTCGGCCGCCTGGGGCAACGCCGGCAACGGGTTCACCGAGAACTCCAACACCGGCGCGATCGTCATCAACCGCACCACCGCCTACGCCAACGGCAACTGGGGCTACTACTTCGCCACCAGCGCCGCCCGGCTCGGCAAGAACCTCGCCGTGAGCAACGGGAGCGGCCTGGTCAGCAAGGGCTCCTCGGTCGTGTCGGCCGGCAACAACTGGGACAGCGGGATCGGCACCCCCGCGTTCAAGTCGACGGACGCGAGCAGCACGTACAACGCCCGCAGCTCCAGCGGCACACTGCCCGCGACCACCTTCCTGACGACCGCCAGCACCGCCATCGGGGCCACCATGGACTGACCCGGACATCCGGAACCAATCCCTCCAGGGCGCTTGACCCGTTTTTTGCCTGTGGATGAGATATCGATCAGGCAACGGGACTCGCGCCCACCAGGATGACGCGCGTAGAACTCCTGTCATGCATAAGTCACTCCGCATCGCGGCGATCACCGCCTCCTGTGCGGTCGCCGCCGGCGCCCTCTACGGCGCCGGTGCCGCCACCGCCGGCCAGAAGACCGCGAACTCCACCCACGAGCCCTACAACATCGGGCTCCTGGTGAAGGACATCGACACCTACTACGGCACGGCCGCCGACGCGGGCGGCGTCTACCAGGCGTCGCCGACCAGCCCGTACGCCAAGGACCTGGCGCATCTCGACAAGGACGCCCAGCGCTACATCGACCGCGCCGCGCGCAAGGCCCACCGCAAGGGCGAGAAGCCCGCGGTCGTCTTCGACATCGACGACACGCTGCTGCTCAGCCTCGACTACGAGAAGCGCTACAACTACACGTACAACTCCGCCACCTGGGCGGCCTACGTCAACAAGGCCGACCGCCCGGGAGTCTTCGGCAGCGCCGAGCTGGTGCAGTACGCGAAGCAGAAGGGGGTGGAGGTCTTCTACAACTCCGGTCTCAGCGAGGCACAGCGCACCGCCGCCGTCGAGAACCTGAAGAAGATCGGCGCCGACGTCAATCTCGACGCCGGGCACATGTTCCTCAAGGACGCGGCCAACCCGCCGTCGTACCTGAGCGGTTGCGCCACCGCTGGCAGCTGGACCTGCACCACCGTGCAGTACAAGTCCGGCACCCGTAAGCACATCGAGAAGGACCTCGGGTACGACATCATCGCCAACTTCGGCGACCAGTACTCGGACCTGGACGGCGGCCACGCGGACCGCACGTACAAGCTGCCGAACCCGACGTACTTCGTGTCGTAGGCCGCAGGCCTCGGCGGCGGACGCGGCAACCCTTTCCGGCCGCGGTGGCGACTGGGAGACAGAAACGGGCCGGGGCAGCCCCTCCGGCCCGTTTCGCTCCCCTCGTCAGCACGTCGTCATCGGCGACGTCAAGGAAAGGAACGCCCAGTGCGCTTCAGCACGGGACGCCACCGCAGGACCCGTACCCTCTCGATCGCCGCGGCGGTGGCCGTCGCGGCGGGCGCGGGCGGCGTCTACCTCGGCCTGTCGAACGGCGGTGCCCAGGCCGCCACCAGCACGGTCACCGTCTCCACCACCGCACAGCTGGAGTCGGCCGTCGCGCACGCCACCGCCGGCACCGTCATCCAGGTCCGCGCGGGCACCTACTACCCGACCGCCACCCTCAAGTCGACGGCCGGCGGTACCGGTGCGAGCCGCATCACGCTCAAGGCCTACACCAGCGAGAAGGCTGCTTGCCTATGAGTCCCCGTCGGCTGTCGATTGGGTAGCGAAGTCGCCCGTCACCGCGTACTGCCTGCCGCCCGCGCTGCCGGTGATCGTGTAGCCGTCCTTCTTGGCGTCGCGGCCGCCCTGCTCGTGGTTGTACTGGCCCGCGAACACCCACTCGCCGACCGCGACCTTGCTGCCCGGCTTGAGCGTCCACGTATAGACGAGGAAGCCGTCCCGCTCGGTGACCGACTGCGTGAAGTCGGTCTCCGGCAGGGAGCGCCAGGCTCCGGCGTCGGACACCCCGCCGGTCTGGGCCACCTTCAACCGCACGGTGAGCGCGGTCAGTTGCGCGGAGGTCTTCAGGGTGACGTCGGACTGCGCCCAGAAGTCGTTGCTGTGCGGGTCCACCGAGCCGTCCGACCAGAGCGGCCCGTCCTGCTCGCCCCTCACGACGGGTGCCGCGGGGGTGGCGGAGGCCTTCGGGGTCGCCGAGGGCGTCGAACTCGCCTTGGGGGAGGAGTGGGTCGAGGGCACGCCGGGGGCCGGCGGAGCGGCGGTGCGGGACGGCGGGCGGCTGGTCGCGTCCGGCGAGGCGGAGGGCGTCGGCGACACCGCGACCGTCCTCTCGGTGGGCGGGTCCTTCACGGCCGAGGCGACCGCGTAGCCGCCGACGCCGAGGACCGCGGCGACCGCCGCCGTGGCGCTGACCACCCGGACCCAGCCGAACAGGGGCGGCAGGGTGGCGCGGTGGCCGGGGCGGCCCTGCGCGGCCATGCCCCGCTCGACCCGGGCCAGGATGCGGGCGCGGTCGGGTTCGTGCTCCTCGGCCGTCTCGTGCAGCCGGGCGCGCAGCTCGTCGTGCACGTCCTGCTGCCTCATCGGTTCCTTCCTCCGCTCTCACCGGCGCGCGGCCCCATCGCCGCGTGCACCCGCTGCGGCACACCCTGGGAGTCGCCGAGCAGTCTCTGCAGCTCGGCCATGCCCTTCGAGGTCTGGCTCTTAACGGTACCCACCGAGATCCCGAGGGCGAGCGCGGTGTCCTTCTCCGACAGGTCGAACGCGTGCCGAAGCACCACACACGCCCGTTTGCGGAACGGCAGGCGGCGCAGCGCCCCCTGGACGTCGACCACGCCGGCGATGTCCGGGTTCTCGGTCTTCTCCTCGCGGGGCGACCAGAACAGGGCGATACGGCGTCGCTCGCGCACGGCGCTGCGGATGCGGGTGCGGGCCAGGTTGGCGACGACACCCCGGGCGTAGGCCACCGGGTGGTCGGCCGCGCGCACCCGGTCCCAGCGGTGCCAGAGCGCCAGCAGCGCGTCGGCGGCCAGGTCGTCGGCGGCGTCGGCCTCGCCGGTCAACATGTGGGCGAGGCGGGAGAGTTCGGCGTAGTGGCGTTCGAAGAAGGCATGGAACTCCGCGGAGGCGGCGTCGTCGACGACTGTGCCCACGGGTGACCTCTTCTGTCAGGGTGTCCGCGCCATGCGCGCCTGTGTCATGCCTGCCTGTGCCATGCGTGCCTGTGTCATGCGAATGACAGGTGGATCGACATGCGAACGTGCGGAGGAACGTTCCGGCGAGATCCGGAGCGTAGCAGTGATCTTTTTGTGTGTGCCGTACGGGGGTTCGGTGGCGGTCCGGGCGACCGGAGTCCATCGGGCCTGATTCCGTAACACGGAGAAAACCTGAAACCGGTTCGACGCGGGAACAATCCAGCCAGCATCCGCACACGATCGCTCAGGCAACGAGGAGTACGACCATGTCCGAGTCGCAGAAGGTGGACGAGCGGCAGAGCGCCCCGCCACCTGCCGGCAACACCGTCGACCGGTTCTTCAAGATCTCCGAACGAGGGTCCACCTTCGGCCGGGAGATACGCGGCGGCTTCGCCACGTTCTTCACCATGGCCTACATCCTTGTCCTGAACCCCATCATCCTCGGCAGCGCCAAGGACAAGTTCGGCCACACCCTCGACACCGGCCAACTGGTCACCGCCACCGCGCTGGTGGCCTGTGTGATGACGGTCATCATGGGCGTCGGCGGCAACCTGCCGCTGGCCATCGCGGCCGGGCTCGGCCTCAACGCCGTGGTGGCCTTCCAGTTGGCGCCGCTGATGAGCTGGTCCGACGCGATGGGCCTGGTCGTCCTCGAAGGCATTCTGATCTGTGTGCTGGTGGTGACCGGCCTGCGTGAAGCGATCATGAACGCGATCCCGCAGGCGATGAAGCAGGCGATCGGGGTCGGCATCGGTCTGTTCATCGCCTTCATCGGCTTCGTCGACGCCGGGTTCGTCAGCCGGATCCCGGACGCCGCGAACACCACCGTGCCGGTGCAGCTGGGCGCCGTCGGCCGGCTCACCGGCTGGCCCGTACTGGTCTTCTGTCTTGGCGTGCTCCTGACCATCGCACTGGTCGCGCGCAAGGTGAAGGGCGCGATCCTGATCAGCATCGTCACCATGACCGTCGTGGCGATCGTCATCGACTCGGTCGCCGACATCAAGAGCTGGGGCCTGACCACGCCGAAGGTCCCCGACAAGATCGTCGACACCCCCGACTTCGGACTCCTCGGCCACTTCAGCCTGTTCGGCGGCTTCGCCGAGGCCGGCGTCCTCACCGCCGTCCTGCTGGTCTTCACGCTGATCCTGTCCGACTTCTTCGACGCCATGGGCACGATCGTGGGCATCAGCGCGGAGGCCGGGCTGCTCGACGAGAAGGGGCAGGTGCCCGGCATCGGACGGGTGCTGTTCATCGACGGCGCGGCGGCGGTGGCCGGCGGTGTGGGCTCGGCCTCCTCCAACACGGCGTACATCGAGTCGGCGGCGGGGGTGGGCGAGGGGGCGCGCACCGGCTTCGCCAACCTGATCACCGGCGGGCTGTTCGGACTCGCGCTCTTCCTGACGCCGCTGCTGACGATCGTGCCGCTACAGGCGGCGGCGCCGGCGCTGATCGCCGTGGGCTTCCTGATGATGACCCACGTCAAGCACATCGACTGGGACAAGTACGAGATCGCCATCCCGGCGTTCCTGACGATCGCCGCGATGCCGTTCACCTACTCGATCACCGACGGGATCGGGGCGGGGTTCCTGGCGTACGTGGTGATCAAGGCGGTGCTGGGGAAGGCGAAGGAGGTCAACTGGCTGCTGTGGGTCGTGTCGGCGCTGTTCCTGGTGTACTTCGCGATCGATCCGGTGGAGCAGGTGCTGGGTGTGAAGTAGGGGGTGGGGCGCGGGGGTGCGCTTTCGGCCGCGGGTTGTTCGTGGCTGGTCGCGCAGTTCCCCGCGCCCCTACGGGGCGCTCTACTTCAACGCCGCCTGCATCATCGCCTTCGCCACCGGCGCCGCCAGCCCGTTGCCGCTGACCTCCGTCCTCGCCGCGTCCGACTGCTCGACCAGGACCGCCACCGCGACCTCCTTGCCCGTGCCGTCGGACTTGCCGTACGAGGTGAACCAGGCGTACGGGGTCTTGGAGTTGTTCTCGCCGTGCTGGGCGGTGCCCGTCTTGCCGCCCACCGTCACGCCGTCGATCCGGGCGTTCGTGCCGGTGCCCTGCTCGACGACCGTCTGCATCGCGGACTGCAACTGCTCGGCCGTCCCGGAGCTGACGATCTGCTCGGTGCTGGTGTCGTCGTCGTAGTTCTTCAGCACGTCGCCACCGCTGTCGGTGATCTGCGAGACCATGTGCGGCGAGACCAGCTTGCCGCCGTTGGCGATCGCGGCGGAGACCATGGCCATCTGCAGCGGGGTCGCCGTGACGTCGAACTGGCCGATGCCGGAGAGGCCGGTCTGGGCCTTGTCCATGTCCGACGGGTAGACGCTGGCCCAGGCCCGCACCGGGATGTCCTGCTTGGCGTTGTTGAAGCCGAACTTCTCGGCCATCGCCCGCACCTTGTCCTGGCCGAGCTCGACGGCCATCTTGCCGAAGACGTTGTTGCAGGAGTAGCGCAGCGCCGTACGGATCGAGGCGTCCTCGCAGGGGGCCGTGCTGCTCTCGTTCCGCAGCGGGGTCGTCGTGCCCGGCAGGGTGTACGGGTTCGGGCTGTGGGTCTTGTCGTCGACGTTGGCGTAGAGGCCGTCCTCCAGCGCCGCCGCCGCGACCACCAGCTTGAACGTCGAACCCGGCGGCAGCGGCTGGCGCAGCGCCCGGTTGGTGAGCGGCTTGTCCGCGTCGGCGGTCAGCTTCTTCCAGGCCACACCGGCCGTGTTGGCGTCCGTGAGCGAGGAGGGGTCGTACGACGGGGTGGACACGACCGCGAGGATCTTGCCGGTCTTCGGGTCGATCGCGACCGCCGCGCCCTTCTTGTCGCCGAGCGCCCGGTACCCCGCCTTCTGGACGGCCGGGTCGATCGTCGTGATCACGTTGCCCGGGTCGGCGCGCTGGCCGGTGACCGTGTCCATGACCGTCTTCAGCCGTGTGTCGGTGCCGTTCAGCAGGTCCTGGTAGATGCCCTCCAGCTGGGTCGGGGCATAGGCCTGCGAGGCGTAGCCCGTCACGGCCGCGTACAGCCTGCCGTCCCTGTACGTGCGCTTGTACTTGAGGTCACTGCTGCTCAGGGTCCGTGCCGAGCCGGTGATCGAGTCACCGGCCACGATGATGTTCCCGAGCGGCCGCGAGTACGTCTCGATCGCGTTGCGCCGGTTGTCCGTGTCGTCCGCGAGGGCCTGGCCGTCGTAGAACTGCACCCATGTCGCCCTGACCAGCAGAGTGAGCACGAGCAGCAGCGCGAAGACGGACGCTCGCCTGATCGTCTTGTTCATTCCGCTCAGACAGACGAGCGAAGACGGGTCGTCCGTTCCCGTGCGGGCGGATTTCTCATCGTCCGCTCATGCGGCGCCGCGCTAGAGCCGTCGCGTCGCCAGCGTCAGGCGGTCCCGGGCGTCGAACAGCGCGTCCTTGATCATCTGTTCGTGTGCGGGGGTGAGCCGGGCCACCGGGACCGAGCAGCTGATCGCGTCGCGGGCCGGGGTGCGGTACGGGATCGCCACCCCGAAGCAGCGCAGCCCGAGCGTGTTCTCCTCGCGGTCGATCGCGAAGCCCTGTTCACGGATCTGGTGGAGCTCCTCGATGAGCTTCTCGCGGTCCGTGAGGGTGTGCTCGGTGAGCGCCGGGAGGGTCTCCGGGAGCAGCTTGCGGACCTGCTCGTCGGTGTGGGTGGCGAGCAGCGCCTTGCCCAGGGAGGTCGAGTGCGCGGGGAGCCGGCGGCCGACCCGGGTGAAGGGGCGCAGGTAGTGCTGGGACTGGCGGGTGGCCAGGTAGACCACGTTCGTGCCGTCGAGGCGCGCCAGGTGGATGGTCTCCGTGGTGTCGTCGGAGAGCCGGTCCAGGGTCGGGCGGGCCGCCGCGACCACCTCGTCGCCGTCGATGTAGGAGGTGCCGACCAGCAGGGCCCGGACCCCGATGCCGTACCGGGTGCCGGTCGCGTCCGTCTCCACCCAGCCCAGCTCCACCAGGGTGCGCAGCAGCATGTAGAGGCTGGACTTGGGATAGCCCACGGCCTCCTGGACCGCCGCGAGGGAGTGCATACCGGGCCGGCCGGCGAAGTACTCGAGCAACTCCACGGTCCGTACCGCGGACTTGACCTGTGCCCCGCCGCCTGTCTCGCCTGCCGACATCGCCCTTGACCCCTTCGTTGGACGAGAAACCGAGGTTATAGTCTCCAACAGCATATTCATCATCAGAGATAGCGTTCAGTATATCGAACATCCCTGGTGAGTGACCCGGCTCTGCGGCAGAACGCAACTCATGGAGGAACCCGCGGTGGCAGCAGCACCAGTCTGGAGTGTCGACCCGCGTACCGGGAAGCAGCGTGAACAGGTTGCGGTGGAAGCCACAGCCGAGGAGGTGGACACCACCGTCACCGCGGCGCACGCCGCACGCGGCTCCCTCGCCGACCGCACGGTCCGCGCCGCCTTCCTGCGGTCCGCCGCCGCCGGACTCGACGCGGCCAAGGGCCACCTCGTGGAGGCCGCCGACGCCGAGACCGCGCTCGGTCCGGTCCGTCTCACCGGGGAGCTCGCCCGCACCACCTACCAGCTGCGGGCCTTCGCCGACATCGTCGACGAGGGCGCCTTCCTCGACGTCATCGTCAACCACCCCGACGCCACCGCCACCCCGCCCGTCCCCGACCTGCGCCGCTACAAGGTCCCGCTGGGCGTCGTCGCCGTCTACTCCGCCTCCAACTTCCCCTTCGCCTTCTCGGTCGCCGGCGGCGACACCGCGAGCGCGCTGGCCGCGGGCAACCCGGTCGTCGTCAAGGCCCACCCCGACCACCCGGGCCTGTCCGAGCTGGTCGCCAAGGTGCTGCGCCGGGCCGCGGCCGAGCACGGCATCCCCGCCGAGGTGGTCGGTCTGGTGCACGGCTTCGAGGCCGGCATCGAGCTGATCAGGCACCCGCTGGTCGCCGCGGCCGGCTTCACCGGTTCGGTGCGGGGCGGCCGTGCGCTGTTCGACGCGGCCGCCGCGCGTCCGGTGCCGATCCCGTTCCACGGCGAGCTGGGCTCCCTCAACCCCGTCCTGGTCACGGAGGCCGCGGCCGCCGAGCGCGGCGGGGAGATCGGCACCGGGCTCGCCGGTTCGATGACGCTGGGCGTGGGCCAGTTCTGTGTGAAGCCGGGCCTGGTGCTGGTGCCGGCCGACGCCGCCGGTGACGGCCTGGTCAAGTCCCTCACGGACGCGGTCAGCGACACCGACGCGGGCGTGCTGCTCGACCACCGGATGCGGGACAACTTCGTCGCCGGGGTCGCCGAGCGCGCCGAACTCCCCGACGTGGAGAGCCCGGTGACACCGGGCGCGGGCGGCGAGCACACCGTCAGCGCGGGGTTCCTCACGGTGCCGGCGAGCCGGCTGGCCGAGGAGGGGGCGTACGACCTGCTCCTGGAGGAGTGCTTCGGGCCGGTGACCGTGGTGGTCCGGTACGCGGACCGGGGCGAGGCGACGGCGGTGCTGTCGCGGCTGCCGGGGAATCTCACGGCGACGGTGCACGTCTCCGCCGAGGAGGCCGCGGGGGAGGGTCTCGGGGCGGAGATCCTCGCGGAGCTCACGCCGCTGGCCGGGCGGGTGCTGGTCAATGGGTGGCCGACGGGGGTTGCCGTGGCGTCGGCCCAGCACCACGGTGGGCCCTACCCCGCTACGACGTCCACGTCCACTTCTGTGGGCGGTACGGCCATCGAGCGGTGGCTGCGGCCGGTGGCGTACCAGGGGGTGCCGGAGGCTCTGCTGCCGGTGGAGTTGCGGGACGAGAATCCGCTGGGGCTTCCTCGGCGGTTCAACGGGGTGCTGGAGCGGTAGCGCCGAGGGGGCGCGGGTGCGTTGCGGTGTGCCGGTTCGTGGTTGCTCGCGCAGTTCCCCGCGCCCCTTGAAGTCGGCTGCCCCTGCGTCTGTTTCAAAGTGACCCTGACACAATCCGACCATGGACGTGGAACTTCCCGAACTTCCCTTTCCCCTCCGTACCTACGGGCCCGACGGGCACTGGTTCTATGAGGGCGGTGTGCTCACCGGGTGGGCCGGGGCCCGGCAGGACCGGTTCGTGTCGCCCACCGGGGAGGCCCTGGATCCCGCCTCGGACGCGCCCCGGCTGCTCGGGGCGCCCGAGGGGGACTTCCAGCTGATCGCCCGGGTCACCGTCGGATTCGGCGCCGCCTTCGACGCCGGTGTGCTGTACGTCCACGTCGGTGACCGGGCCTGGGCCAAGCTCTGTCTGGAGAACTCCCCGGACGTCCCCACCGTCTGCACGGTGGTCACCCGGGGGCACTCCGACGACTCCAACGCCTTCACGGTGGAGGGGAGTTCGGTCTGGCTGCGGATCAGCCGGACCGGGCGGGCGCTCGCCTTCCACGCTTCCCGCGACGGCAAGAGGTGGGTCTTCGTGCGGCTGTTCACGCTGGGCGGGGAGAAGGAGACGGAGGGCGCCCTGGTCGGCTTCATGACCCAGTCGCCGATAGGGGAGGGATGTGTGGTGACGTACGACCACATCGAGTTCAGGCCCGACTGGCCGGCCGATCTCCGCGACGGAAGCTGAGCGGGAAGACCACGGCGAGAAGGACGGCCTTGGAACCGGCGCGGGCCTGATCGCGTCCTCCGTTGCATGATCAGGGACCCTCTGAAGGGGCTGCGGGTGATCCGTACGGCCCTGCCCGCCGAGGCCGAGAAGATCGCCGCGCTGCACCACCGGGCCCGGTCGACGTACTACCCGGACGGCCTCCCGGACGACGACGTCGACTGGACGGCGGCCTGGCGGGGAGCAGTCGAGCGGCCCGACGGGCAGGTGCTGTGCGTGGTGGAAGCGGGCGTGATCACCGCGATCGCCTCCTTCCGTACACCGGAGGGCGGGCCCGCGGAAACGGTCAAGCTGTTCCAGTTCCATGTCGACCCCGACCACTGGCGGGCCGGGGTCGGCACCGCCCTGCACGGCGCCTGCCTGGAGCAGTGGCGCGCCGACGGCAGGCGGACGGCCGTGCTCGACGTGCACACCGACAACCGGCGGGCCCAGGCCTTCTACGCCCGCCAGGGCTGGGTGCCGGACCCGGACCAACCGCCCGCCGACGGTGACCACCATCTGTACCTGCGGTACACGGTGGGCGGGGAATGAAGCGGGCTGATTGAAGGTTCAGGCAGTTGAGAGACGTCTTACTACCTGGAGAGCCGAAGACATGCGCGTCGAGATCTGGAGCGACATCGCCTGCCCGTGGTGTTACGTGGGCAAGGCCCGCTTCGAGAAGGCGCTCGCCGCCTTCCCGTACCGTGAGCAGGTCGAGGTCGTGCACCGCTCCTTCGAGCTGGACCCCGGCCGTGCCAAGGACGACGTCCAGCCGGTGCTGGCGATGCTCACCAAGAAGTACGGCATGAGCGCGGCGCAGGCCCAGGCCGGCGAGGACAACCTGGGTGCCCAGGCCGCCGCCGAGGGCCTCGACTACCAGACGCGAGGCCGGGACCACGGCAACACCTTCGACATGCACCGGCTGCTGCACTTCGCCAAGGAGCAGGGCCGCCAGGACGAGCTGATCCAGCTCCTGTACCGGGCCAACTTCGCCGAGGAGCGGTCCCTGTTCACCGAGGGCGCCGAGCGGCTCGTCGAACTGGCCGTGGCGGCCGGGCTGGACGCGGAGGATGTGCGCGGGGTGCTCGCCGACCCGGCCCGCTACGCCGACGACGTCCGCGCCGACGAGCGCGAGGCCGCCGAGCTCGGCGCCAACGGGGTGCCCTTCTTCGTCCTCGACCGAAAGTACGGGGTCTCCGGCGCCCAGCCCGCCGAGGTGTTCACCCAGGCGCTCGGCCAGGCCTGGGGTGCGCGTTCCCCGCTGCAGCTCATCGACGAGGGTGACGCCGAGGCCTGCGGGCCGGACGGGTGCGCGGTCCCGCAGCACTGAGAAACCCCAGGTCAGAGCGGTCGTATAAGCAGGGCTTAGCGGTTCTGCGTAAAAATCCGCAATGGACGGGGGGTTCGGTGGGCCGCAGAGTGGAGCCATGGAGACCACGGAGACGTTCGAGAGCCTCGTCCGCGCCGAGTTCACCCCGAAGAGCACCTACCTGAACACCGCCAGCAACGGCCTGCTGCCGGCCCGCACCGTCGCCGCCCTGCACGAGGCGGCGCTGCTGCGGGCCGAGGGCCGTCCGCTGACCTCGCTGTACGAGGACGTGGAGGCCGCCCGGGCCGCGTACGCCCGGCTCGCCGGCGTCCCCGCGACCCGGGTCGCGGTGGGCGCGTCGGTCGCCGCGCACTCCGGTGTGATCGCCGCCTCGCTGCCCGCCGGCGCCGAAGTCCTCACCGCCGAGGACGACTTCACCTCCGTGCTGAACCCGTTCCACGTCCGCGGCGACCTCAAGGTCCGCGCCGTGCCGCTGGAGCGGATCGCCGAGTCCGTCCGCCCCGGCACCGCTCTGGTCGCGGTCAGCGCCGCCCAGTCCGCCGACGGACGCGTCGCCGACCTGCCGGCCCTGCGGGAGGCCGCCCGCGAGCACGGGGCGCTTACCTACGTCGACTTCTCCCAGTCCGCCGGCTGGCTCCCGATGAACGCCGACGACCACGACTTCTCGGCCGCGGTCTCCTTCAAGTGGCTGCTCGGCCCGCACGGCACCGCCTTCCTCGTGGTCCCCGAGGACTTCGGCGGGCTGACCCCGCTGCTCGCCGGCTGGGTCGCGGGCGAGGAGCCGTGGGACAGCTGCTACGGCCCGGTCACCGAACTCGCGCACTCCGCCCGCCGGTTCGACCTCACCCACGCCCTGTTCACTCTCGCGGGCCTGCGCCGCTCCCTCGACCTGATCGAGGAACTCGGGGTGGCCGCCGTGCACGCCCACGACGTGGCCCTCGCCGACCGGTTCCGGGCCGGACTCGCCGCCCTCGGGCACGCGCCCCTGCCCGCACCCGGCTCGGCGATCGTCTCGGTGCCCGGACTCGGCGGCCGGCAGCCGGACCTGAGCCGCGCCGGCATCGAGGTCTCCAACCGGGCGGGCAACCTGCGGGCCGCGTTCCACCTGTACAACACCGCCGCGGACGTGGACCGGCTCCTGGACGTGCTCGGCGGCTGAGGGGACGCGGACACGACCGGGCCGGGACCCCGTCCCACGGGAGGTCCCGGCCCGGCCGGCTCAGGGGGAGATCACCGCACGGGCGTGAAGTCCCGCGCCCCGATGCGGTGTCCGATGGCCGCTGCGCGGCGGCCCGGTCGGCTGTGCACTCGCGTCACCGCACCGGCGTGAAGTCCCGCGCCCCGATGAACTCAGGCCGTCGTACCGGGGCCGAGAACGGTTCCACCGCCGCGTTCTCCACGCTGTTGAACACGATGAAGACGTTGCTGCGCGGGAACGGCGTGATGTTGTCGCCGGAGCCGTGCATGCAGTTGCAGTCGAACCAGGTCGCCGAACCGGCCCGGCCCGTGAACAGCTTGATGCCGTACTCGCCGGCCATCGCGGTCAGCGCCTCGTCCGAGGGCGTGCCCGCGTCCTGCATCTGCAGCGACTTCTTGTAGTTGTCCTCGGGCGTGGCACCGGCGCAGCCCAGGAACGTCCGGTGCGAGCCCGGCATGATCATGAGACCGCCGTTGGTGTCGTGGTTCTCGGTCAGCGCGATCGAGACCGACACGGTCCGCATGTTCGGCAGTCCGTCCTCGGCGTGCCAGGTCTCGAAGTCCGAGTGCCAGTAGAAGCCACTGGCCCCGAACCCGGGCTTGACGTTGATCCGCGACTGGTGGACGTAGACGTCCGAGCCGAGGATCTGCCGGGCCCGCCCGACCACCCGCTGGTCGCGCACCAGGTTCGCGAACACCTCGCTGATCCGGTGCACCTCGAAGACCGAGCGGATCTCCTTCGACTTCGGCTCGACGATCGAGCGCTCGTCGGCCCGGATCGCCGGGTCGGCGACCAGCCGCTCCAGTTCCTGCCGGTACACGGCGACCTCGTCGTCCGCGAGGAGGTGCTCGTCGGCGAGGAAGCCGTCCCGCTCGAACGCCTCCAGCCGGTCCGTGGCGATCGGCCCGGCCGCACCGGGCGCCGACCAGACGACCGGGTCCTTGCGGGGTACGGAGACCTCGACCGGGCCACGGCTCGGGTACAGGTCGGTGATCGTGGTCATGGGTCAGCCCTCCTCCGTCAGCAGCGGATAGACGCCGTTCTCGTCGTGGTCCTCCCGGCCGGTGACCGGCGGGTTGAACACGCAGATGCAGCGGAAGTCCTCCTTGACGCGCAGCGTGTGCCGCTCGTGCCCGTCGAGGAGGTACATGGTGCCGGGCGTGATCGTGTACGACGTCCCGGTCTCGCGGTCGGTCAGCTCGGCCTCGCCCTCGACGCAGACCACGGCCTCGATGTGGTTGGCGTACCACATCTCCGTCTCCGTGCCCGCGTAGAGGATCGTCTCGTGCACCGAGAAGCCGACCCGCTCCTTGGCGAGGACGATGCGTTTGCTCTCCCAGGTCCCGGACGCGGCCTTGACGTGCCGGTCGGTGCCTTCGATCTCCTTGAACGAACGGACGATCACGGTGGTGTACAGCCTCCTTGCTAGATCCTGGTCAGACGGTCTCCCGGACGGCACGGGCGAGGATGCTCAGCCCCTCGTCCAGCTCGTCCGGGGTGATGGTCAGGGCGGGCAGCAGCTTGACGACCTCGCTCTCCGGCCCCGACGTCTCTATGAGCAGCCCCAGTTCGAAGGCGCGTTTGGCGATCCGCCCGGCCCGCGCCTTCTCGTGGAACTCCATGCCCCACACCAGACCCCGGCCCCGGTACTCCCGTACGTCGGCGAGGTTCTCCTCGACGATCGCGATGAGCCCCTGCTCGACCTGCTCGCCCTTGGCCCGGGTCTGCTTCTCCATCGCCGGGCCGTCGGTCCAGTAGCTCTCCAGGGCGGCGGCCGCGGTGACGAAGGCGGGGTTGTTGCCGCGGAAGGTCCCGTTGTGCTCGCCCGGCTCCCACACGTCCAGCTCGGGCCGGAACAGGCACAGCGACATGGGCAGTCCGTAGCCGCTGATGGACTTCGACACCGTGACGATGTCGGGGACGATCCCGGCCTCCTCGAAGGAGAAGAAGGCGCCGGTGCGTCCGCAGCCCATCTGGATGTCGTCGACGATCAGCAGCATGTCCTGCCGCTCGCACAGCTCCTTGAGAGCGCGCAGCCACTCGGGCCGTGCGACGTTGATGCCGCCCTCGCCCTGCACGGTCTCCACGATCACCGCGGCGGGCTTGTTGAGCCCCGACCCCTGGTCCTCGAGGAGCCGCTCGAACCATAGGAAGTCCGGGACCTTGCCCTCGAAGTAGTTGTCGAAGGGCATCGGCGTCCCGTGCACCAGCGGAATCCCGGCCCCGGCCCGCTTGAAGGCGTTGCCGGTGACGGCGAGCGATCCGAGGGACATCCCGTGGAAGGCGTTGGTGAACGAGACGATCGCCTCGCGCCCCTTCACCTTGCGCGCCAGCTTCAGCGCGGACTCCACGGCGTTGGTGCCGGTGGGACCGGGGAACATGACCTTGTACGGCAGGTCGCGCGGCCGCAGCACCAGGTCCTGGAAGGTCTGGAGGAACGACCGCTTGGCGGTGGTCGACATGTCGAGGCCGTGGGTGACCCCGTCACGTTCCAGATAGTCGAGCAACGCCCGTTTCAGCACCGGGTTGTTGTGGCCGTAGTTGAGTGACCCGGCGCCGGCGAAGAAGTCCAGGTACTCGTGGCCGTCCTCGTCGTACATCCGGCTGCCCCGGGCCTGGTCGAACACGGTCGGCCAGGCGCGGCAGTAGCTGCGGACCTCGGACTCCAGGGTCTCGAAGACACTCAGGTCGGGCTGGGTGATGGTCACAGGGAGGCTCCTCAGTGCGATGTGGGGGTCAAGGGGCCGATGCGGTACAGGACTTCGGGGTCGTGCGGACCGTCCGGGAACTCGCCGGCCTCGAACAGCACGGTGCGCTCGACGGTGGCGCCGTGCCGGGCGGCGTACGAGGTGAACAGCCGCTCGGAGGCGGTGTTCCCGGGCGTGATGGTGGTCTCGACGGCGGTGAGCGGCTGTTCGGCGGCCACCCGCGCCGTGAGCCCGTCCAGCAGCTTCGCCGCGACACCGCGGCCGCGCTGGACGGCGTCCACGGCCACCTGCCAGACGAGCAGCGTGTCCGGGCGGTCCGGCCGGGTGTACCCGGTCACGAATCCGACCGGCTCGCCGTCCGCGCCGCGCGCCACCGCCGACGTGCCGGCGAAATCCCGGCACCACAGCAGATAGCTGTACGAGGAGTTCAGATCGAGGCTTCCGGAATCCTTTGCGATACGCCACAGGGCGGCGCCGTCGGTCACCATCGGGCGCTCGACGATCAGGTCTGCTTGTGGTGCGGTCATGCGGACTGAATTTAGCGAGGCAAATGCAAAAATGCACGGCGGGTGCTGTTGCCAGCTCGATCCGCCGTGCCCGTATGTGCCGATATTTCCCACCACAAACCGGGCAAATGACCCGGTTATGTGGAGTGCGTCACAGGGTTGAAACCTGGATGAAATTACCCCGGTTTAGCTCCGCAAAAAGCGGGCAGAAGAACTCGGGTAAGCCATCCAACAAAAGGGAATTCGGAATTGCCTTGAATTCTGGCGCCGTTAACACTTTCGATATGCCGCCGGCGGCCCGGGCAAGCCGCCCGACGCGGGTGGCGTCACCGGTGCGGGGTGAATCGCCGGTGCCGCCTCCCGCCCGTTTCCGGCCGCTACCGCCAGACGGACTCCACCGCCCGCCGGGCCCCCTCCAGGTCCACCGTCCGGCCCCGCTTCGCCAGCCCCGCGCCGAGTGCCGCCAGGCTCGCGTGGACCGCGCCCACGGTCGCGTCCACTCCGTAGTGGTTCACCCGGATCATCTCGGTGGCCAGCGCGCCCCCGCCCGCGGCCAGCGGCAGCGTGCCGTCACCCGCCAGTGCCTCGGCGACCAGCTCCGACGCCACCACCCCCGACGGCACCCGCAGTGTCGTGGCGACCGGCGCGGCGTCCGACTCCTCGTACACGTACGGCTCCAGGCCGCCGCCCAGGGCCACCGCCCCGGCCCGGGTGGCCAGTGCCGCCGTACGGTGACGGCGCATCACCGTCTCCGGTCCGTCCGCCTCGATCCGCTCCAGGCACGCCTCCAGGGCGAGCATCTCCAGCTGTGCCGGAGCGTGCAGCAGCACCTTGCGGCCGCCGTCGACCCAGCGCTCCTTCCAGTCCAGCAGCGACAGATACGAGCGGCGCGGGGCCTGCGGGTTCGCCGCCATCCGGGCCCATGCCCGCTCGCTCACCGACACCGCCGAGACGCCGGCCGGGCCGCCCATCGCCTTCTGCGCCCCGATCACGCACAGGTCCACGCCCCAGGCGTCCGGCAGCACCGGCTCGGCCCCGACCGAGGCGACCGCGTCCAGATAGAAGAGGGCGCCCTGCTCCCGTACCACCGCGCCGATCTCCGCGACCGGGTTGGTGTTGCCGGTCGCCGCCTCCGCGTGCACCAGGGAGACGAAGTCGATCTCCGGGTGCTCGGCGAACGCCTCCCGGATCTGCGCGGCCGTCACCGCCGTGTGGAACGGCACCGCGAGGTCGATCACCGTCGCGCCGCAGTCCCGCAGCCAGTCGCCGAAGGTCTGCCCGTAGGGGCCGGTGATCACGTTCAGCGCGGTCGTCCCCGGCCCGGCGGCCGCCCTGATCGCGCCCTCCAGCGGCAGCAGCGCCTCGCCCTGGGTGATCAGGACGTCCTGCCGGGTGTCGAGGAGCCTGGCCACGCGGTCCTCGATGGCGGCGAAGTGCGCGGCGGTCAGCGGGGGCAGGTCGAGGAAGGGGTGGGTCACGGCGGTGCTCTCTTCGCTCACGGAGGGGTGGACCAGCATGAGCGTAACCGGCGCCCATCGCAGCCCCTTGACCGGCGGCGGGCGGTGGTGACCGGCGACTTCTTAGGCCGGACGGCCTCATTGCCATCGGATTGGTTTGAGAAACCCAAACATCTCCTTATAATCGGAACCCGCAAACGGAATGCAAAGCTCCACCACAGACTCACGGGAGGTCTCGTGACCACGCTCCTCGGGCACCGCCGGGCTCGCGCCCTGGCCGCCGTCACCGCCGCGGCCGGGCTGGCCCTCGTGGCCGGCTGCACGTCGAGCGGCAACGGCTCCAGCGCCTCCAGAACGGCCGCGGGCGGGGTCGAACTCGTCAAGGCCGGGCAGCTCACCACCTGCACCCACCTGCCGTACCCGCCGTTCCAGTCGGAGATCGACGGCAAGGTGCAGGGCTTCGACGTGTCGATGATCGACCTGGTCGCCAAGGACCTCGGCGTGAAGCAGCAGATCCTCGACACGCCGTTCGAGAACTTCAAGACCGGCGCCTTCCTCAACTCCGGCGAGTGCGACCTGGCCGCGGCCGGCATGACCATCACCGCCGAGCGCAAGAAGAACGTCGACTTCTCCGACCCCTACTTCGACGCCACCCAGGCCCTCCTGGTCGCCAAGGACAGCGGTATCACCTCGCTCGCCGACGCCAAGGCGAAGAAGGTCCAGCTGGGCACCCAGGCGCAGACCACCGGCGAGGACTACACGAAGGCGCAGGGCTTCGACCCGGTCTCCTTCGAGTCCTCCGACGCCGTCCTCAACGGCCTGCGCACCGGCCAGGTCAAGGCCGTCGTCATCGACTACCCGGTGGTCCAGGGCTGGCTGAAGGACAAGGCCAACGCCGCCGCCTTCCAGATCGCCGGGCAGATCAACACCGGTGAGCAGTACGGCTTCACGGTCAAGAAGGGCAACACCAAGCTCCTCGCCGCCGTCAACAAGGCGATCGCGGACGCCAAGGCCGACGGCACGTACAAGAAGCTGTACGAGAAGTGGATCGGCCCGTACGACGCGTCCGCGGCCTCTCCGGCCGCCTCATGACCGCCGCGGACACCGAATTCCAGCCCCGCAGGAAAGGCCTGAGCCGGCGGCAGAAGCGCCGGCTCTCCCGCGGTGCGCAGTACGTCGTCTTCGTGGCTGCCGTGATCGCCTTCGCGGTCGGCGCCGACTGGGGACGGCTGAAGAACCAGTTCGCGCAGTGGAGCATCGCCAAGCAGATGTTCCCGGACGTCATCACGCTGGCGCTGAAGAACACCGTGCTCTACACGGTGTCCGGGTTCGTCGTCGGCCTGGCGCTCGGCATGCTGATCGCGCTGATGCGGCTCTCCTCCGTCGGCCCCTACCGCTGGCTGGCCGGCATCTACATCGAGATCTTCCGCGGCCTGCCCGCCCTGCTGATCTTCATCTTCATCGGGGTCGCGGTCCCGCTGGCCTTCCCCGGCACGGAGATCGTCGGCGGCACCTACGGAAAGGTGGCGCTGGCCCTCGGCCTGGTCGCCGCCGCCTACATGGCCGAGACGATCCGCGCGGGCATCCAGGCGGTCCCCAAGGGCCAGCTGGAGGCGGCCCGTTCACTGGGCTTCTCGCCGGCCCGCGCGATGGTCTCGATCGTCATCCCGCAGGCGTTCCGCATCATCCTCCCGCCCCTGACCAACGAGTTGGTGCTCCTCTTCAAGGACTCCTCCCTGGTCCTGTTCCTCGGCGTCACCCTGGAGGAGCGCGAACTGTCCAAGTACGGCCGCGACCTGGCCAGTACGACCGCCAACTCCACACCGATCCTCGTCGCCGGCCTGTGCTACCTGCTGGTCACGATCCCGCTCGGTTTCGTGGTGCGCCGCATGGAGGCGAAGGCCCAGGAGGCCGTCAAATGAGCCGACCCGAGATCGAGCTGAAGGGCCTGCACAAGTCCTTCGGCGACAACGAGGTGCTGCGCGGCATCGACCTGGAGATCGGCCAGGGCGAGGTCGTGTGCGTCATCGGCCCGTCGGGCTCCGGCAAGTCCACGTTGCTCCGATGCGTCAACCTCCTGGAAGAGCCCACCAAGGGCCAGGTGTTCGTCGGCGGCACGGAGCTGACGGACCCCGATGTCGACATCGACGCCGTACGCCGCCGTATCGGCATGGTCTTCCAGCAGTTCAACCTCTTCCCGCACCTCACGGTGACCGACAACCTCACGCTGCCGCAGCGCCGGGTCCTGAGGCGGGACAAGGCGACGGCGGCACGGGTGGCCGCCGAGAACCTGCAGCGGGTGGGCCTCTCGGAGAAGGCGGACGCCTACCCGGCCTCCCTCTCCGGCGGCCAGCAGCAGCGCGTGGCGATCGCCCGCTCGCTGTCCATGGGCCCCGAGGTGATGCTCTTCGACGAGCCGACCTCGGCCCTCGACCCGGAGCTGGTCGGGGACGTGCTGGCGGTGATGCGGATGCTGGCCCGGGAGGGCATGACCATGATGGTCGTCACCCACGAGATGACCTTCGCCCGCGAGGTCGCCGACCGGGTCGTCTTCATGGACGGCGGGGTGATCGTGGAGGACGGCGCCCCCGACCGGGTCATCGGCAACCCGCGGCACGAGCGCACTCGCCATTTCCTCTCGCGCCTGCTGGATCCGGCGATGGCGGACGTGGAGGAGGGCCAGGACAGCGCCCCGTAGGGGGCGCGGGGCTGTATTCGATATGCGGCTACCGCCGCGTGGGCGCGACCAGCCACGACGCACCCGCACCCGACGAACTATCGTGCGTAGCATGAGCGATCAAGCGGCGCTGCACGTGAAGGGCCGGGTCCTGGTGGGACCCGAGGACATCCGCGACGAGCTGTGGGTGGTCGGCGGCCGGATCTCCTACGACCGCCCCACCGGCGCCCATGACATCACGACAGTGGACGGCTGGGCCCTCCCCGGTCTCGTCGACGCCCACTGCCATGTCGGGCTCGGCCCGGACGGGCCGGTCGACGCGGCCACCGCCGAGAAACAGGCCCTCACCGACCGCGAGGCCGGCACGCTGCTGATCCGGGACGCCGGGTCGCCCTCCGACACCCGCTGGGTCGACGACCGCGAGGACCTCCCGAAGATCATCCGGGCCGGCCGGCACATCGCCCGCACCCGCCGCTACATCAGG
The DNA here is from genome assembly GCF_053597895.1 of Streptomyces sp. NPDC001220. Lineage (NCBI taxonomy): Bacteria > Bacillati > Actinomycetota > Actinomycetes > Kitasatosporales > Streptomycetaceae > Streptomyces > Streptomyces sp. NPDC001220. The sequence goes on from NZ_JBSFJE010000011.1 coordinate 273,560, forward strand.
AACTTCGCCCACGAGATCGAGCCGGACGACCTGGTCGCCTACGTCGCCCAGGAGGCCCGGCGCGGTGACGGCTGGGTCAAGCTGGTCGGCGACTGGATCGACCGCGACCTCGGCGACCTGGCCCCCAGCTGGCCACGGGACGCGGTGGAGGCGGCGATCGCCCAGGCGCACCGGCTCGGCGCCCGGGTCACCGCCCACTGCTTCGCCGAGAACTCGCTCCAGGACCTGGTCGAGGCCGGCATCGACTGCGTCGAGCACGCGACCGGCCTGACGGAGGAGCTGATCCCCCTCTTCGCCGCACGCGGAGTCGCCATCGTCCCGACCCTCGTCAACATCGCCACCTTCCCCGACCTCGCGGCGGGCGGCGAGGCCAGGTTCCCGCGCTGGTCGGCCCATATGCGCCGGCTCCACGAGCGCCGCTACGACACCGTCCGGGCCGCCTACGACGCCGGCATCCCGGTCTACGTCGGCACCGACGCCGGCGGCTCCCTCGCCCACGGCCTGGTCGCGGGCGAGGTCGCCGAACTGGTCACCGCCGGGATCCCGCCCCTCGACGCGCTCGCGGCGACCAGCTGGGCGGCCCGCGCCTGGCTCGGCAGGCCCGGCCTGGAGGAGGGCGCACCGGCGGACCTGGTGGTGTACGAGAGCGACCCGCGCGCGGACGTACGCGTCCTCGCGTCCCCCCGCCGGGTGGTGCTGAACGGGCAGGTCGTCGAGTAAAGGAACGCCTGTGCCCGGCGGTTCGAATGCGTGCACGGAAAGTCCACTAATGAGTGAAGTCACGCTGGATTGCCGCCCGTTCACCCCTGGTGCGTAATTCTTGGCGGGTCCCGAGCAAGTTTCCTCTGGGGGTCCCACCACCTTGAACAGCGACACCTTCCGTATGCCCGCACGCCGTCTCGCGACCATCGCGACGGCCACCGCCCTGGTCGCCGGTCCCGCGGCCCTGGCGGGCGCGGGCGCCGCACACGCGACCACCGACCAGGGCCGCGCCGGCGCGGTCGTCCTCCGCACCGGCCTGGACGTCTCGCTCCTCGACAAGACCGTGAACGTCCCGCTCGCGGTCTCCCTGAACCAGGTCCAGGCACCGCAGAGCGCCGACCGCACCGCGCTGACCGCCACGCTCGACGGGGTGGACGGCGGCAAGCCGTTCAGCGTCCTGGGCGCCGAAGCCGCCTCGGCCAGGGCGACGGTCTCCGACAGCCTGGCCGAGGGCTCGGTCCACCTCGTCCACGCCCGGCTGCACCTGCCCGGCCTGCCCCTGCTGTCCCTCGTCGAACTCGACACGGTCACCTCCCGGGCCACCTGCGAGACCGGCAAGCAGCCGGTGGCCTCGGCGAACGTGCTCGGCGCCGTCACGGTCCTCGGCAAGCGCGTGACGCTGAGCGCGGGCGGCCCCACCGACGTCAAGGTCCCCGGCGTCGGCGAGGTCCGCCTCGACCTCTCCAAGCGCGAGACGACTTCGACGACGGCGGCGGCCAGCGCCCTGGAACTCAAGGTCTCCGTGAACCCGCTGAAGCTGAACGTGGCCGACGTGGAAGGAACGTTGACCCTCGCGAAGGCGACCTGCGAGACACCGCCGGACCCGGCCGCCCCGTCGGACCCGGCCGACCCGGTGACCGACGTCAAGCCCCAGGGCGCCCCGGCGAAGGAGACCAAGCTGGCGGAGACGGGCGGGAGTTCGATGACGCCGTATGCGGTGGGAGGAGCGCTCGCGCTCGTGGTGTCGGGCGGGGGAACGCTTCTCCTGGCGCGCCGCAGGCGTTCCTAGAGGCGTCCGCTGACGCGCCCCGGAGGGGTGCGGGGCGGTAGTCGATGTGCGGCTACCGCCGCGCGGGCGCGACCAGCCACAACGCACCCGCACTCACCCACGGCCCGCGGTTCCCCGGCCCCCCTCACCCCCGTATCAACATCAACGCCTGATCCAGCGCCTGCAAGAAGCCGTTCACCGTCCCCCGGTCCCGCACCGCGACCCGCACCCACTCCTCGTCCAGCCCGGGAAACGTGTCCCCCCGCCGCACCGCGTACCCCAACACCCGCAACTGCCGCCGCACCGCGGCCGCCCCGGCCATCCGGACGAGCACGAACGGCCCCTCCGCAGGTCCCGCCACCCGGACCCCCTCCGGCGCGAACTCCTCGAGTCCCGCCACCAGATGGGCCCGGTCGGCCGCCCCCCGGTGCGCCGCGTGCGCCGCCTCCGCCAGCGCCCGCGGCGCCACACACGCCTCGGCCGCCACCAACGCCGGCGCCGACACCGGCCACAAGGGCTGCGCCCGTGCCAGCTCCGCGATGATCTCCGGCGCGGCCAGCACATAGCCGACCCGCAGCCCCGCCAGCCCCCACGTCTTCGTCAGGCTCCGCAGCACCACCAGCCCCGGCACGTCGGTCCGCCCGGCCAGCGCCTCCCGCTCGCCCGGCACCGCGTCCATGAACGCCTCGTCGACCACCAGCGTCCGCCCGGGCCGGGCGAGCCGGGCGATCGCCTCGGCGGGATGCAGCACCGACGTGGGGTTGGTCGGATTGCCGATCAGCACCAGGTCGGCGTCCTCCGGCACGGCCGCGGGGTCGAGCCGGAACCCGTCCGCCTCCCGCAGCAGCACCCGGTCCACGGTGTGTCCCGCGTCCCGCAGCGCCGCCTCCGGCTCGGTGAACTGCGGATGCACCACCACCGGCCGGCGCACCTTCAGCGCACGCGCCAGCAGCACGAACGCCTCCGCCGCGCCCGCCGTCAGCAGCACCCGCTCCACCGGCAGCCCGTGCCGCGCGGCGACCGCCGCCCGTGCCGCCCGCCCGTCGGGATAGGCCGCGAGACCGGCCAGCGATCCGGCGATCCGCTCCCGCAGCCAGGCCGGGGGAGTGTCGGCCCGTACGTTGACCGCGAGGTCGATCAGCGCGGAACCGTCGTCACGGACCTCGGCGTCACCGTGGTGCCGCAGATCGTGCGGGCCTCCCGAACCGCCGGAACCGTCGTCAGTGCGCATGCGCGTGGCCGCCGTGGTGATGGTGGTGCCCGTGGTCGTGGCCGTCGTCGTCGGGATGGAAGTGCGGCTGCTGCGGCAGCCCCACCTTGTCCTCGAAACCGGGCATCGCGATCCGGTACACACACGAGTCGCAGTTCATCCGCACCTCGCCGGCGGCCGCCTCCCGGTACCGCTCCATCACCAGGTCGAGCAGCTCCGGCTCGGGCCCGATGACGTCCGCCGAGCGCACCTCGGCCTCGGGGTGCGCGGCCGCCCAGCCCTCGGTCTGCTGCCGCACCCGCTCCGGCAGGATCCCGGTGAACAGGAAGTACGGGAGGACGACGATCCGGCGCGCCCCCAGTTTCAGACACCGGTCGAGTCCGCTCGGCACGTCCGGCGCGGCCAGCGACACGAACGCCGTCTCCACACCGGCGTAGCCGCGCCCCTCCCACAGCAGCCGTGCCGCCCTGTGCACCTCGGCGTTGGCGTCCGGGTCCGTGGACCCCCGGCCCACCAGCAGCACGGTGACGTCCGCCCGGTCCAGCGGGGCGCGCCCCCCGTCGGCGCCCAGAGCCTCGTCCAGGCGCCGCTCGAGCACGGTCAGCAGCGCGGGATGCGGGCCCAGCGGACGCCCGTACGTGTAGGAGATCCCCGGGTGCCGTTCCTTCTCCCGGGCCAGCGCGGCCGGGATGTCGCCCTTGGCGTGCCCGGCGGAGACCAGCATCAGCGGTACGGCGGCGAACCGTCGTACCCCGCGCTCGACCAGCTCGGCCACCGCCTCGCCCAGCGGGGGCGGGGACAGCTCGATGAAGCCGCCGGCGACGGGCAGTTCGGGGTGGCGGCGGCCCAGCTCCCGTACGAAGTCACGGAACGCCTCGGCCCCGGCTTCGTCCCGGGTGCCATGGCCGGCGATGAGCAGGGCGGGCGGGGTGGTCACAGCGTCTCCTCGGAAGTGGGGTGGTACAGCAGGGCGTTGAGCGCGGCGGCGGCGACCGCCGAGCCGCCCTTCTCGGACACGTTGCTGACGGCGGGCAGCCCGCTCTCCCGCAACGCGGCCTTGGATTCGACGGCGCCGACGAAGCCGACGGGCAGACCGATGACGAGCGCGGGGGAGGCGTCCAGCGTCAGCAGCTCCTCCAGAGCGGTCGGCGCGTTGCCGATCACCCAGAGTGCGCCGGGGCCCACCTGCTCGTACGCGAGGCGGATCGCGTGCGCCGAACGGGTGAGCCCGGCAACGGACTTGGCGTCACGCAGCCGGCACACCGTCTCCCGGCGGGTGATCCCGGCGGCGACCATCTCCACGTCCACCACGACCGGCGCCCCGGCGTGCAGCGCGGCATGCGCCTTCACCAGGTCGTCCTCGTCGGTCACGAGGTCGCTCGCGTACTCCAGGTCGGCGGCGGAGTGGACGACCCGCTCCACCACGGCGCGGGTCAGCGGCGGGAAGTGCGAGGTGTCCAGGCGGGCCCGCAGCCGCCGGAAGGACTCCTCCTCGATGGGATGGACGACCCGGTTCACTCGGCCCCCTCCGGAGCGCTCTCCTGCCAGCGGTAACCACGCGGGGTGACCATGCGCCCGGCGATGTTCCTGGTCGCCGTGTTGCCCACGGTCACGACGGTCATCATGTCGACCCACGCCGGGTCGAGTGCGCCCAGGGTGGTCACCCGGCTCGACTCGTCGGGGCGCGAGGCGTTGCGTACGACACCGACCGGCGTCGCCGGCTCGCGGTGCTCGGCGAGGAGCGTGAGCGCCTTCGGCAGCTGCCAGTCACGGCCCCGGGAGCGCGGGTTGTAGAAGGTCACCACGATGTCCGCCGCGGCGGCGGCCCGCACCCGGCGCTCGATGACCTCCCACGGCGTGTGCAGGTCGGACAGGCTGATGGAGACGTGGTCGTGGCCCAGCGGCGCGCCCAGGATCGCCCCGGCGGCGAGCGCCGCGGTGACGCCCGGGACGCCGATCACGTCGATGTCGTCGGAGGCCTCGGCGAGCGCGGGCGAGGCCATCGCGTACACGCCGGCGTCGCCGCTGCCGATCAGCGCGACGGCATGCCCGGCACGCGCCTCGGCGACCGCGGTCCGCGCCCGCTCCTCCTCGGCGCCGAGCCCCGACTCCAGGACGCGGGTACCGGGCCGCAGCAGGTCGCGGATCTGGTCCACGTACTGGTCGAGCCCGACGAGCACGGAGGCGCGCCGGAGTTCGGCCTTGGCGCGCGGGGTGAGCAGGTCGCGGGCGCCGGGTCCGAGCCCGACGACCGCGAGCCGGCCACGCGCGGGTCGTCGTACGACGGCGCAGGTCGCCATGGCGGGCCGGCCGTCCGCAGGGGCCGACTTCCGCTTGGGGACGAGGAGTTCCCCGCCACGCACCAGGGCCGCGGCCTCCGCGACGGACGGGGTGCCGACGGCGGCCAGCGGCGCGTCGGAGGGGTTGGGCACCGCCACCGCGGCCAGCTCCTCGGCGGTGTACGTCACCAGGGGGACCCCGAGCCGTGCGGCCGCCTCGACGATGCCGGGCTCCCCGGCCTTGGCGTCGACGGTGGCGAGTCCGGCGACGCTACGAGGGGAGAGTCCCGCGTCCCGCAGGGCCCCCTCGACCAGGCTGAGCACCTCGTCGACCGGAGCGCCCTTGGAGGCGCCGACGCCCACCACGAGGGACGGCGGGCGCAACAGCACCTCGCGCTCGGCGGGTTCGACCGCGCGGTCGGTCAGCCGGACCGTGTACGCGCCCTCCCCGGCCAGCGGCAGCGGCGGCAGCGGCCACGTCAGCTCGGTGCGCAGGGCGACCGGTTCACCGTCCAGCAGGGCCCGTGACACGGTCGCCACCGAGCCCTCGACGGGGAAGCCCAGGGTGTCGAGGCCGGGCAGTCCGACGGAGTCCGTCGCGGTGGTCACCACCGGCTGCGCGGCCAGGACCTCGGCCACCTCCCGGGCGAGTTCGTTCGCGCCGCCCGCGTGCCCGCCGACCAGGGACACGGCGAACCGCCCGCCCTCGTCGACGCAGACCACACCCGGGTCGGCCGTCTTCTCGCCCAGCAGCGGGGCGATCAGCCGGACCACCGCACCCGTGGCCAGGAAACACACCAGTTGCCCGCACTCCGCGAACGCGGACCGCACGGCGTCCCCGACCGGACCGTCGTACACCCGCGTGCGGTCCGGCCACGCCGCGGCCAGCCGGTCGCGTGCCGCCGCCCCCGCCGCGGTGGCGGAAATGAGGCCGATCACTGAGCAACTCCTTCTTCGGAGGGTTCTTCGGAGGGTTCTTCGGAAAGGGGGATTCGATCCCCCCACAGCAGGAACACGGGATTGGCCGCCGCCAGCCGGGTGACATCCCCGGGCAGCGGCGCGAGACGCGAGGACTGCAGCAGCACCCCGTCGCAGGAGAACCCGGCACCGGTCAGCGCCTCGCGCGCCGCCGGTACCCGGTCGAGGGCGGCCAGCGCGACCACCACCGACCGCCGGGCCCGCAGCGCGCAGGCACCCACCACGGCGGGCAGCTCACGACCCCCGCCGCCGACGAACACGGCGTCGGGATCCGGGAGTCCGGCCAGGGCCTCGGGCGCCGTACCGTGCACCACGTCCACGTACACGCCGTGCGCCCGCGCGTTGGCGGCGATCCGCTCGACCCCGTCCGCGGCCCTCTCCACGGCGACGGCGGCCGCCCCGAGCCGGGCGCACTCCACCGCCACCGACCCGGAACCCGCGCCGACGTCCCAGACCAGGTCGCCGATCCGCGGCCCGAGCCGGGCCAGCGCCAGCGCCCGTACCTCGAACTTGGTGATCATCGAATCCCGGTGCGCGAACTCCCGCTCGTCCAGGGCCCATCGGGCGGGCCCGGCGGCCACCCCGGCGACGGTACGCGCCGCCCCGAGCACCCGCGCCGGGTCCAGGCACAGCACCACGTTGACGTCCGCTCCCCAGTCCCGGCCGGCGGCCTCGGCGGGCGTGACCCGCTCCACCCGCTCCCGCCCGGGGTCACCGAGCGCGCTCGCCACGACCAGCAGCCGGTCCGCCGGCACCGCGGCCCCCAGCTCCGCCGGGCCGGCCCCCGGCCCGGTCAGCACCGCCACCTTCGGATGCGCCCGGCAGACGTGCACCGCCGTACGCGGCTCCCGCCCGTGCGCGCTCACCACCACCGCGTCGTCCCAGGGCAGCCCGACCCGTGCGAACGCGGCGGCGACGGACGACACCCCGGCCCGCACCTCCAGCCGCTCCGGCCCGAACCGCTCGGCCAGCGCCCGCACGATCCCGAAGAACCCGGGATCGCCCGAGGCCAGCACGGCCACCGGGCGGTCCTTTTCGACGTACTCCTCGACGGCGTCGAGCGCGGGTGCCAGCGGCCCGAGGACGATCCGCTCGGCCCCCTCCGGCAGCCGCACGGCGTCCAGGTGCCGTCGCCCCCCGACCACCAGCGTGGCCCCGGCCAGCGCCTCCGGGGCCAGGGGCGCCCCCGTCCCCGTACCGATGACCGTGATCACGTACTCGCCCCCCGCTCACGCAGCGCCTTCCGCGCCTGAGGGTCGGCCTTGCGGAAGCCGTGGAAGTGGCCGGGGTGGTAGAGGTGCGAGCGGGTGCCGTGGGCGTCCAGGGCGGGGCCGACCAGGAACAGGGTGTGCTTCCAGAGCTTGTGCTCCTTGACGGTCTCCTCCAGCGTCTCGATCGTGCACTTCACGACCAGCTCCTCCGGCCACGTCGCCTGGTAGGCGACGACCACCGGCGTCGACGTCGGATAGCCGCCCTCCAGCAGCTCCCGCACCAGCTGCCCGCTGCGCGCGGCGGAGAGGAAGATCGCCATGGTGGTGCCGTGCCGGGCGAACTCCCGTACCTCCTCGCCCGGCGGCATCGGCGTCTTGCCGCCGCCGAGCCGGGTCAGGACGACGGACTGGGCGACCTCGGGAATGGTCAGCTCGCGCTGGGCGAGCGCGGCGACGGCCGAGAACGAGGACACCCCCGGCACGATCTCGACCTCGACGCCGATCCCGGCACACCGGTCGACCTGCTCCTGGGTACCGCCCCACAGGGCCGGATCGCCGGAGTGGATCCGGGCGACCCGCAGCCCCTCCGCCCCGGCCCGCTCGTAGACGGCGACGACGTCCTCCAACGACATCGTGGCCGAGTCGAGGATCTCGGCGTCCTCGCGCGCGTGCCGGAGGACCTCCGCCTGGACCAGGCTCGCGGCCCAGATCACCACGTCGGCCTCGGCGATCGCACGCGCGGCCCGGAACGTCAGCAGATCGGCGGCGCCGGGACCGGCACCGACGAAGGTCACCCTGCCGGTGGGGGCGGCGCCGCAGGCAGTGGCTGCGACAGCGGCAGAGGCAGCGGCATCGGCCATGGAAAATCGGTCCTCTCTGGACAAACGGTGTTACGGGTGCTGCTGGATGTGCGCTGGGGCGGGTCGATCGGATAGCAAGGGCACATGGCGGTCTTCGTCGCGCTCGGCGCGTTCCTGATGACGCTGGCCGGCGGCTGGACGGCACAGCGCGTGACCGACCGTCGCCACCTGGTCCTGGGCCTGGCCGGCGGACTGATGCTCGGGGTGGTCGGCCTCGACCTGCTGCCGGAGGCGCTGCACGCGGCCGGCCGGGAGATCTTCGGCGTACCGGCCGCCCTGCTGCTCTTCGTGGCCGGCTTCCTGGTGGCCCATCTGGTGGAACGCACGCTGGCCCTCCGCCAGGCCGCGCACGGCGGTGACGAACACGGTCACCGGGCGCCCGAGGTGGGCCTGACGGCGGCCGGCGCGATGGTCGGGCACAGCGCGATGGACGGCGTGGCGATCGGCGCGGCCTTCCAGGTGGGCGGCGGCATGGGCACGGCGGTCGCGCTGGCCGTGATCGCGCACGACTTCGCGGACGGCTTCAACACGTTCACCATCACGAGCCTCTACGGCAACGCGCGCCGCCGGGCGATAGGCATGCTGATCGCCGACGCCTGCGCACCCGTCCTGGGCGCCCTGTCGACCGTCTTCTTCACCATCCCCGAGACCGTGCTCGGCGGCTATCTCGGCCTCTTCGGCGGCGTCCTGCTGTATCTGGCCGCCGCCGAGATCCTCCCCGAGGCCCACCACGAACACCCGGCCCGCTCCACCTTGCTGTGCACGGTGGCCGGGGCCGCCTTCATCTGGCTGGTGGTGGGCATCTCGGGCTGAGGCGCTCACAGCTTTCCGCCTCTGCCGCCGTCCCGGCGCGGCGGCGCGATGAGCGTGGAGAGATACGGCAGCGGGGAACCGTCGAGTTCGGCGGCGGGCCGTATGGACTCCTCGTCAAGGCCTAGCGCCGACCCCCACACGGCGTCCTCGATCCGCCCGGTCTCCCGCAGCGCCTCGGCGACCGCGCCGGCCTGCCGCCCGAACTTGTACGCCACGACCGTCCCCGGCCCGCTCAGCGCGTCCTTCAGCACCTCGGCACCCGCCGTCACCGGCACCAGCGTCAGCGGCTCGGTCCCCTCGGTGAGCACGGCACCGGAACGGGCGGCGAGGTCCTGCATGGCGGTGATGCCGGGCACGGTCTCCACGACCACGTCCGGGACCAGCCCGGCGATGGTCTGCGCGAGATAGGTGAAGGTCGAGTAGACGTTCGGATCCCCGATGGTGGCGAAGGCGACGGACCCGCGCTCCCGCAGCAACCCGGCGACCGTGGTGCCCGCCGCGTCCCAGGCGGCCTCGCGCCGCCCCCGGTCACTGCGCTCGTTCAGCGCGAACACGACTCGGACGACCTTCTCCGCGCCGACGTAGTGCAGCACGGTCGCCTCGGCACGGCCCTGCTCACCGACGTCTTTCCCATCAGGCCCGGCCATGACGGGTACGACGACCACCTCGGCGGCACGCAGGGCGTTGACGCCCTTCACGGTCACCAGCTCGGGGTCACCCGGACCCACCCCGACTCCGATCAGCCTGCTGCTCATGACGTCCGGCACCTCTCCACGAACCTTCGGGCCACACCGGGCTCGGACGCCCAGTGCGTGTGCAGATAACTCGCGTGCACGCCCTGCTGTACAAAACCCTCGACCCGCGGCCGGGGGGTACGCACACCCCACGCGGGCGCCGCACCGGCCCCCGGCTCGACCGCGGTCCGGTGAAACTCGTGTCCCCGCAGCCGGGTCCCGGCGACCGCCAGCACACTGTCGCTCACGGCGACCGCGTCCCGGTAGCCGAGAGTCAGCCGCTCGGTCATCCGCGCCCGGACGTCCAGCACACCGCACATCGCCAGCCCGTCCAGCTCCCGGCACAGATAGAGCAGCCCGGCGCACTCCGCGGCCACCGGAGCACCGCCGTGAGCGAGGGCGCCGACGGCCTTGCGCAGCGGCTCGTTGGCGGACAGCTCGGCGGCGTACACCTCGGGGAAACCGCCGCCGACGACCAACCCCCGCGTCCCGTCCGGCAGTTGCTCGTCCCGCAACGGATCGAACGGCACCACCTCGGCCCCGGCGGCAGCGAGCAACTCGGTGTGCTCGGCATAGGAGAAGCTGAAGGCGGCCCCAGCAGCGACAGCAACAACGGGCCGCACACCCCGACCACCCAGCCCGTCCGGTACACGCAGCGCACCCCCGCCACCCAGCCCGTCCGCCGTCCGAGGACGAAGGCCGGCCCGCACCCTCTGCGGCCCGTCCGCCACCCTCCCCAGCCCGTCCGGCGTTTGAGGACGAGGCCGTTCAGGCCGAAGCGGGGGTTCGGGGGCGGCAGCCCCCGAAGTCGGGGTCGCAGGGGCGCCCGCCCCTGGAGATGGGACGGGTAGGGGCGGCGGGGGCGAGGAAACCACGGAAGCCACGGCCGCACCCGCATCCCACGCCGCACCCGGCACCACACCGGCCCCCCGGGCCAACCCCAGCAGCCCCTCCAGGTCACACCCGTCGGAGACCTGCGCGGCCATCGCCCCGACCGCGTCCACCGCCTCGCCCCGCCGCTCGGCGACCGGCACCAGCCCCAGATGCCGCGACGGCGTATCCACCAGGGCCACCCGCCGCAGCACCCCGAACACCGGCACCCCGGAGGAATCCAGCGCCTCCCGCAGCAACTCCTCGTGCCGGTCCGACGCCACCTTGTTCAGGATCACGCCCCCGACCCGCACCTCCGGATCCCACGACGCGAACCCGTGCACCAGCGCGGCCACCGACCGCGACTGCGACGACGCGTCCACGACCAGCACCACCGGCGCCCGCAGCAGCTTCGCGACATGAGCGGTGGACGCCAGTTCCCCTTCCCCGGCGGCCCCGTCGTACAGTCCCATCACACCCTCGACCACGGCGATGTCGCAGCCGCGCGCACCGTGCGCGAACAACGGCCCGATGAGCTCAGGACCGCACAGGTACGCGTCGAGGTTCCGCCCCACCCGCCCGGTCGCGAGCGCGTGGTACCCGGGGTCGATGTAGTCCGGTCCGACCTTGTGCGGGGACACGGCGAGCCCCCGCGCGGCGAACGCGGCCATCAACCCCGTGGCGACGGTGGTCTTGCCGCTGCCCGAGGAAGGCGCGGCGATGACCAGCCGTGGAACGGAAGACATCACCACTCGATGCCCCTCTGCCCCTTCTGCCCCACGTCCATCGGGTGCTTGACCTTGGACATGTCGGTGACGAGGTCGGCGAGGTCCACCAGCTGCTCGGGCGCGTTCCGCCCGGTGATCACGACATGCTGGTTCCCGGGCCGGTTCCGCAGCACCTCGACGACCTCGTCGGTGTCCACCCACCCCCAGTGCATGGGGTACGCGAACTCGTCGAGCACGTACAGCTGGTACGTCTCGGCCGCCAGGTCACGCTTGACCTGCTCCCAGCCCTCGCGGGCCTTCTCCTCGTTGTCCAGCTGTGCGTCCCGCTGCACCCAGGACCAGCCCTCGCCCATCTTGTGCCAGGCGACGGTCCCGCCCTCCCCGGAGTCCCCGAGGACCCGCAGCGCCCGCTCCTCGCCGACCTTCCACTTCGCCGACTTGACGAACTGGAACACCCCGATCGGCCATCCCTGGTTCCAGGCGCGCAGCGCGAGCCCGAACGCGGCGGTGGACTTCCCCTTGCCGACGCCCGTGTGCACGACGACAAGAGGCCGATTCCGACGCTGACGAGTCGTCAGTCCGTCGTCCGGTACGGCACTCGGCTGTCCCTGCGGCATTACGCGGCCCTCCTCTGCACGTCCTTCACCAGCCCGGCGATGGAGTCAGCCCGCAACTCGTCGAGCGTCACCGCCGCACCGCCCAGTTCACCGGCCAGCTGCCCGGCGAGTCCGAGCCGTACCGGCCCCGACTCGCAGTCCACGACCACCGAGGCGACGCCGTCGGCCGCGAACAGCCGGGCCGCCCGCCCGGCGAGCGCGACCGGCTCAGGTCCACCGGTGGCCCGGCCGTCGGTCACCACGACGACGAGGGCCCGTCGCGCGGGGTCCCGCAACCGCTCCACCCGCAGCACGTCGTGCGCCTTGAGCAGCCCGGCGGCGAGCGGGGTGCGCCCGCCGGTCGGCAGCGCCTCAAGCCGGGCCGCCGCCGCGTCCACGGACGAGGTCGGCGGCAGCGCGACATCGGCGGCCGAGCCCCGGAAGGTCACCAGCCCCACCTTGTCCCGCCGCTGATAGGCGTCGAGCAGCAGCGACAGCACGGCGCCCTTCACGGCGCTCATCCGCTGCCGGGCCGCCATCGACCCGGACGCGTCGACCAGGAACAGCACGAGGTTGCCCTCGCGCCCCTCCCGGGTCGCCTGCCGCAGATCGTCCCGCCGGACCACCAGGCCAGGACCGGACCGCCCGCGGGCCCGCTGATGCGGGGCGGCGGCCTGCACGGTCGCCGCCAGGTGCAGCTTGGTCAGAGCACCTCGGGGCCGCCGGGCACCCGTCGTACGCCCGTGCTCGGTGCGCGCGCGGGAGCGCCGGCCGGCGGCGCCCGCACCGATCCCGGGCACGGTCAGCACCTTGGTGCGGAAGGGTTCGGCGGCCCGTGTCGGCGCCTGCTCGCCCGAGCCGCCGGAGGCCTGTGGCTCGCCGTCCTCCCCGGCCTCGGGCCGCGCACCCGTGTCGCCGCCCTGCGGGTCGCCGTCGTCGGGCGCCGGCTGCCCGCCGCCCCCGCCGGGACCGTCCGGATCGGGATCGTCGTCCTCGGACTCGCCGGAGAACTCCTCCAGCGTCTGGTCCAGCTTGTCCTCGTCGAGGCCCGGCGCGTCAAAGGGGTTGCGGCGCCTGCGGTGCGGCAGCGCGAGCAGCGCGGCCTGCCGGACGTCCTCCGCCAGCACCTCGGTCCGCCCGGCCCACGCGGCCAGCGCGGTCGCCGTCCGCGCCATCACGATGTCGGCGCGCATACCGTCGACCTCGAAGGCAGCGCAGGTCGCCGCTATCTGCCGCAGCGCCCCGTCGCCCAGCCGCACCGACGGCAGCAACGCCCGTGCCGCCACGATCCGTTGCCGTACGGCGGCCTCCTCACCGGCCCAGCGCGTCGCGAATCCGGCCGGGTCGTCGTCGTACGCGAGCCGTCGCCGTACCACCTCGACCCGCTGGTCGGGCTCGCGCGAGGCGGCCACCTCCACGGTCAGGCCGAACCGGTCCAGCAACTGCGGCCGCAGCTCGCCCTCTTCGGGGTTCATGGTGCCGACGAGCAGGAACTTCGCGGCATGCCGTACCGAGACGCCCTCGCGCTCCACGTAGGAGGCGCCCATCGCGGCCGCGTCCAGCAGGAGGTCGACCAGGTGGTCGTGGAGGAGGTTGACCTCGTCGACGTAGAGGATGCCCCGGTGGGCGTCGGCCAGCAGGCCCGGCTCGAAGGCCTTCACGCCCTCCGCCAGGGCCCGTTCGATGTCCAGGGCGCCGACCAGCCGGTCCTCGGAGGCGCCGACCGGCAGTTCGACCATGCGCGCCGGGCGGGACTCGAAGGCACCGGGCGGGTTGTGCGGCCCGTCCGGGCAGGCCGGATCCGGGGCGGCCGGGTCGCAGGAGAAGCGGCAGCCGGCGACGACGTCCACGGTCGGCAGCAGCACCGAGAGGGCGCGTACCGCCGTGGACTTGGCGGTGCCCTTCTCGCCGCGCACCAGCACGCCGCCGACCGCCGGCGACACCGCGTTCAGCAGCAGCGCCAGCCGCAGGTCGTCCTGACCCACGACGGCCGTAAAGGGGAAGGGGGTGGTCACTGGTCGCCCTCCAAGTCGCCTTCGAGCTCCAGGTAGGTGGCGCGCAGCCGCTCCAGGGTGTCCGCGTCCGGCTCGGCCCACAGGCCCCGGTCGGCGGCCTCCAGGAGCCGTTCGGTGATGCCGCGCAGCGCCCACGGGTTCGACTTCTTCATGAAGTCCCGGTTCTCCGCGTCGAAGACGTACTCCGCGCTGAGTTTCTCGTACATCCAGTCGTCCACGACGCCGGCCGTGGCGTCGTAGCCGAAGAGGTAGTCGACGGTCGCCGCCATCTCGAAGGCGCCCTTGTAGCCGTGCCGGCGCATGGCCGCCATCCAGCGCGGGTTGACCACCCGGGCCCGGAAGACGCGGTGCGTCTCCTCGCCGAGGGTGCGGGTCCGCACCTGGTCGGGGGTGGCCGAATCACCCACGTACGCCTCGGGGTTGGCGCCGGTCAGATGGCGCACCATCGCCACCATCCCGCCGTGGTACTGGAAGTAGTCGTCGGCGTCGACCAGGTCGTGCTCGCGCGTGTCCACGTTCTTCGCGGCGACCGCGATCCGCCGGAACGCGGTCTCCATGTCCCCGCGCGCCGGCCGCCCGTCGAGCCCGCGGCCGTAGGCGTAGCCGCCCCAGACGGCGTACACCTCGGCGAGGTCGGCGTCGGAGCGCCAGTTGCGGGCGTCGATCAGCGGCAGCAGGCCCGCGCCGTACGCGCCCGGCTTGGAGCCGAAGACACGGGCGGTGGCGCGCCGCCGGTCGCCGTGTTCGGCGGTGTCCTCGTCGGCGTGGGCGCGCACGTAGTTCCGGTCGGCCGGTTCGTCCAGCTCGGCGACCTTGCGCACGGCGTCGTCGATCAGCCCGACCACGTGCGGGAACGCGTCCCGGAAGAAGCCGGAGATCCGGACCGTGACGTCGATGCGCGGCCGGCCCAGTTCGTCCAGCGGGACCACCTCGAAGCCGGTGACGCGCCGCGACGCCTCGTCCCAGACCGGACGGCAGCCCAGCAGCGCCAGGATCTCGGCGATGTCGTCGCCCTGGGTGCGCATCGCGGAGGTGCCCCACACCGTCAGCCCGACGGACTTCGGATACGCGCCGGTGTCCTGGAGGTAGCGCTGCACCAGCGAGTCGGCGAGGGACTGGCCGACCTCCCAGCTCAGCCGGGAGGGAATGGCCTTGGGGTCGACCGAGTAGAAGTTCCGGCCGGTCGGCAGGACGTTGACCAGCCCGCGGGTGGGGGAGCCGGACGGCCCCGCCGGGACGTAACCGCCGTCGAGCGCCCTGAGGATGTGGTCGATCTCGTCCGTGGTGCGGGCCAGCCGGGGCACGACCTCGGCGCAGGCGAACTCCAGCACGGCGACGGCGTCGGGGAGTTCGGTGCCGAGGACGTCACGGATGAGGGAGCGGCTGTCCGCGACGGCCCAGTCGCGCTCCTCCATCCCTTCCGCGATCCGTCGGCAGAGCTGCTCCAGCAGGTCGATGGCGTCGGCGGCCGTGCGGGCCGGACCCTCGACCAGATCGGACAGCTCGACCGGCACCTTCACCGGCGCACCGGGCTCGGCGAGCAACTCCTTCTCGACCAGGCCGAAGTGCGCGGCCAGCGCGGCCCGGAGCCCCGGCAGCGCGTTGGCCTGCCCGCCCCACACCTGCGAGGCCCGCAGCACGGCCAGCACCAGGTTCACGCGCGCCTCGCCGACCGGGCCGCCGCCGAGGATGTGCAGGCCGTCGCGGATCTGCACGTCCTTGATCTCGCACAGATAGCCGTCGATGTGCATGACGAACTCGTCGAAGTCGGCGTCGTCCGGCTGGTCGTCCACATGCAGGTCGTGGTGGAGTTCGGCCGCCTTGACCAGCGTCCAGATCTGCGCCCGCACGGCCGGTGCCTTCGTCGGGTCCAGGTCGGAGACCAGCGCGTACTCGTCGAGCAGCTGCTCCAGTTTGGCCAGGTCGCCGTAGGTGTCGGCACGGGCCATCGGCGGGACCAGGTGGTCGACCACGGTGGCGTGCCCGCGCCGCTTGGCCTGGGTGCCCTCGCCGGGGTCGTTGACGATGAACGGGTAGATCAGGGGCAGCTCGCCGAGGACCGCGTCCGGCGCACAGCCGGCGCTCAGCCCGAGCCCCTTGCCGGGCAGCCACTCCATCGTGCCGTGCTTGCCCATGTGCACGACCGCGTCCGCGCCGAAAGAGTTTTCGAGCCACCGGTAGGCCGCCATGTAGTGGTGCGACGGCGGCATGTCCGGGTCGTGGTAGATCGCGATCGGGTTCTCGCCGAAGCCGCGCGGCGGCTGGATCATCACGACGACGTTCCCGAACTGCAGGGAGGCGAGGACGATGTCGTCCCCGTCGACGTAGAGGGAGCCCGGCGGCTCGCCCCACGCCTCCAGCATGCCTGCCCTGAGGTCCGGGTCCAGCGTGTCGAACCACGCCCGGTAGTCGGCGAGCGGCACCCGCGCGGGCGCGGCGGCCAGCTGCTCCTCGGTGAGCCATTCGACGTCGTGGCCACCGGCGTTGATGAGCCGGTGGATCAACTCGTCCCCGTTGTCGGGGTGTCCCTCGACCCCGTACCCGGCATCCCGCAGCGCGTCCAGCACGCGTACCGCCGAGGCAGGCGTGTCGAGCCCGACCGCGTTGCCGACCCGCGAGTGCTTGGTCGGATAGGCGGTGAAGACCAGCGCGAGCTTCTTGTCCGCGTTCGGCTTGTGCTTCAACCGCGCGTGCCGCAGGGCGATTCCGGCCACCCGTCCGGCCCGCTCGGGGTCGGCGACGTACACCGGGACGTCGTCCGGCCCCTGCTCCTTGAAGGAGAACGGCACGGTGATCAGACGGCCGTCGAACTCCGGGATGGCGACCTGCATAGCCGCGTCCATGGGGGAGAGGGCGGCGTCGGACTCGTCCCAGGTGCTCTTCGACGAGGTCAGGCACAGGCCCTGCAGCACCGGGACGTTCAGATCGGCGAGCGCCCCGATGTCCCAGGCCTCCTCGTCACCGCCGGCCGAGGCCTGCGAGGCGTGGGTGCCGCCGGCCGCCAGCACGGTGGCGACCAGCGCGTCGGCCCCGGCGAGGATCTCGTACAGCCCGGCGTCCGCCCCGCGCAGCGAACCGCAGTACACCGGAAGGGCGTTGGCGCCCCGTGCCTCGATCGCCTCGCACAGGGTGTCCACGAAGGCGGTGTTGCCGCTGAGTTCATGGGCCCGGTAGAAGAGCACCCCGACCGTGGGACGGCCGGCCCGGATCCGGTACGCGCCGTGCACCCCGAACTCGGGCATCCTCTGCGGCTCGGCGAACCCCTCGCCGGTCAGCAGCACGGTGTCGGACAGGAACCGGGACAGCTCAAGCAGGTTCGCGGGGCCGCCCTCGACGAGATAGCGCAGCGCCTCCGCGACCACGCCGGCCGGCACCGACGACTCGGCCATCAACTCGGCGTCCGGCACGGACTCGCCGCCGAGCAGCACGGTCGGCACCCCGGACGCCCGGAGCGCGGCGAGCCCGTCCTCCCAGGCCCGCTTGCCACCGAGCAGCCGTACGACGGCGACGTCCGCGCCCTCGATCAGCGCGGGCAGCTCCTCCGTGACGTCGACGCGCGTCGGATTGCCGATCCGGTAGTCGGCACCGGAGGCGGCCCGGGCCGCCAGCAGATCGGTGTCGGCGGTCGACAACAACAACACAGTGCTCATGCGGGCGCTCCCGGTGGGATGAAAGGCAGTCCTTGCGGCGCGCCCGACTCGATGAGCCGCCAGAGCGCGTCGGTGTCCGCGTGCTGTTCGATCAGGTCGCCGAGCCGGTCGAGCTGCTCCTCGCGCAGCGCGGCGAACGAGGTGTCGGGGGCCGGCACGAACCGGCGGCCCGCGGCGGCCGCCACCTCGCGCAGAAAGGCCCGGCGGAAGCCGTCCGACTCCAGGGAGCCGTGCCAGTGGGTGCCCCAGGTCTGCCCGACCCGGCAGCCGTCCAAGAAGGGCTCCCCACCGGTGACTTCGGCCACCCCGTGATGGATCTCGTACCCCTCGACGCGCTCGCCGAGGGCCTCGCCGACGGGCCGGGTGAGGGTCTTCTCCCGGGCGAACCGCACCCGTAGGGGCAGGACCCCGAGACCGGCCACCTGTCCGCGCCGGCTCTCGACCTCGTCCTCGATGTGCTCGCCGAGGACCTGGAAGCCACCGCAGATGCCGAGCACCGGCCGCCCCTCGGCGACCCTGCGCTTCAGCGCCTCCGCGAGCCCCCGCTCCCGCAGCCACTCCAGGGCCCGGACCGTCCCCCGGGTGCCCGGGATCACGACGAGGTCGGCGTCGGCGAGTTCCTCGGGCCGGTCCACGAACCGCACCACGACACCCGGTTCGGCGGCCAGCGCGTCCACGTCCGTGAAGTTGGACATCAGGGGGATGGCACAGACGGCGACCCGCAGCACGTCCGCGCCGACCGGCGGAGTCGTGTTCGACTCCCGGACGGTCCCGCGCAGCGAGACCCTCCCCCACGCTCGGCTTCGCTCGCGCGGGGGGACCCCCATCCCGTCCTCCTCGTCGATCCCGAGCCCGTGCCGGAAGGGGAGCACGCCGTAGGTGTGCCGCCCGGTGAGGCCGTGCAGCATGTCGAGGCCGGGCTCCAGCAGGGAGACGTCGCCCCGGAACTTGTTGACGAGGAACCCGGCGACGAGGGCCTGGTCCTCCGGCGAGAGCAGGGCGACGGTGCCGAAGAAGGAGGCGAACACGCCCCCGCGGTCGATGTCGCCGACGACGAGCACCGGGATCCGCGCGTTGCGCGCGATCCCCATGTTCACGATGTCGGTCCGGCGCAGGTTGATCTCCGCCGGACTGCCCGCCCCCTCACAGATCACCGCGTCATACGTGCCCCGCAACTCGGCGAGACAGTCGAGCACGGTCCCGAGCAGCTTCTGCTGCCGTCCCCCGTGGTAGCCGCGCGCGCTCAGCTCGCCGACCGGTTTCCCGAGCAGTACGACCTGGCTGCTCTGCTCGCCGCCCGGCTTGAGCAGCACGGGGTTCATCAGCGCGGTCGGCTCGATGCGACAGGCCTGTGCCTGCATGGCCTGCGCCCGCCCGATCTCGGCGCCCTCGCGCGTGACGAAGGAGTTGAGGGACATGTTCTGCGCCTTGAACGGCGCGACCTTGACGCCCTGCCGCACCAGCCACCGGCAGATACCGGCGGTGACGACACTCTTGCCGGCGTCGGAGGTGGTACCGGCGACGAGGAGCCCGCCGCCGTTCACGACGTCCGTCCCGGCCGCCGTGCGGAGCGCTGTGCCGGGCGCCGTGAAAGCGCCCCCCGCAGCAGGGCCCCGGCCGCGCCGGCCCCGAACGCCAGCCACCCCACCCGCCGTGACAGTCTTACCGCCCGCTCGATGTCCGCGACTTCCACCGCACGCCCCTCCGCGTTCAGTACCGGCCGGTGCTCGACCCGCCCGCCGTATGACAAGGTCCCGCCGAGCCGTACCCCCAACGCCCCGGCGAACGACGCCTCCACCGGCCCGGCGTTGGGGCTCGGGTGCTTCGCCGCGTCGGACCGCCAGGCCCGTACGGCCCCCTCGGTGTCCGCTCCGGCGACGGCGGCCAGTACGGCGGTGAGCCGTGCCCCCGGCCACCCCGCCACGTCGTCCAGCCGCGCCGAGGCCCACCCGTACCGCCGGTACCGGGCCGACTTGTGACCCACCATGGCGTCCAGGGTGTTGACGGCCCGGAACCCGAGCAGCCCCGGCACCCCGCCCACGGCCCCCCACACCAGCGCACCCACGACCGCGTCGCTCGTGTTCTCCGCGACGGACTCCACGACGGCCCGGGCGATTCCGTCGGCGTCCAGGGCCTGCGGATCCCGTCCGCACAGATGCGGCAGCCGGGCCCGGGCGGCCTCGACGTCCCCCGTCTCGAGGGCGCGTCCGATGACACCGGCCTCGCGGGCGAGTGAAGTGCCCCCGACGACGGCCCAGGTGGCGGTCGCGGTGAGCGCGACGGAAGCGGCGGTGGACGGTCGTACGACCCGCTGGGCCAGGGCACCCAGCGTCACGGCGCCGCCGGCGCAGACGGCGGTGTGCAGCGCGCCCCACCCACGGTGGTCCCGCCACAGCGCCCGTTCGACGGCCCCGGCCGCCCGTCCGAACGCGGCGACCGGATGCCCGCGGCGCGGATCGCCGAGCAGCAGATCGCCGAGAAGGCCGGCGGCGGCGCCGTACGCGAAGACGCGACCGGCACCCATCGGCTCAGCCCGCCGCGGGGGCGGGAACGGGCCTGGTACTCAACCTCGAACGGCAGCCGCGCATGGCGATATGTCCTCACTCAGGGTGTCCACGCCCTGGTTCGACGAGACCGGCGGTGAGAGTTCCTGGCTCCCGGGGATTGCTACCCCGGTGACAGTGGCGGGACCGCGCCGGATTCACACCGGCTTCCTCTCTTGCCGCCGTACTTGGCTCCGGAAGTCCACCACGCCCCCGGAAGACCCGTCAACTTGCCGTTGACCTGCGGGAGGAGTGTGTGGGAAGGCCCACACCGGTGGGCCGGCGGGGCTCGTGGGACATGCCGAAGGCTCCTCCCGAGCGAGTCGGGGAGGAGCCTTGTCCGGCCGAGGTCAGGCCTTGGCCACGATCAGGACTTGGCCACGATCAGGTGGATGCCGTACGCCACCGCGGCCGCGCAGGCGGCGAAGCACAGGTAGGCGGCGGTCACGGCCAGGGCCGCGGAGTTGCCCTGGGCCACGGCGCGTTCGCGGGCGGAGAGGCCCTTGATGCCGAGGGTGAAGAGGGCCACCATGCCCACGGTGACCACGAGGCTGACGCCGAAGACGGAGCCGATGGCTGCCCAGTCGATGTTCATGTCGGTTCTTCCTCGGGTGTCAGACGGTCGCGGCCGGGTCGGTGGCGGCGGCCGGCGCGGGTGACGGGGCGGGGGACGGGATCGTGGCGGTGAGGTCGTCGGCCACCGTGCCGGCGGGCGGCGGGGTCACGGCGGCCATCGCCGCGGTCACCACGCCGGCCGGCTCCGTGCCGTCGGTGTCGTTGACGTTGGCGCTGTCCACGACCTCGCGGCGGGAGAGCTTCCAGATCG
Organism: Streptomyces sp. NPDC001220; assembly: GCF_053597895.1. Taxonomy (NCBI): domain Bacteria; kingdom Bacillati; phylum Actinomycetota; class Actinomycetes; order Kitasatosporales; family Streptomycetaceae; genus Streptomyces; species Streptomyces sp. NPDC001220. The sequence goes on from NZ_JBSFJE010000011.1 coordinate 294,623, forward strand.
TGGCGCTGGATGCGACGAGGAAGACGGCGACGACCGCCGTGCCCCAGTCGCCGAGGTCCGTCACGGACTCGGCGAGCGCGCCGACGACCGCGGCCGCGGGGAGGGTGAGCACCCAGGCGATCATCATGCGGGTCGCGGTGGACCAGCGGACCGTACCGCCCTTGCGGCCCAGGCCCGCGCCCATCACGGAACCGGAGACGACGTGCGTGGTGGAGAGGGAGAAGCCGAGGTGGGAGGAGGCCAGGATGGCGGTGGCCGCGCTGGTCTGGGCGGCGAAGCCCTGCTGCGGCTGGAGGTCGGTCAGGCCCTTGCCCATGGTGCGGATGATCCGCCAGCCGCCGATGTAGGTGCCGAGGGCGATGGCGAGGCCGGCGGAGAGGATGACCCAGGTGGGAGGGTTCGAGCCGGGGGCGATGGAGCCGCCCGCGATCAGCGCGAGGGTGATGATGCCCATCGTCTTCTGCGCGTCGTTGGTGCCGTGCGCGAGGGAGACCAGGCCGGCCGAGGCGATCTGACCGGCGCGGAAGCCCTTGCGGGTGGCGTTGTCGTCGGCGTTCTTGCCGATCGCGTACGACAGGCGGGTGGAGAGCATCGCGGCGAGGCCCGCGACGACGGGGGCGGCGACCGCCGGGAGCAGGACCTTGGTGACCAGCACGTCGCCGTGGACCGCGCCGAGGCCGGCGGAGGCGACGGTGGCGCCGATCAGACCGCCCATCAGGGCGTGCGAGGAGCTGGAGGGCAGACCCACCAGCCAGGTCACCAGGTTCCAGAGGATCGCGCCGACCAGGGCGGCGAAGATGACCTCGGGGCGGATGCCGTTCTCGTCGACGAGGCCCTTGGAGATCGTGTTGGCGACCTCCACGGAGAGGAAGGCGCCCACCAGGTTGAGCGCGGCCGACATGGTCACCGCGATCTTGGGCTTGAGTGCGCCGGTCGAGATGGTCGTGGCCATCGCGTTGGCGGTGTCGTGGAAACCGTTCGTGAAATCAAACGCGAGTGCGGTCACCACCACAATCGCGAGGATCAGCGAGAAGTTTTCCATTTACCCAGACAATCTTTAGAGGTCATCGGCCGTTGGACCGTAGGCAACCTGGATGAACGGAAGGTGAACTGGGATGGTCACTGTGGTGTCTGAGATCGACTTCAGGGTATCCGCGCGCGGGAACGGGCGAAGCCGCCGTCCCGTCTCCGGTCCGGCGGCTCAGTCGCCCGTTGGTCAGTAGCCCTTGGCGAACGCCTTCAGCCGGCTCGCCGACCCGTTGAAGAGATTCTGGTCACCCGGCAGGCTGCCGCTGTTGTCGTACTGCCAGAAAGTCCACCGCGACCACCCGGCCGGCAGCGCGCCCGCGTCCGCCGAGCCGTGGCGGGCGATCCACAGGGCGTGGTTCGCGGCGAAGGCGCCGCTGCCGCCGGTGCAGAGGTTCCACCAGTGGGTGGTCGTGTAGATCACCGGCCGCCGGCCGGTCTCCCGCTTCAGTTCGTCACTGAAGGACTTGATCCACTCGACCATCTTGGAGTGGCTCAGCCCGTAGCACCTGTGCTTCTTGTCGTACGGGTTGTACTCGACGTCGAGCGCCGGCGGCAGTGTCCAGCCGTCCGCGCTCCAGGTGCCGCCGTGGCTCACGAAGTACGCGGCCTGCCGAGCGCCCGACGACTTGTCCGGCAGCGCGAAGTGGTAGGCGCCCCGCATGATTCCGGCCTCGCGTGAACCGTTGTACTGCTGGCCGAAGTACGGGTTGCGGTAGGTGGTGGACTCGGTCGCCTTGACGTATACGAACCTGGCGCCTTTCGCCCTGGCGCCCGCCCAGTCGACGTTCTTCTGGTGCGAGGAGACGTCGTGCCCCTTCGGCGGGCTCGCCGCGGACGCCGGCGTCCCGGCGAACGCGGTCGCGGCCCCCGCGAGGGCGAGAGCGGCCACGGACGCCGCGAGGGCGCGGGCCTGATGGCGGTGACGGTGGCGGTGGCGGTGGCGGTGGTGGTGCGACGCGGAGCGGTCACGGGCCATGTTTCCCCCCGGAATGGCGACGTGTACGAAAAATCGTCCAGAGGTTATTGGAAGATCGGCGTATGATCGGCGATCTTCGGCCAAGCCTTGAAATGGGGCGCTTTGTGAGGATTTGCGCTCTACTGAATTCGGGGTGTCCGGCCTAAAGTGCCCTGCCGTACAAGCCGGTTGGGGCACCGCCTGACAGGATCGGGCCATGACTGAGCAGTGGCGGGACGAGCGTGCCGGACGGGGTGGGCGCAGCGACGCACCGGGTGTGTCGGAGCCGCGGAGACGGGATGTGCGCGCGGAGGAGGCGAGCGCCTGGCGCGAACTCGTCGCCACCGCCTGCCGCACCGTGACCGACGGACTGGTCGTCGGCACCTCCGGCAACGTCTCGGTCCGCGTCGGCGACACCGTGCTGGTCACGCCGTCGGGCGTGCCGTACGACCGGCTCACCCCGGACGACGTGACGGGCGTCGACCTCTCCGGTCGCCAGGTGCTGGGCGCCCTGGTCCCGACCAGCGAGCTGCCGATGCATCTCGCGATCTACCGCGGCACGGACGCCGGTGCCGTCGTGCACACCCACGCCGTGCACGCGACGGCCGTCTCGACGCTCGTCCCGGAGCTTCCGGCGATCCACTACATGTCCGCCGCGCTCGGCGGCGCCGTCCGGGTTGCCCCGTATGCGACCTACGGCACCGACGAGTTGGCCGAGAACATGCTCCGCGCCTTGACCGAACGCTCCGGCTGCCTCCTCCAGAACCACGGCACGATCACCTACGGCACCACCCTGACCCAGGCCTACGACCGCACGGCCCAGCTGGAGTGGATGTGCCGCCTGTGGCTGACGGCGTCCGCCGTCCCCGGCCTGACCCCGAGCCTGCTCTCACCGGAACAGGTGGCGGAGGTGGGAGAGCGCCTTCGGGGCTACGGCCAGCAAGGGCGATAGCCGCCAACGGCCCGGCCCGTGGGCGTCCTCCTCGTCGGGTCCGTCCCTCGCATCCCGCCCTGCGCTCGGGCTTCTTCTTTCCGTGCTGCTCGATTCCTTCTCCGCCGCGACGGCGCCACGCCACGACGTACGTCCCCGGCGGTGCCGAACTCGCCCCGCCCCCCTCGACGGCTTCGCCCGCGTGACAAACGGCCCCGCCTCCACTGGCCGCCGTCCCGCTCCGCCCCGACACTGGACAGGTGCGCCCAGTCAAAGTCACGGCCGCCGCGGTCGGTGCCGTACTCGCCGCCGGCGCGGCCAGCGTGGCCGCAGGGCGGTTCGCCAGTGATGCCGCGCTGAAGGCGCCGCCGGGCCGGCCCCTGCCCACCGAGCCCCGGCTCACCGTGCACGGCAGCACGGTCGGCCGCATCACCCTCACCCGGGACCTGGCCTCGCTGCGCCCCGGTACCTACGGCCTGGCCGGCGACGGCTCGCACGCGGTCGTCGGCGCCGTCCTGGAGTCCGCCGCGAACACCCCGGACACCGTCGTACGGCGGCTGGAGAGCGTGACCCACGGCACCCTCGAAACCGGCGACAAGGTCTGGCTCACCCCCAACGTCCACGTCGGCAACCCGGGCGCGGCCCTGGGCCTGGACCACGCCGACATCGACCTGCCCGGCGAACTCGGGGCACTGCCCGCCTGGTTCGTGCCCGGCTACCGGGACACCTGGGTGATCGCGGTGCACGGCCTCGGCACCACCCGTGAGCTCCCCATGAACGTCATGCGGTTCCTGCACGGCCGGCGCCTGCCCGTCCTCGCCCTCGCCTTCCGCGGCGACCTCGGCGCCCCGCGCCCCCCGGACGGCCTGAACCACCTCGGCGAGAGCGAGTGGCGCGACCTGGACGCGGCGATCCGCTACGCCGTCCGCTACGGCGCCCGCCGTGTCGTCCTGTACGGCTGGTCCACCGGCGCCACCATGGCGCTGCGCGCCGTAGCCCACTCGCCGCTGCGCGAGCGCGTCTCCGGGCTGGTCCTGGACTCGCCGGTGCTCAGCTGGGAGGCCACCCTGCGCGCCCTGGCCCAGGCCCGGCACATCCCCGAGCCGCTGCTTCCGCTCGCGGTGCGCGCCGCCCAGGGCCGCGCCGGCCTGCACGCCGACCATGTCGGCGACCCCGTCGACCCGGAGCAGCTCACCGTGCCCACCCTGATCGTCCACGGCCCGGACGACACGGTGGCCCCCTGGGTGTACTCCCGCCGGTTCGCCGCACAGCGCCCCGACCGCATCGCCCTGCACACCGTGCCGGACGCCCCGCACGGCGCGATGTGGAACGCGGACCCCGAGCGCTACGAGGAACGGCTGCGACGATTTCTCACGCCTCTGATGTGATGCCCCTGATGTCTCCTCTCATATGACCTGACACTTTTGATGGGATTTTCCCCGCGCCCGCAACCCTTCCCCGGCCTCGCCCCGACACAAGCCGGAAGCCCCGATTCCAGTCGGTCCCACGGGTTCCGTTTAAGGCCGTACCACTGGCCTGAACATGTCTCCTCGCCTCCCCGCGGGTCCCGTGCGTTGGCCAGCCCCGTCGCCCGCCGTGACATTCCGTTTGGGTTTTCGGACCGTCAACCGGAAGACTGCACCCGTGACGTCCCGTATCCCGCGCGACTCAAGGCTTCGACTCGTCCGAACGCGACCCCTGGCCGCAGCCCCCCGAGCGACGAACCAGCGGCCCGCGCGTCGCCCCGCACCCCGCCCACCCGAGGGCACCCCGGCCCCCGCCGAGCTGGCCAGAATGGCACGGTCCGGGCTGGCCGGAGCGGCCCGAGTCGCCCACTGGGCCGACACGGCCCTCGGGCCGGGCAGCGACGGCGCGACCGCCGACGGCAAGGCCACTCTCTCCGAGGCGTCCGCCGAACGCGCGTCCGGCGATCTGGGCCTGACCGTGGCTCAGATCCGCGCCGACTGGGACACCGCCCGCCTCGCCGGCCTGGTCGAGGTGCACGGCGACAGCGCACGCCCCGGCTGGCGCCTGCGTGCCTGGGACCGCGACGACAGCGCCGTGCTGCGCGGCTGGGTCGCCCTCTTCGACGCCTGGTCGCTCGCCCATCCGGAGCCCGCGGAGTTCGAGGCCGCCGCCGTCGCCGAGGTCGTCTCGGCCATGCCCCAGGTGCTCTCCTTCCTCCAGCTGTCCGCCGGTCCCGTCCCGGTCGAGCAGCTCCTGGACCTGCTGCGACAGCGGGTCACCGAACTGCGCACCGAGCGCTGCGAGGTCCCCTACGAGACGGAGGCCGGGATCGGCGCCGGGGGTGGCTCCGCCGTGCCCGCCGCCACCGTGCCCGCCGCCCGCACCGACCTGGCGGACCGCGCACCGGCCGACGACCCCGCCCCCGCCGAGGACGCCGAACTCGCCCCCCTCCTCGACTGGTCCCTGCACGCGCTCGCCTCCGTCGGCGCGCTGACCTACGGCGTCGGCCAGGCCACCCTCACCCCGCTGGGCAGCTGGGCGGTCTGGGTCAAGCTGGAGCAGATCTGCGTGGCCGCACAGAGCCCCGCCGGGAACATCGAGGTCGCCGCCGAGGAGATGCTGCGCGGCTGCGCCCAGCTCCGCCCCAACGCCGCCCGCGCCGAGTACCGCGCCTGGCTCGCCGCCCGCCCCGTCGGCAGCGCCGTCGCCGAACTCGTCGCCGCCGCCCGTGGCGAGGACGCCCTGCTGCGCGGTCTCGCCTTCGAGGCGCTGCGCGTGGTCGGCGCCCCCGCCGAACCGGACGTCCACGCGGTCGTCGACGAGCCGACCCTGCGGCCGTACGCCCTGCTGTGGCTGGCCGAGCACGACGGGGCCGACCCGGAGGACGCCCATGAGGTGCTCACTCGCGAAGAGGCCACCTGGCTCTGGGTGGACACGGCCGCCGCGGTCGCCGACCACGGTGAGGCGCCGATGCTGGTCCGTCATCTGGAGTCGGCGCTGCAACCCACCGTCCCCGCCCTGCTCGACGAGGTGCGCGCCGTCGGTCATCCGCGCACCGTGCAGGTCCTGGTCGCCCTCGCCGCCGCCCACCCCGACCCGGCACTCGCCAAAGCCGTCCGCCGGGCCGCCTTCCAGGTGCACACCGGCGGCTGACGGCGGAGGCGGGGCGGGCAGGTCAGGCCGTTATCTCCGGGGCGTAGGTGCCGAAGCTCCAGACATTGCCCTCGACGTCCCGGGCCATGTAGTCCCGCGAGCCGTAGTCCTGGTCCGTCGGGGGCATCAGGATCTCCACGCCGTGGTCCACGGCCCGCTGGTGGTGTGCGTCGACGTCGTCCACGACGATGTACACCCCGGTCGGGCCCGCGCCCTCCATCGCCGCGTCGAAACGGCCGCCGCGGCCCTGGGAACCCAGCATGATCGCGCCGTTGCCCTGCACCAGCTCGGCGTGCAGCACCGTGCCGTCCTCGCCCTCGTACACCGACAGCTCGGTGAAGCCGAAGGCCTCCGTCAGTTGCTTGATCGCCGCCTTCGCGTCCGCGTACAGCAGCGACGGATAGATGCTCGGCCGTCCGCCAGTCGTGCCTGCCATGCCGATCACTCCCCTTGTGTGCCGGTCCCCCGAAAGCCGTCGTCCGGTCTGCTGCACAGTCTTGCACCCGGCACTGACAACGCCCCCGGCCCGCGCTGCCGGCGCCGGCCGGGGGCAGCGGCTCAGCGGCCCATGGGGCCATCGGTTCATCAGTTCATCGGAAGGCATGCCGGCAGTTCATCGGAAGGTATGGCAGCAGCTCATCGGAAGGTGTGGCAGCAGTTCACCGGAAGGTGATGTGCCGGTTCACCGGAAGGTGTCGCACCGCGCCATGTCCCCGGTCCGGTACCCCTGGTAGAACCACGCCTGGCGCTGTTGCGCCGACCCGTGCGTCCAGGTCTCCGGCGTCACCCGTCCCTGGAACCGCTCCTGGATCCGGTCGTCGCCCACGGCCGCCGCCGCGTCGAGACCGTCCCGGATGTCGGCGCCCGTCAGGCTGGTGATCAGGGGCCGGCCGGTCGACTCGTCCTTCGTGGTCGTCGCGTGCCGCGCCCACACCCCGGCGTAGCAGTCGGCCTGGAGCTCCACCCGGACCGCATTGCTGTTCACGCCGGTCAGGTTGTCCTGCGACCGGCTCAACGTGCCCATCAGGTCCTGCACATGGTGCCCGTACTCGTGCGCCACGACGTACGCCTGGGCGAACGGGCCGCCGCTCGCGCCGAACTTGGACCGCAGCTCGTCGAAGAAGCCGAGGTCCAGATAGACCTTGCGGTCGCCCGGGCAGTAGAACGGCCCGACCGCCGAGGTCGCCGTACCGCACGCGGTGCCGACCCGGCCGGTGAAGAACACCGTCGGAGCGTTCGTGTAGATGCCCCGGCGCTGCTGGAACTCCTGCTTCCAGAAGTCCTGCACGCTGTTGACCACCGCCACCATCCGGCAGTCGTCCTTGGTGTTCGCGTCCCGCCCGGTACGGCAGCTCTGCTGCACCTGGGCCAGCGAGGAGGAGGCGGGCGTGGGCGAGCTGTCACCGGAGGAGAGGCCGAGCTGGTCGGGGCCGACACCGAAGAACAGGCCGAGGAGCAGCGCGATCAGACCGGCCAGGCCGCCGCCGATGGTCGCCTTCCCGCCCGGCACACGGCTGCCGCGCACGTCCTGGACCTCGGAGGTGTCCAGGTTCGCGTCGTCGTCGAACTGCATAGGGCACCGCCTTCCGCTCGCACCGCCCCCTGCCTCCACCTTGCGCCATCCCGGCCGGCACTTCGCGCCGATGGACCGGCGAACGCCCGATCGGGCGACGTCCCGTCCCGCCCCCGCGTCACGCCCGCCCCCGCCTCGCGGCCGTGACTACGCTCTGCGCCTGACCCATGCGACAAGGACGCCCGCCGGGCGTCGAAGGGGGACCCGGTGCCCGTACTGCCCCACACGAGCACCCCACCGCCCACCACAGCCCCGGTCCCCGGAGCCGGCGTCCCCCGGGATCAGATCCCCGCCGCGGGCGGCCCCCGGAACCCGGTGCGCTCCGCCGACCGCCCCCGGAACCCGGCCCCCACGATCGGCGGCCCGCGCGGGACCGCCCCGATGCCCGCGCCCGCGGGCCGCCCGCCGGTGCGCGCGTCCGACCGGCCCTTCCCGAGCCCCCTCCGGCGCAGGCTCCGCACCCGCAGGCTCCTCCCTGTCGCCCTCGCCGTGCTCCTGACCGGTGCCCTCCTCGGTGTGGTCCAGCAGACCCGGCCCGCCCCCTACGGCGACCGCCTCACCCCCGGTCCGGCCGCGCACAGCGCACGCGCGCGCGGGGCGGTGGTCGAGGCGTACGACGGACGGACCCTGCGGTGGCGGTACGCGCGCGTGGGGCGCCGTCCGCTGAGCGTGCTGCCCGCGCGCGGGCACGCGATCGCCGTCTGGGACGACGGGCTCGTCACCGACACCGACGGCCGTTCCGTGCGCTGGCACCGCGCCCTGCCCGCGGCCGCCGGCTGGCTCCGGCGACAGGGCGGCACCGGCGTCCTGCGCCCCCTCGGCCGCGGCATCCTCGCGGTCGTCTCCCCGGCCCGCATCGCCGCGTACCGCACCGCCGACGGCGACCTGCGCTGGGTGCTGCCCGCCCACGCGGGCTGCGCGTTCCGCCCCGAACGTGCCGTACGTCACGGCACCGCCCTGCTCGTCGCCCAGCCCTGCGCGGACGGCGCCTGGACCGCGCAGCTCATCGCCGTGGACGACCTGGGCCGGATCGCCCCGCACCGCGCGCCCCTCGGCAACGCCCTCCCCGGCAGCCGCCCCGAACACCCGCACGCCGAAAAAGCGCTTGCGCCGCCCCGTTAGACTTGGCCCATGGCCATTCTCCTCGCGCATTAGACGGCGGGAACGTCCTCAGCCGCCCACCCGTCAAACCCCGTACGCCCTGGAGTCTGTCCGTGATCTCCGCCTCCGGTATCGAGCTGCGCGCCGGTGCGCGCATCCTCATCGAGAACGCCACCTTCCGTGTCGCCAAGGGTGACCGCATCGGTCTGGTCGGCCGCAACGGCGCCGGCAAGACCACCCTCACCAAGGTCCTGGCCGGCGACGGCGTCCCCGCCGCGGGCACCGTCACCCGCTCCGGCGAGGTCGGCTACCTCCCGCAGGACCCCCGTACCGGCGACCTCGACGTGCTCGCCCGCGACCGCATCCTCTCCGCACGCGGCCTCGACGTACTGATCCGCAAGATGCGTGAGAACGAGCAGCGCATCGCCAACGGCCAGGGCGCCACCCGCGAGAAGGCGCTGCGGCAGTACGAGCGCCAGGAGACCGAGTTCCTCACCAAGGGCGGGTACTCCGCCGAGGCCGAGGCCGCCACCATCGCCGCCGCGCTCAACCTGCCCGACCGGGTGCTCGGCCAGCCCCTGCACACGCTCTCCGGCGGTCAGCGCCGCCGTATCGAGCTGGCCCGGATCCTGTTCTCGGACGCGGACACGCTCCTGCTGGACGAGCCGACCAACCACCTCGACGCCGACTCGATCGTCTGGCTGCGCGACTACCTGAAGACCTACCGCGGCGGATTCATCGTGATCTCCCACGACGTCGACCTGGTCGAGACGGTCGTCAACAAGGTCTTCTACCTGGACGCCAACCGGTCCCAGATCGACGTCTACAACATGGGCTGGAAGCTCTACCAGCAGCAGCGCGAGGCCGACGAGAAGCGCCGCAAGCGCGAGCGCGCCAACGCCGAGAAGAAGGCGGCCGCGCTGCACTCGCAGGCCGACAAGATGCGCGCCAAGGCCACCAAGACGGTCGCCGCGCAGAACATGGCCCGCCGCGCCGACAAGCTGCTGTCCGGCCTGGACGCCGTCCGCGTCTCCGACAAGGTCGCCAAGCTCCGCTTCCCGGAACCCTCACCCTGCGGCAAGACCCCGCTGACCGCCGAGGGCCTGTCGAAGTCGTACGGCTCGCTGGAGATCTTCACCGACGTCGACCTGGCCATCGACAAGGGCTCCCGGGTCGTCATCCTGGGTCTCAACGGCGCCGGCAAGACCACCCTGCTGCGGCTGCTCGGCGGCGTCGAGCAGCCCGACACCGGCGAGGTCATCGAAGGGCACGGCCTCAAGCTCGGCTACTACGCCCAGGAGCACGAGACCCTGGACCCGGAGCGCACGGTCCTGGAGAACATGCGCTCGGCGGCCCCCGACCTGGACCTCGTCGAGGTCCGCAAGACGCTCGGCTCGTTCCTGTTCTCCGGCGACGACGTCGACAAGCCGGCCGGGGTCCTCTCCGGCGGCGAGAAGACCCGGCTCGCCCTCGCCACCCTGGTCGTCTCCTCGGCGAACGTCCTGCTCCTGGACGAGCCGACCAACAACCTCGACCCCGCCAGCCGCGAGGAGATCCTCGGCGCCCTGCGCACCTACAAGGGCGCGGTCGTCCTGGTCACGCACGACGAGGGCGCCGTCGAGGCGCTGCAGCCCGAGCGGATCATCCTGCTCCCCGACGGTGTCGAGGACCTGTGGGGTGCCGACTACGCGGATCTGGTCGCGCTCGCCTGAGAACCGGGGGGAGAACCGGGAGAGCCGGCGCCCTCGTCCTCACGTGCCGGTCTCGTCGTCCTCGCTTGATCGAATGCCTGATCCACTGGCTATGGATCATTCGGCTTATCGGTGATCCATCATCTGTGTGAGATCTCCTCGTATCGAGGTGTGTCATGCACCGATTTCGCGGCCGATCCCTTTGTCGACAAGGGGTCGGCCGCTTCCCGTGTCTGACCTGGCACTTCGCGGAAGAACCCGTTCGGCCCCTTGGACACCACCCTTAGGAATCATGGATTCCGCTTGTGGGGATGCGCTCCTGTCGTCACAACGATGTCTCACGGACCTTGCCGAATGGGTGGCCATCGCGCCCCGGAGGGGTGATCATGAGGGGACCAGAGCGCACTTCCCATGAGGAGGCACGGGTGGCCGAGACTCTGAAGAAGGGCAGCCGGGTAACCGGCGCCGCGCGCGACAAGCTCGCGGCAGACCTGAAGAAGAAGTACGACTCCGGTGCGAGCATTCGGGCACTGGCCGAGGAAACCGGCCGCTCGTATGGCTTCGTCCACCGGATGCTCAGTGAGTCGGGTGTCACGCTGCGTGGGCGTGGCGGGGCGACGCGGGGCAAGAAAGCCGCGTCCTGACCCCGGGCGGCCCATCGGCTTCGATGGTGGCCACCCGGTCGGCCGACTGATCGGCCGGGTGGTTACTGTGCAGTCACTTAGCATGCCGTACGGCAATGCGTGATGACCGCACACATCGGAGGCGCCCCATGGCTTCGCCCGACCAGGATCTCGTTCCTGTTCTCGACAAGGACGGCGTACGGCTCACCGTGGACGACGCGCTCGCCACGGTGACGCTGACCAACCCGGCCAAGCGAAACGCCCAGAGCCCCGCGCTGTGGCGGGCGTTGGCCGAAGCCGGGCGGTCGCTGCCGGGGTCGGTCCGTGTCGTCGTGCTGCGCGGTGAGGGCCAGTCCTTCTCCGCGGGCCTCGACCGGCAGATGTTCTCGCCGGAGGGGATCCCGGGCGAGCCGACGTTCATCGAACTCGCGCGCCGTGACGACGCCGGGCTCGACGCGGCCATCGCCGAATACCAGCAGGCGTTCACCTGGTGGCGGCGCAACGACCTGGTGTCGATCGCCGCCGTGCAGGGCCACGCCATCGGGGCCGGCTTCCAGCTCGCCCTCGCCTGTGACCTGCGCGTCGTCGCGGACGACGTGCAGTTCGCCATGCGCGAGACCAGCCTGGGCCTGGTACCGGACCTCACGGGTACCCACCCGCTGGTCTCTCTCGTCGGCTACGCCCGCGCGCTGGAGATCTGCGCGACCGGACGGTTCGTACAGGCCGAGGAGGCGGTGGCCTCCGGGCTCGCCAACCTCGCGGTGCCCGGTGCCGAACTCGACGCCGCGGTGCGCGACCTTGCCGCGGCGCTGCTGGCCGCGCCCCGGGACGCGGTGGTGGAGACCAAGGCGCTGCTGCGGGGCGCCGGCGACCGTACCTACGAGGACCAGCGGGCTGCCGAGCGGCAGGCTCAGGCCCGGCGGCTGCGGGACTTGGCGGGCGTGGGCGAGTAGTTCGGCGCGGGCGAGTGGGGCGGGGCTGGTCGCGCCCACGCGGCGACAGCCGCATATCGAAACCGCCCCGCGCCCCTTTCGAGACGCTTCAGGCTCGCCGCGTCCCTTTCGAGGCGCTTCAGGCTTCCCGCGCCCCTTTCGAGGCGCTTCAGGTTCCCTGCGTCCCTTTCGAGGCGCCTCAGGCTCCCCGCGCCCCTTCAGGGTCGCTTCAGCCGACGTCCGTCACCAGCACGGCCACCGTGGGGTGGTCCTCCAGCGCCGCGCCGACCGCTGTACGGACCCCCCTCGCCACGTCCACGGCCCTGGGCCCGTCGGTCAGCGCCACCTCCACCCGCACATGCCGGCGCGGCAACGCCGCCTCGAAGTGCACCTCCCGGCTCAGTGCCCCCGTCACCCGCGCCACCCCCGGCACCGCCAGCGCCGCCGCCGTCACCCGTGCCCCGTCCGGATCCCTGCCCTCCCGGACCGACGGCGGCCGGGGCGGACGTACGGCCGCCGGCTCCGTCCGGTCCGCCGTCAGGAGGTCGGTCACCCGCAGGTCCACCTCGGCCACCACCAGCCCGAGCCGTGCCGTCGCCGCGACCGCCAGCGCCCGGCGCAGCCGTGCCGCCGTCGTCGGCAGCGGCTCGGCGGCCGTCGCCGCGAAGTCCGCCGCCACCCGCAGCGGCCCCGGCGGCACGGCACCGGGCGGCGGCGGTACGACGGGTTCCTCGACGTCCTCCGGATCCGCGGGCGCGATCCGTACCGCCCCCAGCCGCACCCCCGGCACCCCGGCCGCCGCCCGGCGCAGCACCGCGTCGGCCACCGGTTCCGTCACCCACGCACCGTCGTGCCGCCCGCCCAGCGGGAGCAGCCTGCCCGAGCCCAGGGGATGCCGTACCGCGTCTGTCCACCGGTCCGCCGTCATTGCTCCAGCCTGCCGCATCACCGGGGCATGACAGGGCATCCGCACTTACCTTGGTCGCAGGACGACGACCGGAAGGGGCGCACGGCGATGACGGAGACGACGGCGGAGCCGGAGCAGGAGCCGAAGGACCCGACAGTACAGACCCGGAAGACCGTCAGACGCGGTGGCGGTGACCCGTCGACCCGGGGGCGGACCACGATCGCCGACGGTGTGGTGGAGAAGATCGCCGGACTGGCGGCCCGGGACGTCGTCGGCGTACACGCGATGGGCAGCGGACTGGCCCGCACCTTCGGTGTGGTGCGCGACCGGGTGCCGGGCGGCTCCAAGTCGGTCACCCGCGGTGTGAAGGCCGAGGTCGGCGAGGTGCAGACCGCGCTCGACCTGGAGATCGTCGTGGACTACGGCGTCTCGATCGCGGATGTGGCCCGTGCGGTACGGGAGAACGTGATCGCGGCCGTGGAGCGCATGACCGGGCTCGAAGTGGTCGAGGTCAACATCGCGGTGAGTGATGTGAAGCTGCCCGAGGAAGAGGAAGAGGAGCCGGAGTCCCGGCTTCAGTGACGGCTGAGGGGAACGCACCATGAGCTTGGCCGTGGTCGGCATGATCGCCGGCATGGCGCTGGGCTTCGCCGGGTACTTCGGCGGCTTCGGCGCCTTCCTGCTGGTGGCGGCGCTGGGGGCCGTCGGGTTCGTCGTCGGCAGGCTCGCGGAGGGAGACCTCGAACTCGGTGACTTCTTCCGCGGTCGCGACGACCGGCGTGACCGGCGGCGATGACCACCGCGCGCGGTGAGTCGCGCAGGCCCGCGACGGTCGTGGCGCCCGGCGAGCGCGGGGCCGTCCGGATCGCCGACCGGGTGGTGGCGAAGATCGCGGCGCAGGCGGCCCGCGAGGCCCTCGGCCCCCTCCCCGAGGACGCCGTACCTCCGCACGCCACGGTGGCGGTCCACCACGGCACCGCCCGCGTCCGCGTCCACCTCGAACTGGACTATCCGTCGGACATCGGCGCCCGGTGCGCGACTGTGCGTCGGCATGTGGTCGAGCGGGTAGGCGCGTTGGTGGACATGGAGGTCCGGGAGGTCGCCGTACACGTCGAACGGCTGCACCCGGCCCAGCCCCAGGGGAGGACGTGATGAGCACCGAGCAGACACAGGTCATAGAGAAGCCACCCGAGGCCGCGCCGCCCCCGGCCGGCCACGCGGCCCGCTTCTGGTCGCCGCGCCGCACACCCGCGGCCCTGGCCGCCGTCGTTCTCCTGGTGACGGCGGTCGCCTTCCTCTACGACATCGGGGCCGTACGGGCCCGCCACCCCGCGATGCACTGGCGCCGCGCACTGGCCCGGCAACTCGCGACGCGCCCCCTCGACGACACCTGGGTCCTGGTCGGCGCGGGCATCGCCGCCGCCCTCGGCGTATGGCTGCTGACCCTGGCCGTCACGCCGGGCCTGCGGGACGTCCTGCCGATGCGCCGCAGCCACCCCGACGTCCGCGCCGGGTTGCGCCGCGACGCGGCCGCGATGGCGCTGCGCGACCGGGCCATGGAGATCTCGGGCGTACGCCGGGTCCGCGTACGACTGCACCGCTCCCGCGCCCATGTCCTCGCCGTCTCCCACTTCCGTGAACTCGACGAGGTGCGGGCCGACCTGGACGTGGCACTCACCGACGCCATCCACGGCCTGGGCCTGGCCCACCCGCCCAGGCTGACCCTGCACGTCGTCCGCCCCGGACGGAAGGGATGACGATGCTCACGGCGATCAACCGCGTACTGATCGGTCTGGCGGGCCTGGTGCTCCTGGCCCTGGGCGGCGCGGTCCTGGCCGTCGGCCTCGGCGCCCCGCCCCCCTCCTGGTGGATCCACGACGGCCGCCACGACGTCCTCCTCACCACCGCCGAACGCACCCACTGGCGTGGAGCGGGCTGGTGGTGGCCGACGGTTCTGGCCGCTCTGGCGGTCCTGCTCCTGCTGTCCCTGTGGTGGCTGACCGCACAACTGCGCCGACGCCGTCTGACCGAGGTCCTGGTGGACACCGGCGACGGTGAGGGCGCGCTGCTGCGCGGCAGGGCTCTGGAGACGGTGCTGGCGACCGACGCGGCCCACCAGCAGGGCGTCGCCCACGCCCACGCGGTGCTCAGGGGCAGGCGGACGGCTCCGGAGGTACGGGTCTGGCTCCAGCTGGACCCGGACGTGCCACCGCGGGAGGCCCTCGACGGCCTCACCACCCAGGCACTGGCCCACGCCCGGGATTCGGCAGCTTTGAAGAAGCTCCCGGCGGAGGTCCGGCTGACCTCCGTGAAACACCGCGTGGAGAGGGTCACCTGAGACAGCGTCCGGCCTGCCGGACGCACGGCACCGGAGACGCCGTCGGCACCGGAGACGCCGTCGGCACCGGAGACGCCGTCGGCGCCGGCCGCGGCCGCGGGAATCTCCGCCCGCGGAACCGGGTTGTCCGTCCTTGCAGTGATGACCTCGGGACAGCGGGAGGGGACGGGAGCCGATGAGCCTTCGTCAGTTCGAGTACGCCCTGGCCGTTGCCGAGGAGGGCTCGGTGACCGCGGCCGCGGAGCGGCTGCGCGTCGCCCAGCCCTCGATGTCCCAGCAGATCCGCGCCCTCGAGCGGGAACTCGGCGTGGAGCTGTTCGCCCGTACGCCTACCGGACTGGTGCCCACCGTCGTCGGCCGGGCCTTCCTGCGGGAGGCCGAGGTCGCGGTGAGCGCGGCACGACGGGCGCGGGCGACGGCGCGGGGCGGTGCCGACGAACTGGTGGGCGAGCTGGTGGTCGCCGTGCAGATGGGCTTCGGCACGCGGCAGCTGCCGGGCGCGCTCGGCGGGCTGCGCCACCGCTACCCGCGCCTGGAGATCACCGTCTTCGAGGAGCCGGGCTCCGCCGAACTGGAGCGGCTGTGCCGCCAGGGCGTGCTCAACCTCGCCCTGATGGCGGCGTGCGAGCGGCCCCCCTCCGACGCCCACCGCCTCGGCGACGAGGAGTTCGTCGTGGTGCTGGGCGCCGGGCACCCGCAACTCGCCGCGGACCGCGTCGACTTGCGCGCACTGGCGGGGGAGCCGTGGGTGCGCTTCGACCGTGACAGCGCGCTCGACGCCGTGCTGCTGGACGTGCTGCGGACCAACGGACTGGCCCCGGCCACGGCCGCCCGGGTGTCCCAGACGGCGACGGCCGTACGCTGGGCCGCCCACGGGCTCGGGGTGACGCTCGTCCCGGCCTCCGCGGTGCCCCAGGGCCACGAGCATCTGGTACGCCCGGTGTTCCCGGTCGTGTCCCGGCCCGTCATCGCCGTGCTCCGGCCCGGCGCGGGCCCGGCGGAGGCGGCCCTGCTCGAATTCCTGCGCAAGGAGAACTGGTCCGATTCCGCGTTCTTCGCGCCGATTTCCTGACGGCCGGGAAGGACGCGGGCGCCACCGGATTCCGCTGGAATCGTCACCGTATTCCTGTTGCGGAAATCAGCCCCGGAATTCCGTGGGCGTCAGCCCCGGGGGAATTCGCCGCCGTCCACGATGAGATTGCTTCCGGTCAGCCAGCCGGCCCGTTCGGAGGCGAGGAACAGCACCGCGTGGGCGATGTCGTCGGGCCGGCCCTCGCGCCCCAGCGGGGCCGTGTCGCCGGCGTTGACGGTGCCCGGCTTCAGGTCCAGTCGAGCCCACTGCTCCCGTGCCTCCTCACCGCCGGGGGTGGCGACCCTGCCGGGGGTCACGGTGTTGACCCGGATCCCGAACGGGGCCTGCTCCGAGGCCAGTCCCCGGCTGTAGTTCTCCAGCGCCGCCTTCGCCGCCGTGTAGTGCAGGAACGGCGCGACCGGGGTGAGCACCGCGGCCGACGAGACATGCACGATCGCCCCGGAACGCCGCTCCCGCATCCCGGGTACCAGCAGCGAGTCCAGCCGCACCGACGCCAGGAAGTTGAGGTCCAGAGCGTCCTGCCACTCCTCGTCGGGGACGGCCGAAGTGCCCTCGTACGGTCGGGCCCCGCCCGCGTTGTGGACCAGGATGTCCACTCCGCCGAGCACCTCCCGCGTAGCCTCGGCGAGCGCCTTGGCACCGGCCCGGTTCCGCACGTCGGCCGCCACGAAGGCGGCCCCCTCCGGCACCGTGGCCGACGCCGACCTGGCGGTGGTGAGCACCTCGGCGCCCGCGTCCAGGAGCCGGCGCACCACAGCCGCGCCGATTCCGCGAGTACCACCCGTGACGAGGGCCCGCTTTCCGGCGAGTTCCCGTGTTTCCGATCCGTTCTCGATCGTGGCCATGCCACCGATCCTTTCCCTCGCGTTTCCGTTCGCTGTTCACGGTACGGAGGGAAAAGAACCAGAGGCAAAGACGAAATAGCAGCGACCGCCATAGGGAATCCCTATGGCGTGCCGACCGTCAGAAACCGTGCCGCATGCCCCCGTCGACGGGCACCATGATCCCCGTCAGATAGGACGCCCCCGGCGACAGCAGGAACGCGCCCACCCGGCCGAACTCCTCCGGCGTGCCGTACCGCCGCAGCGGGATCCGGGACTCGTTCTCCATCCGGGTGGCCTCGGGGTCGGCCGACAGCGCGTCCAGCGCCCGCGCCCGGTCCGTGTCGATCCGCGACGGCAGCAGCCCCACCACCCGGATCCCGCGCGGCCCCAACTCGTCCGCCAGCGACTTGGCGAACCCGGCGAGCCCCGGCCGCAGCGCGTTCGAGATCGTCAGCCCGGGAATCGGCTCGTACACCGACCCGGACAGCACGAACCCGATGACACCGCCGTCCGCCAGCTCGGCCGCGGCCGCGCGGGCGAGCCGTACGGCTCCCAGGAACACCGCCTCGTAAGCGGTCTGCCACTCCTCGTCCGTGTTGTCGGCGATGAAACCGGCGGGGGGCCCACCCACGCTCACGAGAATGCCGTCGAACCGCCCGAACCGTTCACGCGCCGCCGCGATCACCCGCTCCGGAGCGTCCTCGTCCGCGTTGTCGACGGCGATGCCGGCCGCGTTCGGTCCCAGCTCGGCCACCGCCTCGGCGACCCGCTTCTCGTCCCGTCCGGTCACCACGACCTTCGCCCCGTCGGCGACCAGCTCGCGCGCGGTCGCGTTGCCCAGCCCGCGGGTCGCTCCGGTGACGACGTACACCCGGTCCTTCAGTCCAAGATCCATGCTTCCTATCCTGCCTCGTCGCTGCCGAACAGTGTGAGGGCGGTGTTCACCAGTCCGATGTGGCTGAACGCCTGTGGGAAGTTGCCCAGCTGGCGTCCGAGTTCCGGTTCGTACTCCTCGGAGAGCAGGCCCACGTCGTTGACGAGTCCCACCAGTCGTTCGAACAACTCCTTCGCCTCGTCGGTACGGCCCGTCATGTGCAGCGCGTCGGCGAGCCAGAACGAGCAGGCCAGGAAGGCGCCCTCGCCGCCCGGCATGCCGTCGACGCCGATCGCGTCGGTGTCGTAGCGGCGTACGAAGCCGCCGCGGCCCAGGTCGTCGCGGATCGCGTCCACCGTGCCGATCACCCGCGGGTCGTCCGGTGGCAGGAAACCGAAGTGGGGGATCAGCAGCAGGGCGGCGTCGAGTTCGCGCGAGCCGTAGTACTGGGTGAAGGTGTTGCGCGCCGGGTCGTACCCCTTCTCGCACACCTCCCGGTGCACCTCGTCGCGGAGCGCGCGCCAGCGCTCCAGTTCGCCCTCGAGCTCCGCGTGCTCCTCCAGGGTCCGTACCGCGCGGTCCGCGGCCACCCACACCAGCACCTTGGAGTGCACGAAGTGCCGGCGGCCGCCGCGCACCTCCCACAGGCCCTCGTCCGGCTGGCGCCAGATCTTCTCCAGGAACTTCATCAGCGAGCACTGGATGGCCCACATGTGCGGCTTGGTGGACAGGCCGGCGTTGCGGGACAGCGACAGGGAGTCCATGACCTCGCCGTACACGTCCAGCTGGAGCTGGTCGACGGCGCCGTTGCCGACGCGTACCGGCGCCGAGCCGACGAAGCCGGGCAGCCAGGGCAGTTCGAACTCGGGCAGCCGGCGCTCGCCGGCCAGGCCGTACATGATCTGCAGGTCCGCCGGGTCGCCGGCGACCGCGCGCACCAGCCAGTCGCGCCAGGCCTGGGCCTCCTTGTGGTAGCCGGCCGACAGCAGCGCGCCGAGGGTGAGGGTGGAGTCGCGCAGCCAGCAGAACCGGTAGTCCCAGTTGCGCACCCCGCCCAGTTCCTCGGGCAGCGAGCTGGTGGCGGCGGCCACGATGCCGCCGGTCGGCGCGTAGGTGAGCGCCTTGAGGGTGATCAGGGAGCGCACCACCGCGTCCCGGTAGGGGCCTTCGTAGGTGCAGCGGGCGCTCCAGCGCCGCCAGTCCGTGACGCTGGAGCGCAGCGCCTCGTACGGGTCCACGAGCGGCGGCCGCGGCTCGTGCGAGGGGTGCCAGGTGAGCACGAACGCGACCCGCTCGCCCTCCTCGACGGTGAACTCCGAATGCGTGCCGAAGTCCTCGCCCCAGGTCCGTACGGACGGTTCGCTGCGCAGCCACACCGAGTCGGGGCCGGCGACGGCGACCCGGTGACCGCCCGAGCGGCGCATCCAGGGGATGACCGACCCGTAGTCGAAGCGGAGGCGGAGCGTGCTGTGCACGGTGACACGGCCGCTGACGCCCTCCACGATGCGTACCACGTCGGGGGCGCGGTCGCGTTGGGGCATCAGGTCGGTGACCCGGACCGTGCCCTCGGGGGTCTCCCACTCGGTGTCCAGGACCAGCGTGTCCGGCCGGTAGGCGCGCCGGGTGCAGGTGGTCGCGTCCTTGGGGGCGAGCCGCCAGTGACCGTTGTCCTCGTCGCCCAGGAGCCTGGCGAAGCAGGCCGCCGAGTCGAACCGTGGCACGCACAGCCAGTCGATGGAGCCGTCCCGGCCGACCAGGGCGGCGGTCTGTTCGTCGCCGATGAGGGCGTAGTCCTCGATGCGTCGGTCCACGGGTTCCGGTTTCCCGCCGGGCCGGTGGGCCAATCTGGGGGTGGGCCGGGGGAGTGACCCCGTGCTCAGACGGCGGCCGCCGGTTCCGCATCCGGCGCGGGCTCGGCCTTCGCGGCCTCCTCGCGGGCGCGGGCCTCCCGGCGGACCAGCACGAACCAGCCGTAGGGGACGCCCGCGGCGAACAGCCACCACTGGATCATGTACGCGTAGTTCAGCGGGGCGTCTTCCTTGCCCGGATCGGAGATCTGCTGCGGGGTGTCCGCCTTGGGCTCCGGCGCGGTCTGCTGGATGTAGCCGCCCAGCACCTGCTCGCCGAGCCGGCGCGCCTGCTCCTCGCTGTTGATCAGCATGATCTGCCGGTCGGGCAGACCCTTGATGTCCTTGATGCCGCTCGCCGCGGTGGTCTCGTCGGGCATCAGCCGGCCCTTGATGGTGACCCGGCCGCCGGGCGGAGCCGGAACCCTGGGGAACGCGGTCTGGCTCGGGCCGTCCGAGGAGATCCAGCCCCGGTTGACCAGCAGCACCTTGCCGTCGGCCAGCACGAAGGGGGTGAGGACGTGGTAGCCGACCTCGTCGTCGCCGTTGGTACGGCGCCGGACGACGACCTCGTGGGCGGTGTCGAAGGTGCCGGTCGCGGTCACCGTGTGGTACCGCTCCTTGCGGGTCACCGCGTGCCCCGGCTCGGTCACCTGCTCCACCGGCACCGGCTTGGCGCCGAGTGCCTGGGCCACCAGTGCGTTACGGGCGCTGCGCTCCTCGTACCGGTGCTTCTGCCAGAACCCCAGTCGGATCATCGTGGGGATGAGAAGCAGGGAGATCAGGGTGAGGATCACCCACTGCCGGGTCAGGAGGAAGCGGTACACCCCACGACCGTACAACTCGGTCGTGGGGCGCGAGCGGGCGGGTACCGGGTCACACGCGGTCGACGATGCCCGCCTTCCCGGCCTCGCGGGCGCAGTGCGCGCCGCAGTACCACTGGTTCTCGGCCTCGACGCCCTGCCCGATGATCGAGACCTTGCAGTGCTCGCAGACGGGGGCCATGCGGTGGATCGCACAGGAGAAGCAGTCGAAGACATGGACCGCGCCCTGCGCGTGCACCTCGAAGGTCATTCCGTAGTCATTGCCGCAAACTTCACATTTCGCCATGGGGCTCAGGGTGGGCGGTCGTCCCCGCGCGGGCGAGTGGGCGCCGGGCGAGTCGCCCGGCAATCACCCGTCCGTACGGCCCCGCCGCGCGGTCACTTCCCCGCCGCCCGGGTCGATGCCGGCGCCACGTCCCGCAGCAACTGCCCGAAGGCCGCCTCGTCGACGACCGGCGTGCCGAACTGGCGTGCCTTGAGCACCTTCGAGGTGCTTGAGTCCGGGTCGTTGGTGACGAGCAGGCTGGTGAGCCGCGAGATGCTCGTCGCCACATGCAGTCCGGCCTCGACGGCCCGGTCCTCCAGGAGTTCCCGCTCGATGGAGGTGTCCCCGGAGAACGCCACCCGCATGCCCTGCCTGAGCGGCCTGCCGTCCTCGTACCGCCCCGGGTTCGGATACGGACAGGCCGGCCGCTTGCGGGCCGGCCGCCAACTGCTCGGACGGTAGCCGCCGCTCGCCTGCTGCCCGATCCGGGGCGTCTCCGACCACTCCGTCAGCGGTCGGCACTCGAGCAGCGGCAGCCGTACGCTGCCCGCCGCCGCGGCCCGCAGACTGGGCCGGAACGCCTCCGCCAGCACGCGCGCGTCGTCCAGCGCGTGGTGCGCCCGCCGCTGTACGACACCGAAGTGCGCGGCCAGGGTCTCCAGCTTGTGGTTGGGCAGCGGCAGCCCCAGCTCCTTGGAGAGCGCGATCGTGCACAGCCGTTGCTTCACCGGGGGCTCGCTCTTCGCGCGCGCGTACTCGCGCGCGATCATCTGCCAGTCGAAGACCGCGTTGTGCGCGACCAGTACCCGGCCGTCGAGCCGGGCCGCGAACTCCTCGGCGATGTCGGTGAAGAGCGGCGCCCCTTCGAGCACCTCGCTCGTCAGACCGTGGATCCAGACCGGGCCCGGGTCGCGCTCGGGATTGACCAGCGTGTACCAGTGGTCCTCGACCTCGCCGCGCCCGTCCAGCCGGTAGACGGCGGCGGAGATTATCCGGTCGTCGCGGGCCAGTCCGGTGGTCTCCACGTCGACGACCGCGTACCCCTCGGGATACGCGGCCGGCCACGGGGTGCCGGCGGAGACTGCGGTCGTCTGGTCTTCGAGCATGGTCATTGAGGATACGGGCCCCGACCGACAGTCCGGTCCGTCAGGTCACCCGCCGCCACCGCCCGTTCGCATGTCCTGATTGCCCTTCGCGTGGCTATGGACCTTTTCGGCGCCCGGTGCCACCGTGCTCCCCGCCCGGCGCTGACGCGGCGACGACTCCGCGGCGGCGCGGCGCTCGGACGGTCGACGGAAGGGCGGTACGGCGGATGGCACGCGTACGGTACGGCGCTCGGACCGAGGCGGAGATCGCGGCCGCACGCACCACGAGGCTCCCGGACGTCTGGTCCACCGGTGTGGTGGCCGTCTGGGAGAGCGACCCGGACGCGGTAGCGGCGGTGCTGCCGCCTCCGCTCAAGCCCACCGGCCGCCCCCTGGTCCGCGTCAGCATCAGCCAGGTCCGGCTGCCCGGATACCCGCTGGGCGCGGGCTCGTTCGCGGTCGCCGCCGCGCACGGCACGGCCGAGGGCTGGTATCCGCTGGTGATGCCGATGACCCACGAACGCGCCCTCACCGGCGGCCGTGAGGTCTTCGGCGAGCCCAAGAAGCTCGGCGAGGTGACCGTCGGGCGCGAGGGCGACCAGGTCCGCGCGGTACTGGCCCGGCACGGCGTCGCCTTCGTGGAGGTGCGCGGCACGGTCGACGGCCCGCTGCCGCTGCCGGAACCCGCGCCGAAGACCGACTTCTACTTCAAGTTCCTCCCGGCGGTGGACGGTTCGGGCTTCGACGGCGACCCGTTGCTGGTGCACTGCGTCCGTGAGGAGAAGGTCCGCCGACTGGAGCGCGTGACGGGGGAGGTGATCCTCCGTGAGTCGGCGTACGACCCGGTCGTCGACCTCCCGGTGCTGCGCCTGCTGGACCTCACCCTCGGCGAGAAGACCAGCGACCAGCGCGGCCGGATCGCCGAACGGGTCGATCCCCAGGCCCTGTTGCCCTACGTCCACCAGCGCTACGACGACCCGCGCCAGATCGTCGACGCGCCCCCGGAAGGGAGCGGGGTCTGATGGAACTCCGTGCCGGACAGGTCGCCGTCGTCACCGGCGCGGCGAGCGGGATCGGGCTCGCGATGGCCCGGCGGTTCGTCGCCGAAGGGCTGAAGGTGGTCCTCGCCGACGTGGAGCCGGCCGCCCTGGAGAAGGCCGCGGCGGACCTGCGCGCGGGCGGCGCCGACGTGCACGCGCGCGTGGTCGACGTCGGGGTGCGCGAACAGGTCCTGGAACTCGCCGAGTCGGCCTACGACACCTACGGCGCGGTGCACGTCCTGTGCAACAACGCCGGGGTCGGCTCGGGTGCCGAGGGCCGCATGTGGGAGCACGAACCCAACGACTGGAAGTGGGCGTTCGAGGTCAATGTGTGGGGTGTCTTCCACGGCGTACAGGCTTTCCTGCCGAGGATGATCAAGTCGGGTCAACCCGGTCACGTGGTCAATACATCCTCCGGTGACGGCGGTATCGCGCCGCTGCCGACGGCCTCCGTGTACGCGGTCACCAAGGCGGCCGTCGTCACGCTCACCGAGTCGCTGTACGCGCATCTCAGGGCGGAGCACGCGCGCGTGGGCGCCTCGGTCCTCTTCCCGGGGCCGCACATGCTGCGCACGGGCCTGTGGGAGTCGCACCGCAACCGGCCCGGGCGCTACGCCAAACAGCGGCCGCGCAGGACGCCGTACCGCAGCCTCGACCAGTGGGAGGCGGCGATGCGCGCGGCGGGCAAGGAGGTCGCCTTCACACCCGTCGAGGAGGTCGCCGAGTTCGTCGTGGCGGGCATCCGCGCGGACCGCTTCTGGCTGCTGCCGGAGAGCGAGCGCAGCGACGCCCAGATCCGGGCGCGGGCGCGCTCGATGCTGGACCGGGCGAACCCGTCGTACCTCGAGAACTTCATCCTGGACTGAGCACCTGGACCGACAGGGGGCTGTCGTGACCTCGCTTGACGACCCGTATCTGATCATCTCCTCCGACTGCCACGCCGGGCTGCCCACCGAGGAGTACCGGCCCTATCTGGACACCCGGTTCCACCGGGACTTCGACGAGTTCCTCGCCGGGCGGGACCGCCGCCGGGAGGAGATGACCCGGCTCGGCATCCGCAACGAGGCGTTCGCGAGCAAGTGGTTCCAGGACAACGAGGAAGGTCTGCGCGGAGGCTGGGACAGCGCGCAACGGCTGAAGGAGCTGGACGGCGACGGGGTGGCCGCGGAGGTGGTCTTCCCGGACGCCGACGCGGTCGACAGCCGGACGGCCGCACCCTTCGGGGTGGGCCTCGGCCTGTCCGGCGACCACGACCCGGAACTGGGCATGGCGGGCGCGCAGGCCCACAACCGCTGGCTGGCCGACTTCGTCTCCGAGCACCCCGAACGGCACTGCGGGGTCGCCCTGTTGCCGGTCACGGCCCCGGTGGACCGTGTCGTCGCGGAGGTGCACCGCGCCAAGGAGTCCGGCCTGGGCGCGCTGATGATCCCGGCCATGTGGGTCGACAAGGAGCCGTACCACGACCGCCGTTACGACCCGGTGTGGGCGGCGGCCGCCGAGTGCGGGATGCCGGTCCTCACCCACTCCGGCGCCGCCCCGCGCCACGAGTACGGCGACCATCTCGGCATCTACGTCAGCGAGGTGACCTGGTGGCCGGCCCGGCCGCTGTGGTTCCTGCTCTGGTCGGGGGTCTTCGAACGCCACCCCGGGCTCAGGTTCGGCGTCGCGGAGTCCGGCTGCTGGTGGCTGCCGAACCTGCTCTGGTTCATGGACCGCCTCTACCTCGGCGCGCACGGCGGCAAGAAGCTGTCGCCCTTCGAGGAGCTGAAACGCCCGCCGCACGAGTACCTGGACCGGCAGGTCTTCGTCTGCGCCACCAACACCAAACGCCGGGAACTCGCCCAGCGCTACGAGATCGGCGTCGACAACATCCTGTGGGGCAGCGACTTCCCGCACCCGGAGGGCACCTGGCCCGACACGCGCGCGTGGCTGCGCCGCACCTTCCACGACATCCCGGTGGCCGAGACCCGCCGGATGCTGGGCCTGGCGGCGGCCGAGGTCTTCGGTTTCGACGTGGCGCGCCTGACGCCGCTGGCCCGCCGGATCGGCCCCGTCCCCGCCGACCTGGGCCAGCCGGCCGACCAGAGTGCCGTGGCGGCCTCCTGGGCGCGCTCGCGCGAGGTGGGCCGGCACTGGCTGACGGACAACGACTTCCCGGCTCTGGGGGTGAGTTCATGAACGGTGAGCGCTACACGGTGATCTCCGCCGACTGCCACGCGGGCGCCGACCTCCTCGACTACAAGCCGTACCTGGAGAAGCGGTACCACGACGACTTCGACGACTGGGCGGCGACGTACGTCAACCCGTACGAGGACCTGCTCTCCGACTCGGCCGACCGGAACTGGAACTCCGCCCGGCGGCTCGCGGAGCTGGAGCAGGACGGGATCGTCGCGGAGGTGATCTTCCCGAACACCATCCCGCCGTTCTTCCCGTCCGGCTCCCTGATGGCCCCCGCGCCGACGGGTGCGGAGATCGAGCTGCGCTGGGCGGGCCTGCGCGCCCACAACCGCTGGCTGGCCGACTTCTGCGCCGCCGCACCCGGCCGCCGGGCAGGTGTCTTCCAGATCCTCCTCCACGACGTCGACGAGGCCGTGAGAGAGATCCGCCGGGCGGCGGCCGCGGGCCTGAAGGGCGGCCTCATGCTGCCCGGCACCCCGCCCAGCTCGGGCCTGCCCGAACTGCACGCGCGCGGGTACGACCCGATCTGGGCCGTCTGCGCGGAACTCGGCGTCCCCGTCAACCACCACGCGGGCTCGGCGTCCCCGCCGCTCGGCGACGAACCGGCCGCCCGCGCGGTCTTCATGGTCGAGACGACCTGGTTCTCGCACCGGGCCCTGTGGCACCTGGTCTTCGGCGGCGCCTTCCGTCGCCACCCGGACCTGAGGCTCGTCCTGACCGAGCAGGGCTCCGGCTGGATCCCCGGGGTCCTGGCCATGCTCGACTACTACCACGGCCGCCTGCTGGCCGCGGCCTCGACGGCGACGACCGCGGAGGCGAAGTTCGGGGCGGGCCTTGCGGAGGGCATGGGCGGGTCGCCGTCCGAGGTGTGGCGCTCGAACTGCTTCGTCGGCGCCAGCTTCATGCGCCCGCACGAGGTGCCGCTGCGCGACCGCATCGGCCTGGACAAGATCATGTGGGGCAGCGACTACCCGCACGACGAGGGCACCTACCCCTACACCCGTGAGGGCCTGCGCTTCGCCTACGCGGGCGTCCCGCCCGAGGAGGTCGCGGCCATGCTCGGCGGGAACGCGGCCCGCGTCTACGGCTTCGATCTCGGGCTCCTGGACCCGATCGCGGCCGAGGTGGGACCGACGGTCGCGGAGATCGCCGAGCCGCTGCCGGAGCCGCCGGC
This sequence comes from Streptomyces sp. NPDC001220, assembly GCF_053597895.1. Classification (NCBI taxonomy): domain Bacteria; kingdom Bacillati; phylum Actinomycetota; class Actinomycetes; order Kitasatosporales; family Streptomycetaceae; genus Streptomyces; species Streptomyces sp. NPDC001220. The sequence continues at coordinate 321,027 of NZ_JBSFJE010000011.1, forward strand.
GGACGCCACGAGTCCGGTGTTCGCGCGGGGGGCCTCGGTACGGGTCTGGTGACGTCGGTACTCCCCACGCCGGGGCCGGAGTGCGATCCTCCGTGTCGTGACGGAACAGACACACGACAACGAGGCCCACGGGGGCGCGCTCGGCTCCCGGCTGAACTGGTTGCGGGCCGCGGTACTGGGAGCCAACGACGGCATCGTGTCGACGGCGGGCATCGTCGTCGGCGTCGCGGGCGCCACCGGGGACCGCAGCGCCCTGCTGACGGCCGGCCTGGCGGGGCTGCTCGCCGGGTCGATGTCGATGGCGGCGGGGGAGTACGTGTCGGTGTCCACCCAACGCGACTCGGAACTGGCCGCCCTCGCCCTGGAGAAGCGGGAGCTCAAGGAGCAGCCCGAGGCGGAACTGGAGGAGCTGACCGAGCTGCTGGAGCGGCGCGGGCTGTCCCGGGACGTGGCGCGTGAGGCAGCGGTCCAGCTGACGGAGCGGGACGCCCTGAAGGCCCACGCGAGCGTGGAGCTGGGCATCGATCCGGACGAGCTGACCAACCCGTGGAACGCGGCGCTGGCGAGCTTCCTGGCGTTCACCGTCGGGGCGCTGCTGCCTCTGCTGGCGATCCTGCTGCCGCCCGCCGAGTGGCGGCTTCCGGTGACCGTGGGGTCGGTGCTGGCCGCGCTGGTCCTGACGGGATGGAGCAGCGCGCGGCTGGGGGCGGCCCCGGTGGGTCCGGCGGTGGTGCGGAACGTGGTAGGCGGCGCGCTGGCCATGGGCGTGACCTATGCGGCGGGGACTCTGCTGGGGGCGGTGGGGGTGTGACGGCTGCCCGTCCGTTGGCGGAGATCGCCAACAAACAAGCGCATACCGTAGGGAATACTTGTGGGTAACAACGTCTAGCCGCGGGCGACCAGCGGTTCTACGGTGCCCCCATGCCGAACCTGCCCAATGTCGTGCTGTGGTCGATACCCGCCTTCGTGCTGCTCACCGTGATCGAGGTGATCAGCTACCGGATCCATCCCGACGACGACGCCGACGGGTACGAGACCAAGGACGCGGCCACCAGCGTCGGCATGGGGCTCGGCTCGCTCGTCTTCGACTTCCTCTGGAAGATCCCGATCGTCGGAATCTACTCGGCGGTCTACGCACTCACCCCGCTGCGCATTCCCGTCCTGTGGTGGACCGTCCCGCTGATGCTGCTCGCGCAGGACTTCTTCTACTACTGGTCCCACCGCGGCCACCACGTCATCCGCATCCTGTGGGCCTGCCACGTCGTCCACCACTCCAGCAAGAAGTTCAACCTCACCACCGCGCTGCGCCAGCCCTGGACCTCGCTGACCGTCTGGCCGTTCTACCTTCCGCTCATCGCCGTCGGCGTGCACCCGGCCACGCTCGCCTTCCTCTCCTCCGCGAACCTCGTCTACCAGTTCTGGATCCACACCGAACGCATCGACAAGATGCCCCGCTGGTTCGAGTTCGTGTTCAACACGCCGTCCCACCACCGCGTGCACCACGCCTCCCAGGGCGGCTACCTGGACCGCAACTTCGGCGGGATCCTCATCATCTGGGACCGGTTGTTCGGGTCGTGGGTGCCCGAGGTCGAGCGGCCGGTGTACGGGTTGACCAAGAACATCAACACGTTCAACCCGATCAAGGTGGCCACCCACGAGTACCTGGCCATCGGCAGGGACCTGAAGGCCGCCCGCAGCTGGCGGGAGCGGGCCGGGCGGGTGTTCGGGGGACCCGGCTGGGCTCCGCCGGCCGCCGTGGAGCAGACCGAGGAGTCCGTGGCCGCGTGAGAGCGTCCCGGGCGCTGCTCGCCGCCTTCGCCCTGGCCCTCGCGGTCGACCTCGGCTGCCTCGCCGCCGGCTTCCACGCCGGGCACGCCGTCGCCAAGGTGCTCCTGATGCCGCTGCTGGCCGCCTGGACCGCCCGCGCGGGCGGTCCGCGGCTGCTCGTCGCCGCCCTGCTCTGCGGCTGGGGCGGCGACGTGCTGCTGCTCTCCGACGCCGACCCCGCCTTCATGGCGGGGATGGCCTGCTTCGCCGCCGGGCACGTCTGCTATCTCGTCCTGTTCCGCCGGTACGGACCGGCACGCGCGCGTGCCGGTGTTCTCGCCGTCGCCTACGCCGCCGCCCTCGTCACCCTGATCGCCCTGCTCTGGCCGGACCTGCCCGCCGGTCTCCGGGTCCCCGTCGCCGGCTACAGCACCCTGCTCACCGCCATGGCGTACACGGCGGTCACCCGGCTCGGCCCGGTCGCCGGGCTCGGCGGCGCGCTCTTCATGCTCTCCGACACCCTCATCGCGACCGGCGTCGCCGACTGGCCGCAGCTGCCGAGACCCGACTTCTGGATCATGCTCACCTACGCGGTCGGGCAGTTCCTGCTGGTCCAGGGCACCCTCGACGCGCGGCCCGTACCGGCGACGGCGTACCGTGAAGTGCGCCCGACCACCCCCTGAGCGCACCCACGACACCGCACGAGAGGGATCCTCGCCATGCGCGCCACCACCATCCACGCCCCGTACGACATGCGCGTGGAGGACGTGCCCGAGCCGGTGGTGCAACTGCCCACCGACGCCGTCGTACGCGTGCTGCGCGCCTGTATCTGCGGCAGCGACCTGTGGGCCTACCGGGGCGAGGCGGCCCGGCAGCCGGGGCAGCGCATCGGGCACGAGTTCCTGGGCGTCGTCGAGGAGACCGGCTCCGAGGTGGGCACCGTCCGGCGCGGCGACCTGGTGGTGGCCCCCTTCATGTGGTCCGACGGCGTCTGCGACTACTGCCGCGAGGGCCTGACCACCTCCTGCGAGCACGGCGGCTTCTGGGGCTCGGTGGGATACGACGGCGGCCAGGGCGACGCCGTGCGGGTCCCGTTCGCCGACGGCACCCTGGTCCAGCTGCCCAAGGACGCGGCCTCCGACGACCACCTGCTGACCGCCCTGCTCACCCTCTCCGACGTCCTCGGCACCGGCCACCACGCGGCCCTCGGAGCGGGCGCCCGCCCCGGTGCCACGGTCGCCGTCGTCGGGGACGGCGCGGTCGGCCTGTGCGCCGTGCTGGCCGCCAAGCGGCTGGGCGCCGAGCGGATCATCGCGCTGGGCCGGCACGAGGTCCGCACCGACATCGCGCGCCGCTTCGGCGCCACCGACGTCGTCGCCGAGCGGGGAGAGGCGGCGGTGGCCGCCGTACGCGAGCTCACCCGGGGCCAGGGCGCGCACTCCGTGGTGGAGGCCGTGGGCACCGAGCAGTCCATGCGGACGGCCGTCGAGATCACCCGGGACGGCGGGGCGATCGGCTTCGTCGGCGTCCCGCACGGCAGCGGCACCGGCCTCGACCTCGGCGTGATGTTCGACCGGAACATCGCCCTGCGCGGCGGTGTCGCCCCGGTCCGTGCCTACATCCCCGACCTGCTGCCCGACGTCCTCGCCGGCACCATCGATCCCTCGCCGGTCTTCGACCTGACCGTGGGCATCGAGGGCGTGCCCGACGGCTACAAGGCCATGGACGAGCGCACCGCCCTGAAGGTGCTCGTCACCAACGGCTGAACCGACGTGCCGGTCAAGGGCTGATCAAGTCCATCTGATCGGTACCGGCAGCGCCGTCAGCACGCCCGACACCGTGACCACCACCGCCAGCACGGCCACCTCGGCCCGCGCGGGGACGTACGCGGTGAGCGGATCGGCCGCCCGGCGCAGCCGGAACCGCGCCCACAGCGCGAGCGCGGCGACGGCGGCGACGAGGACCACCTTGGCCAGCAGGGTGCGCCCGTACGCCGTCGTCGTCAGCTGGTCCAGGATCGTGCCCGCGGGCATCCGCCGCAGCGAACTCCACACACCCGTCGCGGTGATGGCCGCGAGCAGGAAGGCGGCCACGCGCGCGTAGAGACCGAGCAGCGCCGCTCCGGCCTCCCGGCCGCGCCACCGGCGCAGCAGGCGCAGCGCGTGCAGCAGACCGCCCGCCCACAGCGTCGCGCACGTCAGATGCGCCAGGGTCAGCGCCGAGCCGAGCAACGGGCTGTGCTCGGGCGCGGGATGGGCGCGCAGCGCCTCGGCGACGACCACCGCGGCGAGCGGCCACACCTGGATCGCCGGGCGGCGCGCGCGGGCGCACAGAGCGGCCAGCAGAAAGGCGTTGACCTCGATCAGCGCCAACTTGCCGTCCCGTGACCGGTACAGGCCGCCCACGTCGACGTCGGCGAGAGAGTGCGGCACCAGGTTGCCCGTCGACACGACCGACGCGAGCGCCAGCGCGGCGACGAAACCGGCGGCGGCCGCGAACGCCGCCCAGCTGGACGGCCGTTCGGGCGGAGTGTCGGGCAGCCGGCGGGCCAGCCGGTCCACGAACAGCTCGCCCAGCGGCACGCACAGGGCGGCGAACAGCACCCCGCGCAGCAGAGCGATGCCGTCCACCCCCGGCGCCGCGGCCTCCCCGGTGTCGTGCAACGCGGCGGACGGCCCGAGCAGCGGTACCAGCGCGGCCAGCGCCACCAGGAGCAGGACGGCGACGGCCCGGCCGGTCCCGGGGCGTCTCGCGGGGCCGCTCGCATCGGCAGCTTCGGTGGTCGGTCCTGTCGCCGTCACCCCACGATCTTCGCCAGCCGTGACAGAACCGGGCAAGTGCCGGAAAACAACTGACGGAGCGTCATTCCGTCTCTTCGTATGTTTCCGGCCATCCGGGCGGTGCGGTCATGCCCACTTGGCCGGATCCGATCCCCATGGCACCGGCGGCCGCGCCCAGTCGGCCGGGCCGCCCGCGAAGGACACCGGCGGCCGTGCGTACCGCAGGCGCCCCAGCGCGCTGTCCGTCCCGGCGAGCCAGGCGTCCGGCCCCTCGTACGGCTCGCCGCCCTCGGGCTCGGGCTCCAGCTCCGTCGTCAACCACCGCGCCGTGCGCGCCAGCGCCAGCCGTACGAACCTGCTCCCGCCGTCGTACGACTGCTCGGTCAGTGCTCGCAGCACTCCTGCCGCCAGCAGGTACCCCGTGCCGTGGTCGAGCGCCTGCGCGGGCAGCGCGCCCGGCCGGTCCGCCGAGCCCTCGGTCTCCGCGATACCGGTGGCGACCTGCACCAGGCTGTCGAAGCCGCGCCGCCCGCCCCACGGCCCGTACCCGCCCCACGCGGACACCTGGGCCACGACCAGCCCCGGCCGCCGTTCGGCCAGCGCCTCGGGGGAGAGTCCGAACCGGTCCAGGGCGCCCGGCCGGTAGCCCGTGACCACGACGTCCGCCGAGGCCAGCAGCTCCTCGAAGGCCGCCCGGCCGGTCGTGAGGTCGAGCGTCGCCGAGCGCTTCCCGAAACCCGTGTCGGCGTGCTGGTCGGGGAGTTCGGGCAGCCAGGGCGCGTCCAGGCGCAGGACGTCCGCGCCCAGCAGCGCCAGGGTGCGGGTGGCCACCGGGCCGGCCAGGACCCGGGTCAGGTCCAGCACGCGCAGCCCGGCTGCCGGCAGCAGGGGAGAGGCGCCGGCGTCGAGCGGCGGGAGCACGCGCGCGTGGGCCGTGTCCGGACGGCCTCGCTCGACGAGGGGGCGTGCGGCCACCTCGGCCGCCTGCTCGTGCGCGGCCCACTCCCCGGGTGAGCGCAACGCCACCGCGAGCCCGCCGGCGCCATGAACGGCGGTCTCGACCGCCAAGGCGGGCTGCTCGGCGATCCGGGCCGCCACGTCCTCGACGGCGGCTCCCTCCGGCAGCCCCAGCGCGGCCAGCAGCCGGGCCCGGTGGTGCGGGTAGTTGGCGTGGGTACGCACCCATCCGTCGGCCGTGCGCCAGAACCGCGACAGCGGGGCGAACTGCACGGGAGCGCGCCCGTCGACCAGGAGCTGCCGCTCGCTGGTGAACGCCGCCGCCACCGCCCCGTCGTCCACCCGGACCGCCGGCACCTGAGCGGCACCGGCCCGGCGTGCCCCCAGCTCGGCGGCGGCCAGCGCGCAGGCGCCGACACACGCGCGGGCCAGCCGCCGTACGGGAAGGCGTGACCGGAGCGTGTCCGCGCGTGGCACGGTCGTGATCCGCGCGGGCAACGACGGATCGCCACCCAGCGCGGACCACGCGTAGTTGATTGCAGTCATGACTGCACTATGCAGTATTGACTGAATCAATATATGTAGCTGCCTACCGCGTCACCGCCGCCAGCGCGTCCACCGTGCCCCAGCCGTAGAAACCGTTGTGGTTCCTGGAGCCCTCGCACACCGCGTCGACCTTGCCGTCGCCGTTGATGTCGTAGGGGTCGGTGCACGGCGTGGCGCTCGCCTCCGCGTACAGCAGGGCCTTCACCAGGGCAGGGGAGGCGTGCGGATGGGTTGACTTGATCAATGCCGCGACACCGACGACATGCGGGGTCGCCATCGACGTACCGGCCATGTAGCCCCACGTGCCGCCCGGCAGCGGGCCCAGGATCAGGCCGCTGGTCGCCGGGGGCGCCGGGGCCTGGTAGGCGGTCGAGTCGCCGCCGGGCGCGGCGACGTCGATCACTCCGAGGCCGTAGTTGGAGAAGGACGACTTGAGGCCCTTCGCGCCGGTGGCGGCCACCGTGACGACGCCCGGCAGCTGGGTCGGTATGTCGTAGCACTTGTGCGGGTCGATCACCCGGTCGCTGGGCGTGCCGTCGTTCGGCGAGACCGGGTCGGTGATCGAGTCGGAGGCCAGGTCGTAGCTCTCGTTGCCGGCCGCCGCCACGTTGACGGTGCCCTTCCGCTCCGCGAACCGGGAGGCCCGGGTGATGGCGTCGACGAGCGCCTTCTGGTCCGGGTCGGTGGTGCAGTTGAAGTACCACGGGTCGGTGTAGTAGCTGTTGTTGGTGACGTCGATGTGGTGCTCGGCCGCCCACACGAAACCGCAGACCACGGCCTCCGTGTAGAAGTACCCGGCGGTGGTGGCGACCTTGATGCCCGCCACCTTGACGCCCGGCGCCACACCGGTGATGCCGATCCCGTTCCTGGCACCCGCGATCTCCCCCGCCACGTGGGTGCCGTGCGGGCTCTCGGCGGCGCTGGGCCGCCAGGCCCCGTACGTCGTGTCCGGCTTGCCCGACACGCAGTTGGTGGACTGCGCGGCGGAGAAGTTCGGGGCGATGTCCGGGTGGGTGTCGTCGACACCGGTGTCGATCACGGCGACGGTGACCTTCGAGCTGCCGAGGGTCTTCTCGTGCGCCTTGTCGGCCTTGATGGCCGGCAGGTCCCACTGCAAAGGCTCCAGCGGGTCCTGCCCGTCGGCCGCGTGCGCCTCCGCCTTCGCGACCTGCTCGGAGCTGAGCGCCTGGGGCGTGCCGACGTCGGTGGTCGACTGGGCGGGCAGCGGCGCGTTGCGGGTGGCGCCCGCCGAGTCCACGCCCGGCACCTTGCGCAGGGTCTTGGCGAAGTCGGGGTTGGACGAGTGGACCACGATCACGCCGATCTCGTCGTACGCGATCACCACCGAACCGCCGGCCCGGCCGATCGCCCGCTGGACGCGCTGCGAGGTGCCGTGTCCGGGGCGGACGTTGACGACATAGCTGAGGGACGTCGCGTCACTCGTGTCCGAGGCGCCCGTGACCGTGGTCGTGGTCGTGGTGTCGGCGGCGGACGCCGAGACGTTGGGCAGGAACGCGAGGGCCGTGGCCATGGCCATGCCGAGCGGGATGGCGAGCGCGCGGCGGTGGCGCGACTGGGGCGCTGTCATGTGGGTGAGCCTCCGGTTCGTTCGCGAGACGAGCATGCCGTGCGGGAAGTCCTGCTGCCGGGCGGTCACTTGACCGCGCGGAGCGCGTTCACGACCCCCGAGCCGTAGAAGCCGTTGACGTGTTTCCCGCCCACACAGGTGGCGTCCACGACGCCGTCGCCGTCCCCGTCGTAGGGGCCGGCGGGGCAGCCCGGGTTGTCCGCCTCGGCCTTCAGCAGGGCCAGGAGCCGGGCCGGGGAGGCGTGCGGATGGGCCGACTTCAACAGCGCGGCGACCGCCGCCACGTGCGGGGACGCCATCGAGGTGCCCTGGAGGAAGCCGTACTGGTCGTTCGGCAGGGTGGACAGGATGCGGCCGTTCTGCGACGGCGTGTCAGGGATCTGGTACTTGTCGCCGCCCGGGCCCGCCACGTCGACGACGCCCTGTCCGTAGCTGGAGTAGTACGACTTGGCGTTCTTGACACCGACCGCGCTCACGGTGACCACACCGGGCAGCTGGGTCGGCACGTCGAAGCACTCGTGCGGGTCGACCGTGCGGGTCGTGGCCGTCGAGTCGTCGGGGCTGGAGGCGTCCGTGAGGGCGTTCGCGTCGAGGTCGTCGTTCGAGTTGCCGGCCGAGGCCACGTTGAGCGTGCCCTTGCTCCGGGCGTACAGCTGCGCCCTGTTGACCGCGTCAACGATGGCACGTTGATCCGGGTCGTCCATGCAGTTGTACAGCCATGGATCAACGTAGTAGCTGTTGTTGGTGATCTCGACGCCGTGGTCCGCGGCGAACACGAAGGCGCAGACCACGCTCTCCGGGTAGAACAGCTGCGTCGAGTCGGGCTGGGCCACGGTGATGCTCGCGACCTTCACCCCTGGTGCCACGCCCGCCACGCCGATGCCGTTGCGGGCGGCGGCTATCTCACCCGCGACATGCGTGCCGTGGTAGTGGTCGGCGTCCACCGGCCGCCAGGCGCCGTACGTCGTGTCGGCCTTGCCGCTCACACAGTTCGCGGACTGTGCGGCGGAGAAGTTCGGGGCGATGTCCGGGTGGGTGTCGTCGACGCCGGTGTCGATGATGCCGACCGTCACCGAGCGGCTCCCCGGGTTGACCGCGGCGGCCTTGTCGGCACCGATGCTCCGCAGGTCCCACTGGTCGGCCTCCAGGGGCTCCTGGCCGGCCGCCGCCCTCTTCCCGACCTTGGCGGCGTCCGCCTTGGACAGGACCTGCACGGCCCCCTCGGCCGTGGTCCCCGCCGCGCTCAGCGGAGCGGTCCGCGTCGCTCCCGCCGAGCGCACCCCGCGTACCGCGCGCATCGCGGCGCCGAAGTCCGGATTCGCCGAGTGCACGACGATCACGCCGATCCTGTCGTACGACTCGACGATCGTGCCGCCGTTGCGGGCGATCGCCCGCCGCACCGACTCGATCGTGCGGTGGTCCGTCCTGGTGTTGACGACATAGGCCAGGTTCGGCCCGTCCGCCGCCGGCGTCGCCGAGGCCGTCAGCGGTGCCGCCGAAGCCGCCGCCGGTAGGAGGCCGAGCGAGGCGGTCAGGGACAGGGCAACCGGTACGGCGAGCGCCAGCGCGCGTCTGGAACGCAGATGAGCCATGGGGTCTCCACATCATCCGGAACATCAACCGAAAACGGGCCCGCCCGGGCCGCGAGTTGCCGCCTGGGCAGGTACATGACGGGTGGTGCAGGGCGAAGCTATCTCCCGCACTCACCGGCCAGCAATGACCGGAGGCGACTCACGCCCGCGACTTCCGAAAGAACCCGGGCGAGTTGAACCTGTCCACGCGTGGCGCCGTGACCTTGAGGAGGGAGCCACAGCAGGATCGAGGCCCCCCGTCGGAATCACCTGACGGAGTCGGAACGTCACTCCGGGTAGGTGATCCACATGTCTGTGAGGTCAGAATCCGCATGTCCGTATCGCGAGGAGACTCCGTGGCTACCGAGACACCACCGCCCTCGAACACGCAGACCCGGCTCCCCTCCAGCGAGGAGTTCGCCGAGGTGCAGCAGAGCCCGGAGTTCGCCGAACTGCGGCACTCCCACCGCTCCTTCGCCTTCCCGCTGACCGTCGGCTTCATCGCCTGGTACCTGCTGTACGTCCTGCTCTCCAACTACGCGGGCGACTTCATGGGCACCAAGGTCGTCGGCAACATCAACGTGGCCCTGGTCCTCGGACTCGCCCAGTTCCTCACCACGTTCCTCATCGCCTGGTGGTACGCGCACCACGCCGCGGCCAAGCTCGACCCCCAGGCCGAGGTCATCAAGTCCCGGATGGAGGACGGCGCATGAACCCCGCGATCACCATGGCGGCCGGCGAGGCCAGCGAGCACCGGACACTGATCATCACCCTGTTCGCGGTGTTCGTCGTCGCGACCCTCGTCATCACCATCTGGGCCGGCCGGCAGACCAAGGACGCCGCCGACTTCTACGCGGGCGGCCGCCAGTTCACCGGCTTCCAGAACGGCCTCGCCGTCTCCGGCGACTACATGTCGGCCGCGTCCTTCCTCGGCATCGCCGGCGCCATCGCCCTCTTCGGCTACGACGGCTTCCTCTACTCCATCGGCTTCCTGGTCGCCTGGCTCGTCGCCCTGCTCCTGGTCGCCGAGCCGCTGCGCAACTCCGGCCGCTACACCATGGGCGACGTACTCGCCTACCGCATGCGCCAGCGCCCGGTCCGCACCGCGGCCGGCACCTCGACGATCGTGGTGTCGATCTTCTACCTGCTGGCCCAGATGGCGGGAGCGGGCGTTCTCGTCTCCCTGCTGCTCGGCATCACCAGCGACGGCGGCAAGATCGGCATCGTGGCCCTGGTCGGCGTCCTGATGATCGTCTACGTGACCATCGGCGGCATGAAGGGCACCACCTGGGTGCAGATGGTCAAGGCCGTGCTGCTCATCGCGGGCGCCCTGCTGCTGACCTTCATGGTCCTGGCCAAGTTCCACTTCAACATCTCCGACCTGCTCGGCAAGGCCGCCGACAACAGCGGCAAGGGCACCGCCTTCCTGGAGCCCGGCCTGAAGTACGGCGCCACCGGCACCAGCAAGCTGGACTTCCTCTCCCTCGGCATCGCCCTGGTCCTCGGCACCGCCGGCCTGCCGCACATCCTGATCCGCTTCTACACCGTGCCCACCGCGAAGGCCGCCCGTAAGTCCGTGCTCTGGGCGATCGGCCTGATCGGCGCCTTCTACCTGATGACCCTCGCCCTCGGCTTCGGCGCCGCCGCGCTGATCAAACCGGACGAGATCATCGCCTCCAACAAGTCGGGCAACACCGCGGCCCCCCTGCTCGCCCTGCATCTCGGCGGCGTCGACTCCAACTGGGGCGCGATCCTGCTGGCCACCATCTCGGCGGTGGCCTTCGCGACGATCCTCGCCGTGGTCGCGGGCCTCACCCTGGCCTCGTCCTCGTCCTTCGCGCACGACATCTACGCCAACGTGATCAAGAAGGGCCAGGCCTCCGAGAAGCAGGAGATCAACGCGGCCCGCTACGCCACCGTCGGCATCGGCGCGGTATCGATCGTGCTCGGCGCCATGGCCCGCGACCTCAACGTCGCCGGCCTGGTCGCGCTCGCCTTCGCGGTCGCCGCCTCCGCGAACCTGCCGACCATCCTCTACAGCCTCTTCTGGAAGCGGTTCACCACCGCGGGCGCCCTCTGGTCGATCTACGGCGGCCTGGTCACCGCGGTCGGCCTGGTCCTCTTCTCACCGGTGGTGTCCGGTAAGGAGACCTCGATGTTCCCGGGCGTCGACTTCCACTGGTTCCCGCTGGAGAACCCCGGCATCATCTCGATCCCGGTCGGCTTCCTCCTCGGCGTCGTGGGCACCTACCTGTCCAAGGAGGTCCCGGACACCGCGAAGTACGCGGAACTGGAGGTGCGGTCCCTGACCGGCACCGGAGCGCACTGACCTTCGTACGACTGGCCGCGTCGAGGGGATCGTAGGGTCCTACGACGCGGCCGCGTCGTACCTCGTGGCATCGGCCCCCTCGCGATGTCGGCGGTGTCACGTAGGCTCGCCAGTGACGGAAGAGAACCGATCCGTAACGAGGGAGGGGGCCCACGTGCTCATCGATACCTACGGCCGGGTGGCCACCGACCTGAGGGTCTCGCTGACCGACCGGTGCAATCTGCGTTGCACGTACTGCATGCCCGAGGAGGGCCTGCAGTGGCTGACCAAGTCCGACCTGCTCACGGACGACGAGATCGTCCGCCTGATCGACATCTCCGTCCGCCTGCTGGGCATCGAGGAGGTCCGCTTCACCGGCGGCGAGCCCCTGCTGCGCCCCGGCCTGGTCTCCATCGTGGAGCGGGTCGCGGCGCTGGCCCCCCGCCCCCAGATGTCCCTGACGACCAACGGCATCGGCCTGCGGCGCACCGCCACGGCCCTGAAGGCGGCCGGTCTGGACCGGGTCAACGTCTCCCTCGACACCCTGCGCCCGGCCGTCTTCAAGATCCTCACCCGCCGCGACCGCCACCAGGACGTCCTCGACGGCCTCCAGGCCGCCCGCGACGCCGGCCTCACCCCCGTCAAGGTCAACACGGTCCTGATGCCGGACCTGAACGCGGACGAGGCCCCCGACCTGCTGGCCTGGGCGCTGGAGCACGGCTACGAGCTGCGCTTCATCGAGCAGATGCCGCTGGACGCCCAGCACGGCTGGAAACGCGACAGCATGGTGACGGCGGGGGACATCCTCGCCTCGCTCCACACCCGCTTCGACCTCACCCCCGAGGGCGCGGACGAGCGAGGTGCCGCACCGGCGGAGCGCTGGCTGGTGAACGGCGGCCCGTACCGCGTCGGCGTCATCGCCTCGGTCACCCGCCCGTTCTGCGCCGCCTGCGACCGCACCCGCCTCACGGCCGACGGCCAGATACGCAACTGCCTGTTCGCCAGGGAAGAGACAGACCTGCGCGGCGCGCTCCGCTCGGGCGGGTCCGACGAGGAGATCGCCCGCATCTGGCGACTGGCGATGTGGGGGAAGAAGGCGGGCGCGGGTCTGGATGATCCATCGTTCGTCCAGCCGGACCGGCCGATGTCCGCGATCGGGGGTTAGCGCCGCCCGGCGGAGCCCGGTGGGGGAGCCCTACGGGGACGGCTCCCACTCCTTCAACAACACGACATCCTTCAAAAACCCCCGCACGCCCAGGAACTGGGAGAGATGCTCCCGGTGCTCCTCGCACGCGAGCCAGGTCTTCCGCCGCTCCGGTGTGTGGATCTTCGGGTTGTTCCACGCCAGCACCCACACCGCGTCGGCCCGGCAACCCTTCGCCGAACAGATAACGTCACTCACCGCTTCGTCCCGCACCGTGTCGTCCTGCAAAAAGAGCCCCGAACAAGGCGACGCCGAGCAGCCACGGGGGGAGCTGCCCGGCGTCGGTCCGTCGCTCCGACGGGGGATGCGGAGCGCGTACGCAGTATGTCATGGGTCACCCTCCGCCCGGCACCGGAACAGCGCGATTGATCTGAGCTTTTCTTGAGCTTTGTGTGCGGCCGTCGTCGGCTCACGCCGTGTCCCCGGTGCTCAGACCGACTCCGGCCGCTCACCGCGCACACCCGCCGCCGGGTCGGCCACCACGTCCTCCGGGACGGGTTCCGGGTGCGGTTCCTCCGCGCGCGGCGGCGCGATCATCAGCCGGGTCGGTGCCACACCGAACGTCGACGGGAGCGAGGCCGGCCGCTCCCGGCCCGCGTTGGCGATCACGACCGCGACATAGGGGAGCAGTGCCCCGAGTACCAACGCCACGACGGCGACATAGCGTTCGACGTTCCACAACGTGGCCGCGAGGATCACCGACACGGTCCGCACGGACATCGAGATGACGTACCGCCGCTGCCGGCCGCGCACGTCCTCGGCAAGGCCGGTGCGGGCCCCGGTGATCCGGAACACCTGGACGCTGCCGCCGCCGCGCTGCTTCCGCATCACATTCCACCATCCGCCCGCATCGGACTCTCCCCGACCCCTACCCGGCCCGCACCCGTACGGGGAACCGGGCCAGGACGTCTCCCACGTTACGCCGCGCCTGCGCCGCCTTCGAGACCGGGTCGCCAGCCCGCCTGCGTGAACGTTCTGCGCCGTACCGCGTACGGGTGTACCGACATGCGCCGTACGGCGGACAGGCCGAGACTTGGGCTAATGCTCACGTCGAGCCGTACGAGGAGGCAGCCATGGGCTGGTTGTGGGCGATCATCGTGGGTTTCGTGCTGGGCCTGATCGCGAAGGCGGTCATCCCGGGCAAGCAGCACAGCCCCCTCTGGCTGACGACCATCTTCGGCATCCTGGGCGCGATCGCCGGCAACGCGATCGCCCGTGCACTGGGAGTGGCGGAGACAAGGGGCATCGACTGGAGCCGTCACCTCTTCCAGCTCGTCGCCGCGATCATCATCGTCTTCCTGGGCGACATGCTGTACATGGCAACCCTGGGCAAGCGAAAGCACCGGGTCTGAGCCGCAGGGCCCCGAAGGGGCGCGGGGCTGAGTCCACCCGCACCCCTTACGGCGCTCACGAACCGACGACCTCCACAGCCGCCAGGTTCTTCTTGCCCCTCCGCAGTACCAGCCACCGCCCGTGCAGCAGCTCGTCCGCGACGGGTACCGCGTCCTCGGCGGTCACCTTGACGTTGTTCACGTAGGCCCCGCCCTCCTTCACCGTCCGCCGGGCGGCGGACTTGCTCGCCACCAGCCCGACCTCGGCGAACAGGTCGACCACCGGTCCCAGCTCGGCGATCTGGATGTGCGGCACCTCGGAGAGCGACGCGGCCAGCGTCTTCTCGTCCAGCTCCGCCAGCTCCCCCTGCCCGAAGAGCGCCCGGCTCGCGGCGATCACCGCGGCCGTCTGCTCGGCGCCGTGCACCAGCGTCGTCAGCTCCTCGGCCAGCGCCCGCTGGGCCGCCCGCGCCTGCGGACGCTCCTCGGTCTGCTTCTCCAGGTCCTCGATCTCCTCGTGCGACCTGAAGCTGAAGATCCGCAGGAACTTGGAGACGTCCCGGTCGTCCGCGTTCAGCCAGAACTGGTAGAAGGCGTACGGCGTGGTCATCTCCGGGTCGAGCCAGACCGTGCCGGACTCCGTCTTGCCGAACTTGGTGCCGTCGGCCTTCGTGATCAGCGGCGTGCCCAGCGCGTGCACCACGGCGTCGGGCTCGACCTTGTGGATCAGGTCGGTGCCCGAGGTGAGGTTGCCCCACTGGTCGCTGCCGCCGGTCTGCAGCGTGCAGCCGTACCGCCGGTACAGCTCCAGGAAGTCCATCCCCTGGAGGATCTGGTAGCTGAACTCGGTGTAGCTGATGCCCTCCTGGGACTCCAAGCGCCGGGCGACGGCCTCCTTCGCGATCATCTTGTTCACGCGGAAGTGCTTGCCGACGTCGCGCAGGAACTCGATGGCGGACATGCCCTGGGTCCAGTCCAGGTTGTTGACCATGACCGCCGCGTTCGGCCCCTCGAAGTCCAGCAGGGGGGCGATCTGCGCGCGCAGCCGCTCGACCCACTGGGCGACGACCTCGGGCGCGTTCAGCGTGCGCTCGGCATTCGGCTTCGGGTCGCCGATCAGGCCCGTGGCGCCCCCGACCAGACCCAGCGGGCGGTTGCCCGCCTGCTGGATCCGGCGCATCGTCAGGATCTGCACGAGGTTGCCGAGGTGCAGGCTGGGCGCGGTCGGGTCGAAGCCGCAATAGAACGTGACAGGACCGTCCGCGAACGCCTTGCGCAATGCGTCCTCGTCCGTGGAGAGGGCGATGAGCCCCCGCCACTTCAGCTCGTCGACGATGTCCGTCACGGTTCTCGTATCTCCTCGGGCGATCTCGGATGATCTTCGAATGATCTCGGGGCGGTCGTGCGACCACCGGCTACGAGGTTATACGCCCTGACTGACAGAGCTCATATTGAAGTCGGGCACGCGCAGCGCGGGCATCGCAGCCCTAGTGAACCAGTCGCTCCACTCCCTCGGCAGCGTCTTTTCCGTGCGGCCGGCCTCGGTGGCCCGCCCCAGCAGGTCCACCGGCGACTCGTTGAACCGGAAGTTGTTCACCTGCCCGGTGACCTGTCCGTTCTCCACCAGGTACACGCCGTCCCGGGTCAGGCCGGTGAGCAGCAGCGTCGCCGGGTCGACCTCGCGGATGTACCAGAGGCAGGTCAGCAGCAACCCGCGTTCGGTGGCCGCGACCATCTCGTCCAGGGAGCGGTCGTCGCCGCCGTCCAGGATCAGGTTCCCGCCCGCCGGGGCGACCGGCAGCCCGGTCAGACCGGCCGTGTGCCGGGTGGTGGTCAGGTGCTTCAGCTCGCCGCCCGCGACCCACTCGGTGGCGCCGGCAGGCAGCCCGTTGTCGAAGACCGACTGGTCACCGCCGGAGGAGTGCGCCACCACGAACGGCGCGCACTCCAGGCCCGGCTCGTTCGGGTCGCTGCGCAGGGTCAGCGGCAGCTCGGTCAGCCGCTCGCCGACGCGGGTGCCACCGCCCGGCTTGGAGAACACCGTCCGCCCCTCGGCCGCGTCCCGCCCGGAGGCCGACCACAGCTGGTAGATCAGCAGGTCGGCCACGGCCGTCGGCGGCAGCAGCGTCTCGTACCGGCCCGCCGGCAGCTCCACCCGGCGCTCCGCCCAGCCCAGCCGTACGGCCAGCTCGGCGTCGAGCGCACCCGGATCGACGTCCTTGAAGTCCCGGGTGGACCGCCCGGCCCAGGCCGACCGGGTACGGTCCGGCGACTTGGCGTTCAGCTCAAGGGTGCCGGTGGGCTGGTCGTGGCGCAGCCGCAGCCCGGTCGAGGTGCCGACGTACGTCGAGACCAGCTCGTGGTTGGCGAAGCCGTACAGCTCGCGGCCACCGGCACGCGCGCGTGCGAAGGCCTCGCCGAGCGCCGGGGCGAAGTCGGCGAACACGGCCGAGGAGGTCTCGGCGGGCGCGTCCGTGAAGTCCGGCGCCTCCGGCACGCCGGTGACCAGCGGCTGCGCGTCCTCGGCGGGACCGGCGCCGCGCGCGGCGGCCTCGGCGGCCCGTACCAGCGGCTCCAGGTCGTCGGCGGTCACCGCCGACCGGGACACGACACCGGAGGCGCTGCCCTCCTTGCCGTCGACGGTCGCGACGACGGTGAGCGAACGGCCGCGCGTGACGCCGTTCGTGGTGAGCGCGTTGCCGGCCCAGCGCAGGTTGGCCGTGGAGTGCTCGTCGGCGATGACCACACAGCCGTCGGCGCGGGAGAGTTCCAGCGCGCGCTCGACGATCTCGTGCGGCTTGTTGTCACGGGCGCTCATCGACCGGCCTCCTGCGTGGTGTTGAGGATGTTGACGCCCTTGAAGAGGGCCGAGGGGCAGCCGTGGGACACGGCGGCGACCTGTCCCGGCTGGGCCTTGCCGCAGTTGAAGGCGCCGCCGAGGACGTAGGTCTGGGGGCCGCCGACGGCCGCCATGGAGCCCCAGAAGTCGGTGGTCGTCGCCTGGTAGGCGACATCCCGGAGCTGGCCGGTGATCCGCCCGTTCTCGATCCTGAAGAACCGCTGGCCGGTGAACTGGAAGTTGTAGCGCTGCATGTCGATCGACCAGGAACGGTCGCCGACGACGTAGATCCCGCGGTCGACCCCGCCGATCAGGTCCTCGGTCGACAGCCCGCCCGGATCGGGCTGGAGCGAGACGTTGGCCATGCGCTGCACGGGCACATGCCCGGGGGAGTCGGCGTAGGCGCACCCGTTGGAGCGCTCGAAGCCGGTCAGCTTCGCGATCCGGCGGTCCAGCTGGTAGCCGACGAGCGTGCCGTCCTTCACCAGGTCCCAGGACTGGGCCTCGACGCCCTCGTCGTCGTAGCCGACGGTCGCCAGGCCGTGCTCCGCGGTGCGGTCGCCGGTGACGTTCATCAGCTCGGAGCCGTACCTGAGCTTGCCGAGCTGGTCGAAGGTGGCGAAGGAGGTGCCGGCGTAGGCGGCCTCGTAGCCGAGCGCGCGGTCCAGCTCGGTGGCGTGGCCGATGGACTCGTGGATGGTCAGCCACAGGTTGGACGGGTCGACCACCAGGTCGTACAGACCCGCCTCGACGCTCGGCGCCCGCATCTTCTCGGCGAGCAGCACCGGGATCTGCTCCAGCTCGGCGTCCCAGTCCCAGCCGGTGCCGGTGAGGTACTCCCAGCCGCGGCCGACCGGCGGTGCGATGGTCCGCATCGAGTCGAACTCGCCGCTCGACTCGTCCACCGACACGGCGGTCAGCTGGGGGTGCAGCCGCACCCGCTGCTGGGTGGTCACGGTCCCGGCCGTGTCGGCGTAGAACTTGTTCTCGTGGACGGTGAGCAGCGAGGCGTCGACGTGGTTGACGCCGTTCGCCGCCAGCAGCCGGGCGCTCCAGTCCGCGAGCAGCGCGGCCTTCTCCTCGTCGGGCACGGTGAACGGATCGATCTCGTACGACGAGATCCACGTCCGTTCCTCGTGCACCGGCTCGTCGGCCAGCTCCACCCGCTCGTCCGACCCGGCGGCCTTGATCACCTGCGCCGAGAGCTTGGCCATCGCCACCGCCTGGGAGGCGACCTTGGCGGCGGCGTCCAGGGTCAGGTCCACGCCGGAGGCGAAGCCCCAGGTACCGCCGTGCACGACCCGGACCGCGTATCCGAGGTCGGTGGTGTCCGACGATCCGGCGGGCTTGGCGTCCCTGAGACTCCAGGACGCGCTGCGCACCCGCTCGAACCGGAAGTCCGCGTGCTGGGCGCCCAGCGCACGCGCGCGTGCCAGCGCGGCGTCGGCGAGGGCCCGTAGCGGAAGCGCCGTGAAGGCTTCGTCGATGGAATGGGGCACGGAGGTCTCCCTGCTGTCGTGGCCTGTCCGTCCGATCATGTCGCGCCCGCGGGTGTACGGACCACAGGTTTCGGCCCGGCGTCGCGCCTTTCTGTAGGGACCCGACAGCGACACCCCCGAGCCACTGTCGGTGCCCGCTTGCTCGCCGTGATGGCGGGACCGATAGGTTTTCGATGAAGCCGCCTGTCGTGCCAGCTGTTCCGGCCGGTGGTCAGACCGAACGAAAGGGTGATCCGTTGAGCCGCTCGGTTCTCGTCACTGGAGGCAACCGGGGCATCGGCCTCGCCATCGCCCGCGCATTCGCCGACAACGGCGACAAGGTTGCCATCACATACCGCTCGGGTGAGCCGCCCGCCGTCCTCAAGGAACTGGGCTGCCTCGCCGTCAAGTGCGACATCACCGACACCGAGCAGGTGGAGCAGGCCTACAAGGAGATCGAGGACGCCCACGGCCCGGTCGAGGTCCTGATCGCCAACGCCGGCATCACCAAGGACACGCTTCTGATGCGTATGTCCGAGGAGGACTTCACCTCGGTCGTCGACACCAACCTCACCGGCACCTTCCGCGTGGTCAAGCGCGCCAACCGCGGCATGCTGCGCGCCAAGAAGGGCCGTGTCGTCCTCATCTCGTCGGTCGTCGGCCTCTACGGTGGTCCCGGTCAGGCCAACTACGCGGCGTCCAAGGCCGCCCTGGTCGGCTTCGCGCGGTCCCTCGCCCGTGAGCTGGGCTCGCGCAACATCACCTTCAACGTCGTCGCGCCCGGTTTCGTCGACACCGACATGACCAAGGTCCTCACCGACGAGCAGCGCGAGGCCATCGTGTCGCAGGTGCCGCTCGCCCGGTACGCGCAGCCCGAGGAGGTCGCCGCGACGGTGCGGTTCCTCGCCTCGGACGACGCCTCGTACATCACTGGAGCCGTCATCCCCGTTGACGGCGGACTGGGAATGGGTCACTGATCACCATGAGTGGAATCCTCGAGGGCAAGCGCATCCTGATCACGGGTGTGCTGATGGAGTCCTCCATCGCCTTCCACGCGGCCAAGCTGGCCCAGGAGCAGGGCGCCGAGATCATCCTCACCGCGTTCCCGCGGCCCACGCTGACCGAGCGCATCGCCAAGAAGCTCCCCAAGCCCACCAAGGTCATCGAGCTGGACGTCACCAACGACGAGCACCTCGGGCGGCTGGCCGACCTCGTCGGCGAGGAGCTGGGCGGCCTCGACGGCGTCGTGCACTCCATCGGCTTCGCTCCCCAGGACGCGCTCGGCGGCAACTTCCTCAACACGCCCTTCGAGTCCGTCGCGACCGCCATGCACGTCTCGGCGTACTCCCTGAAGTCGCTGACCATGGCCTGCCTGCCGCTGATGCAGAACGGCGGCTCGGTCGTCGGCCTCACCTTCGACGCCCAGTACGCCTGGCCGCAGTACGACTGGATGGGCCCGGCCAAGGCCGCCCTGGAGGCCACCAGCCGCTACATCGCCCGCGATCTGGGCAAGCAGAACATCCGCTGCAACCTCATCTCCGCCGGTCCGATCGGCTCCATGGCCGCCAAGTCCATCCCGGGCTTCAGCGACCTGGCCGCCGTCTGGGACCACCGCTCCCCGCTGGAGTGGGACCTCAAGGACCCCGAGCCGGCCGGCAAGGGCATCGTCGCCCTGCTGAGCGACTGGTTCCCGAAGACCACCGGCGAGATCATCCACGTGGACGGCGGCCTGCACGCCATCGGCGCCTGACCCGCACGGAGCCATCGGCGCCCGACCCGCGCCGACCTCGTCCGTGCCGAGCTCGTCGGCACGGACGCCCTCCGCACGGACGTTCCGAGGCCCGCATCCCGCAAGGGGTGCGGGCCTCACCCGTTCGGCCCACCGGCCGGGCCGTCGCCGCCCGGGCGGCGCACCCTGGGACTACGCGCCGGATTACGCGTTCACCGCGCGATTCCCTCCCCAGCCCGGCCGAGGAGGTCCCCCTTGTGCGCCTGTCCCGCAGCCTGGCCCCAGTGACCGTGGCCCTCGCCCTCGTGCTGGCCCTTCCGTACGACGCCGTGTCCCACGCGCGCGTGGGCGGCGGTCACCGGCCGGCCCCGCAACTGTTCGGCGCGTCGTGCCGGACGACCGTCCGCGGCTCCCATGTGGTGGCCTACTGCCACAACCCCTACGTGGACACCGACCGGGTACGGCTGCACATCGAGTGCGCCGAGTGGTGGGACATCGACACCGACGGCTCCCCGGTCGACACCGGGCCCGCGCTGACCGTACGGCTCACCGGCCGTTGCTGGCAGGACGTCCGCTCGGTGTGGATCAGTCACCAGAAGGTGAGCTGAACCTGCCCGGACGGCACAGGTACGGGTAGCTGGCCGCCTCCTTGGCGGCCGCGTCGGCGTCGCCCGCGCGGATCGCGTCGACCAGGCGGGCATGGTCCATGTACGTCTCCGGTGTCAGCTCGGCGCCGACGTCCGCGCGCAGCCAGTCCCGCAGCACCTCGCCAAGGTCGGCGTACATCGCCGTCATCACGTCGTTGTGCGAGGCGGCCACCACGGCCAGGTGGAAGGTCGCGTCCGCCGTCACGAAGGCCTCCGCCTCGCCCGACTCCCAGGCCTGCTCGCGGTGGGCGAGAATCGCGTCGAGCTGCCTGAGGTCCTTCTCGGTGCGCCGGGCCGCGGCCAGCCGGGCCGCCGAGGACTCCAGCGTGGAGCGCAGCTCGGCGATGTGCCGGGGGTCGGCCCCGGCGAACCGGCGGTGCATCACGCCGGCCAGCTCACTGGTCGCCACGACGTAGGTGCCGGAGCCCTGCCGGATGTCCAGCAGGCCGTTGTGCGCCAGCGCGCGCACGGCCTCCCGGACGGTGTTGCGGGCCACCCCGAGCTGTTCGACCAGTTCCGGCTCGGTGGGGATGCGCGAGCCGACCGGCCATTCGCCGGAGGCGATCTGGTTCCGCAGCTCGGCGATGACCTGCTCGGACAGCGCCGAGCGGCGCGGGTGGCTCAGAGGCATGACACACCTTCGCACGCGGGGGCCGGGCAGCGGCGGCGGGGTCAGCCGTGGTCCGCCGCCCGGGACTGGACAACCAATCATCCCATGATTCTATGATGGGCGTCATGGGAGCCGAGGAAACCACCACGACGACATCGACGACGGCACGTCCGACGGAACCCGGCGAAGGCCCGGTGAACGGCACGCGCGCGTGGACGACACGGCTCTTCGTCGTCGGCATCCTGCTGGCCGCCGTCAACCTGAGGCCCGCCATCACCAGCCTCGGCGCGCTCCTGGAGGAGGTCCGCGACGGGCTCGGCATGAGCGGCAGCGTGGCCGGACTGCTCACCTCCGTGCCGCCGCTCTGCTTCGCCGTCTTCGGCGTCATGGCCCCCCGCCTGGCCCGCCGCTTCGGGCCGCCGGCGGTGGTCTGCGCCGGCATGGTCGCCATCACGGCCGGCCTGCTGATACGGCCCTACGTCGGCGGTACGGCCGGGTTCCTGGCCGGCAGCGCGCTCGCGCTCATGGGTATCGCCGTCAGCAACGTGCTGATGCCGGTCATCGTCAAGCGCTGGTTCCCCGACCGGGTCGGCTCCATGACCGGCCTGTACTCGATGGCACTCGCCGCCGGAACCTCGGTCGCCGCCGCGGTGACCGTGCCCGTGACCGACGCGCTGGGCGGCGGCTGGCGGTCCGGGCTCGCCGTGTGGGCGGGGCTGGCGGCGGTCGCGGTGCTGCCGTGGCTTCCGCTGGTCCGGGACCGGGGACCGGCACCGGCGCCCGTGGCCGAGGCACGCGCGCGTGCGGACCGGCAGCCGCCCGCCCTGCGGATCACCCGCAGCCGTACCGCCTGGGCGCTCGCCGTCTTCTTCGGACTCCAGGCCACCGCCGCCTACATCACCATGGGCTGGATGGCGCAGATCTTCCGGGACGCGGGCGTGCCCGCGGGCACCGCCGGACTGCTGCTGGCCGTCACCATGGTGATGGGCGTACCGCTGGCCTTCGTCATCCCGCGCGTGGCCACCCGGCTGCCGCACCAGGGCCCGATCGTGATCGCGCTCGGCGTCTGCGGCCTCGCCGGATACGCCGGCCTGTGGGCCGCCCCCGCCGGCGGTGCGTGGGCCTGGGCCCTGCTGCTCGGCGTCTCCAACTGTGCCTTCCCGCTGGCCCTCACCATGGTCGGGATGCGGTCCCGGACCGGCGCGGGTGTCGTGCAGCTCTCCGCCTTCGCCCAGAGCGTCGGCTACCTCATCTCCATCCCGGGCCCGCTGCTGGTGGGCGTGCTCTACCAGCACAGCGGCGGCTGGGGCCTGCCGATCGCCCTCATGGCCGGCCTGATGATCCCGCAGATGGCCGTCGGCGTCCTGGCGGGCCGCGACCGCACGGTCGAGGACGAGGCGGCGGCCGCCTGACACCGACGCGGGCCGTGACGGCACGGGTCCGGGCGGTGCGGTGCGGGTGGTGACGGCACTGGTCCGGGGCGCCTGACACCGACGCGGGCCGTGGCGGCACCGGTCCGGGCCGTGCGTTGCGGGCCGTGTGGGCACCGGCCCGGGGCGCCTGACACCGACGCGGGCCGTGCGCGAGTGCCGGTCCGGCCCCTTCGGCGCCCGGCGACGCGGTCCGGCATCCCGTCGCGCCCAGGCGAGCCGGTCCGGACCCGTCGACGCACCGCGGCGTGTCGGGCCACCCCGCCCGGTCCGTCCCCTGTGGGGGGTGCCAGACTGGGCGCATGCCAGTGCTCGACCCGAACCCCCAGAACGGTCAGAAGAAGATGCTGATCGTCTTCGGCTCGTTCTTCGCCATCTTCATCGTCATCGCCGTCATCGCGACCCTCGCGTCACCCTGACCACCGCCCCGGCGGACAGTGGTGGGGCTAGCACCACCATCCCCTAGGGGGTGAGGGTCAGGGTGAAGTGGGTGGATCACCGGATGGGCCGGCCGCCGCGGATTCCGTAATTTCGAGTTGTGGCCGCGAGAAGCGGTCACCGAAGCCCGGAGACCAGCGGAGGCGACCATGCCGGCCCGTACGCACACCCTGCCCCACCCCGCCACCCAGGGCAGCGTCGACGTCCGGCTGCCCTGGTGGGCCCTCGCCCTGCCCGCGCTCGCCTTCGTCGCCCTGCTGGTGCTGATACTGAACCCGGCGGACGCTCACGCGACCACGGGTGACCCGGCCGTCACCCATCTCGTCGAGCGGGTCCAGCAGATCGTCACGCGTTAGCCGCACCGCCCTCCGGGCCGGGTGAAGTCGCATGTCAACTCCCTGCGCCCGATGGCCTGTTTCATGCGAAGCTGGGTGACATGAGCGTCGCAGAATCCCGCAGGATCGTCTTCTTCCGCCATGCGAAAGCCGACTGGCCACAGGTGACCGACCACGAGCGACCGCTCGCTGAGCGGGGCCGAATGGAAGCCGCCGTCGCCGGACGCAAGCTGGCGGACAGCGGCATCACCTTCGACCTGGCCCTGTGTTCCACTTCCGTGCGCACCCGGGAGACCTGGAAGCTTGCCGTCCATGAGCTCGCGCACCGGCCGAAAACAGTCTACGAGGAGCGGGTCTACGAGGCCTCTCCGGGCGAGCTGATCGCCGTGCTCAACGAGGTGCCCGACGACGCGCAGGACGTTATCCTCATCGGCCACAACCCCGGCGTGCACGGCGTGACCGAGATCCTGACCGGCAGCTCCGAGGGCGACGCCCGCGACCGGATGAACAGCCGGGGCTTTCCCGCCGCCGCCTTCGCCGTCGTGACCTTCGAGGGCACCTGGAAGAGCCTGGAACCCGGGGTGACCACGCTCGTGGACTACTGGGCCCCCTCCGACTGAGGCGACGGGCGCCACCGTACGGCCACCGCTCCCGGCACGGGACGGCACGGGACGGCAAGGAACGGCATGGGGCCCGGCACCGGTCTCCTCGGTGCCGGGCCCCTTGTGACAGGACCGCCGGGCGGTTCAGCTCTCGTCGTGGGTGTCCGCGGCCTCGACCTCTTCGCGGGTGACGCCCAGCAGATAAAGCACCGTGTCCAGGAAGGGGAAGTTCACCGCGGTGTGCGCGGCCTTGCGGACCACCGGCTTGGCGTTGAAGGCGACACCGAGACCGGCCGCGTTCAGCATGTCCAGGTCGTTGGCTCCGTCACCGATGGCCACCGTCTGCGACAGCGGCACGCCCGCCTCGGCGGCGAACCGGCGCAGCAGCCGTGCCTTGCCCGCACGGTCCACGATCTCGCCGGTCACCCGGCCGGTCAGCTTGCCGTCGACGATCTCCAGCGTGTTGGCCTGGGCGAAGTCCAGCCCGAGCCGCTCCTGCAGATCGTCGGTGACCTGGGTGAAACCGCCCGAGACGACGCCGACTTGGTAGCCGAGCCGCTTCAGCGTGCGGATCAGGGTCCGGGCGCCCGGTGTCAGCCGCACCTCGGCGCGCACCTTCCGCACGACCGACTCGTCCAGCCCCTTCAGCAGCGCCACGCGCGCGTGCAGCGACTGCTCGAAGTCCAGCTCCCCGCGCATCGCGGCCGCCGTCACCTCGGCGACCTGGTCCTCGCACCCGGCGTGCGCGGCGAAGAGCTCGATCACCTCGTCCTGGATGAGCGTCGAGTCCACGTCCATGACCACCAGACGCTGGGCCCGCCGGTGCAGGCCGGCCGCGACGACCGCGATATCCACGCCGAGTTCCGCCGCGTCCGAGACCAGGGCGGTGCGCAGTGCCTCGGTTCCCACGCCGGACACCGCGAACTCCACCGCCGTCACCGGGTACTTGGCGAGCCGGAAGATACGGTCGATGTTGCCGCCCGCCTTGGCGATCCGGGCGGCGATGGCGGCCGTCGACTCGGCGGTCAGGGGGTGACCGAGGACGGTGACGAGGGAACGGCCCAGGCCGCGCGGGCGGTTGTCGCCGTGGCCGGAGATGATCTCCGCCTGCATCTTCATCGACTCGGCCCAGCTGTGCACGGTCGCCCTGAGGTCGCCCTCGATCCCCGCCGCGGGCTGGGTCACGAGCGCGCACAGCACCAGCCGGCCCCGCGTG
Organism: Streptomyces sp. NPDC001220; assembly: GCF_053597895.1. NCBI lineage: Bacteria > Bacillati > Actinomycetota > Actinomycetes > Kitasatosporales > Streptomycetaceae > Streptomyces > Streptomyces sp. NPDC001220. Next base: position 346,403 of record NZ_JBSFJE010000011.1, read on the forward strand.
ACGACCTGCTCGATGTCGACCACGTCGACCATGTACGCGGCAAGGGTGTCGAAGAGGCCGGCCGTGATGCCCGGCCTGTCCTTGCCGAAGATCTTGACGAGGAGAGTGGGGACCTCGGAGGTCTGAGGATCGCTCATGGTGTAACCACCGTAACCGGCACGCAGTGCCTGCGGCGCAGGTGGTCCGCCTGACGGACACGGAACAATAAGTGTCGGGTCGGTGTCGGAGGCCTTGCGTCCGCACTACGGGCGAACGTGCGTGCGATGTCGGTGGGCGGGAGTGGGGTACTCCCGGCCCGCGCCTTCACACCCTGTTCAGCGCCGCTCCACGCACGGTCCGAACGCCATGGGTGACAGCGCCGGGCCTCGTCTCGGCGGTGAGCAGCCTCACCGATGGGGCCGCCTGGGTGGTGGCGGGGGAGGCGGAGGAGGAGGGGGAGGCGGGCCCGTGTCCGGGCCGTCGGGCCGCCGCACCCCTGGTCCGCGCCGTGGCGAGCGGGGCGGCGGGTCGACCGGCCGCGCCATGGTGGGAGCGCCGTACACGTCACCGGCACCCGGTGGTGCGCCCGAGGGGTCACCGCCGCCGTCGCGCGGCCACTCCTCCGACGACCCCGGAGCGCCGACCGTCCGGCCGTCCGCCGGCGGCTGACTGCCGTACGGCCCCGCCGGATCCCGGGATTCCTGCGGTGCCTCGGACCAGCGGCCCCGACCGTCTCCCGGCCGGGAATCCCGCGGTTCCCACGCATCCCCGGGTCGACCGCCCCGTCCGCCCCCGGCCCCGGAGCCGCGCGGCGCGTCGGGCCAGGGTTCCCGGTCGCCGCTCGCCGGCTCCCGCAGTTCGTCCGGTACCCGGAGGTAGGGATTGGTGTGCGGATTCGGCGGGCGGTACGGAGGCGCCGGCGCGTAAGGCCCCTCCACCCCGCCGCTTCCGGGTGGTGGCCCCAGCGGCCCGCCGGCCGCGTCACCCCGTGCCAACCGTGCCGTGCGGGTGCCGGCGGCGCCGGTGGCCCATGCCAGCAGCGCGCCCGCCGCCCCCGCCGCCGCACCCCACGCCGCGCCGAGAAGCAGGGCCATGCCCAGCTGCCCGTGCAGTCGGATGCCGGCGCCGAAGGCGTCGAAGCCCAGCACCGACAGGGAGGCGTCCACGGACACGTCCGTCAGCCAGGCCAGCAACGGCAGCGTGAGCGCGGTCGCGATGCCCAGCCGCACCGCACACCGCCCGGCGAAACCGAGCGCGCCGGGACGCGAGCCCGGCGACACCTCCGCCCCACCGGCACCGGCACCGCGGCCGGTCACCGGCGTCCGTACCGCCGTGAACACACCGGCCAGCAGCATCAGCAGGACCGCGGCGATGCCCAGCAGCCATACCCGCCCGTCCAGGTCGGCCAGGTGGCCCAGGGTCACCGACTGGTCGGACGGTGAGTTCAGGAGGTCGTCCAGGGGGTGCGGCAGGAACATGGTGAGGATGCCCGTCGCCCTGCCGTCGAAGGGCACGAAGAGGCCGATCGGGATGCCGAGCCAGACGCCGTTCGGGGCGCCGAGCAGCGCCGCGCCCATGATCCGGGCCGGGTGCGGGTCGCCGACCGCCGCGAAGGCCGCCGCCGCCCAGCCCGCCGCGACCGCCACCAGCAGGACCGTCACCAGCGCCGAGACCGCCGGCCGTACCACCCGGTGCACCGGCTCCCAGCCACGTGGCAGCGGAGTGCGGCGTGAGGCCAGCAGGGCGATCAGCAGGATCCCGACCGACCAGCCGAGGCCGCCGAGCAGGGTCGCCGCCGTGTCCACGCTGAAGCCGACCGCCGCGTTCGCGTGCACGAGGTCGCCGAGGCGGTCCGGCAGCAGCCCGCCGACATCCCCGATGCCGGGAATCCTGAGCCCCCCGCCGCCCCCGCCGCCGGTACCCGGCAGCTTGTCCAGCCCCAGCGCGCCGCCGTCGATGGTCACGACCGAATGCCCGGCCCAGGCCAGTCCGCCCAGCATCGCCACGAACAGCACCACCACCGAGCCCCCGCGGGCCAGCAGTTCGGCCGGTGCGATCACAACTCCGGCCGTGCGCAGGGACCGTAAGAAGAACCAGGACAGCAGCAGGGCTCCCACCAGGCTCACACCCAGCGGCGCGATCTCGATGGCCGTGGTGGCCTGTGCCCCTTTCAGACCGAATGCGGACAGATCTCCGTCCGGCGTGACCGAACCACCTGCCCCGAGTGCCACAACCGCCGCTGTCATCGGGCCCAGTGAGCCCGCGGCGTCGGCCCGCAGCAGATGCAGACCCAGCGCCGCGGTACCCGCCATGCCGATCAACGCCCAGCTCACCGCGGCGATCGCGGACAGCAGGATGTCGCCCCACGGCAGCCGGGCGCCGTGCACCGTGTTCTCGACTCCCGTGCCGGACGTGCCAGAACCCATCGCTGACCCCCCGATCCGCGGACGCGCCGGGTCGCTCCGCCGCGCTTGTCCCCCTCGCGTGGATTACCACTCTCCGGCCCGGTTTCAACCCCGTCAACGGAAAGAGTTGAAGCGCTCGTAAGAGGCCTCCACAAGGCCCGACTTTCGGTCAGAGGGCCGAGCCTGAAATAGTTCCCGACGATGTTCGACATCCCTAGACTCCCTGTGATGGGGGTAACTCGGGGGACTATTCATGGGGCTTGGAGTGCCGGAACTCGTACTGGAATCAGACGGACGCACCTGGACGCTCGACCCGTCCAGGTCATACACCCTCGGACGCGATCCGCAGGGGGACCTCGTGTTCGACGACGCCAGGGTCTCCTGGCGGCACGCCACGATCAGCTTCGACGGCCGCAGTTGGGTCATCGAGGACCACGGCAGTACCAACGGCACCTTCGTGCAGAGCCAGCGGGTCCAGCGGACCGAGATCGGCCCGGGCTCGGCCGTACACCTGGGCAACGCGAACGACGGACCGCGGCTGAGCCTGTCCGGCTCCGCGGCCGCGGTGGCCCGGCCCCAGCCTCAGCAGCAGCCGTACGCGGCGCAGGGCGCGGGCGGCGCGGGCTGGTCCCAGCCGCCGGCCGCGCAGCCATCGGCTCCGCAACAGGACTGGCGGCAGGCCTCGCCGGCGATCCCGCAGCAGCAGGGCGCCCCGGCCATGGCCTCCGGTGGTGGCGCGGGGGCGCCGCCGGTCTACGGCGACCGCAGCCCGACCACGTTCCACCAGTTCTCCATCGGCCGTGTGATGCGCATCGGCCGTGCCCTGGAGAACGAGCTGGTCGTGTCCGACCTGCAGGTCTCGCGCCACCACGCGGAGTTCCACTCCACGCCGGACGGCCGCATGGAGATCCGCGACCTGGGCTCGCACAACGGCACGTACGTCAACGGTCTGGCGATCGCCAAGGGCGGCACCGCGCTGCTCGACGCGAACGACATCGTGGGCGTCGGCCACTCCACCTTCCGGATCGTCGGCGACCGGCTGGAGGAGTTCGTCGACACCGGCGAGGTCTCCTTCTCCGCACGGCACCTGACGGTCACGGTCGACGGCGGCAAGCAGATCCTCAAGGACGTGTCCTTCGGCGTCCCGGAGAAGTCCGTGATCGCGGTCATCGGCCCTTCGGGATCCGGCAAGTCGACCCTGCTCAAGGCACTCACCGGCTACCGCCCCGCCAACGAGGGCGAGGTGCTGTACGACAACCGCAACCTGTACAAGCAGTTCGCCGAGTTGCGCCAGCGCATCGGTCTGGTCCCGCAGGACGACATCCTGCACAAGGAGCTGACCGTCAAGAAGGCCCTCAAGTACGCGGCCAAGCTGCGCTTCCCGGCCGACACCACCGGGCAGGAGCGCGACGACCGCATCGACGAGGTGCTGCGCGAGCTGAAGCTGGACATCCACAAGGACAAGAAGGTCACGTCCCTCTCGGGCGGCCAGCGCAAGCGTGTCTCGGTCGCCCTGGAGCTGCTCACCAAGCCGTCGTTGATCTTCCTCGACGAGCCCACCTCGGGTCTCGACCCGGGGATGGACCGCGATGTCATGCAGCTGCTGCGCGGCCTCGCCGACGACGGCCGCACGGTCCTCGTCGTCACCCACTCGGTGGCGGAGCTGGCGCTGTGCGACAAGCTCCTGGTGATGGCGCCGGGCGGTGCGGTCGCCTACTTCGGCCCGCCCGAGGAGGCGCTGAACTTCTTCGGCTACGACACCTGGGCCGATGTCTTCTCCGCCTTCGAGAACTACCGCGACTACGACTGGGCGGGCCGCTGGAAGGGCTCGCAGCACTACCAGATGTACGCCGCGGACATCGACGCGATCGCCCCGCAGTCCGTACAGATCCCCGCGATGCAGGCGATGCGGCCGAAGAAGCCGCAGAGCTGGGGGTCGCAGCTGCTGACCCTGGTGCGCCGCTACGTAGCGGTCATCGCCTCCGACAAGGGCTTCCTGGCGCTGACGGTGATCCTGCCGGCGGTGCTCGGCGCGGTCAGCCTGCTGATCGACAGCGACAAGGGTCTGCTGGTCAACCCGATCAACTCGAAGACGGGGGTACCGGTCCCGAACGGCACGGCGACCACCGTCCTGCTGATCCTCGCCGTCGGCGCCTGTTTCGCGGGCGCCGCGAACTCCGTGCGTGAGCTGATCAAGGAACGGGTCATCTACGAACGGGAGCGGGCGACCGGCCTGTCCCGGTCGGCGTACCTGATGTCCAAGGTGGTCGTGCTCGGCGTGATCACCGTGCTGCAGGGCCTGATGGTCGGCCTGATCGGCTTCTCCAGCCGCGAGATCCCCGACCAGGGCGTGGTCCTCGGCCACTCCACCCTCTTCGAGCTGTGCATCCCGATCATGGGACTCGGCTTCACCTCGATGATGTTCGGCCTGGTCATCTCCTCGCTGGTCAAGACATCCGAGAAGACCATGCCGCTGCTGGTGATGTTCGCGATCATCCAGGTCGTCTTCACCGGCTGCCTGTTCACCCTGAACGGCGCGGTCGGCGTGAACCAGGTCTCGTTCCTGATGCCCTCCCGCTGGGCGGTGGGCGCGGCCGGCGCCGCGCTGGACTTCAACAACATCGCGCCCAACGTCGACGACCCGACCAAGACGGATCCGCTGTGGAACCACACGGCCGGCGCCTGGACCATGGACATGGCCGTGCTGATCGTCCTCGGGGTGATCTGCGGCTTCCTGGTGGCCCGCTTCCTGCGCCGCCACGAGCCCGAGGTCATGCGCAAGTAGCCGCCCGTACGACGCCGAAGGGCGGCACCCCGCAGTGGGGGTGCCGCCCTTCGGCGTGTGCGTGAAGAGGTCCGCGCAGGCCTCAGTACGCGCTGTTGACGTTGTCCATCGAGCCGTACCGGTCGGCGGCGTAGTTGCAGGCGGCCGTGATGTTGGCGACCGGGTCGTAGATGTTCCACGAGGTGCCGGCCACGTGGTAGGTGGCGAAGGTCGGCGGGATGACCTGGAGCAGACCCTTGGAGGGGATGCCGTTGATGGCGTTGATGTCCCAGTTGTTGATGGCGTTGGGGTTGCCGGAGGACTCCCGCATGATGTTGCGGTACAGGCCGTTGTAGGAGCCCGGGATGCCCTTGGAGTGCATGATGTCCAGGGACTGGCGGATCCAGCCGTCGAGGGTGTTCGAGTAGGTCTTCGCGGCGACCTGCTGGATCTGCGGGCGCTGCGCGGACCGGCTCGCGGCCTGCTTGGCGGCGTGCTTCACGTGGGCGGCGTGGGCGGCCTGCTTGGCGGCGGCCTCGACGTGCTTCACGTGAGCGGTGTGGGCGGCCTTGACCTTGGCGGTGTGGGCCGCGTGCGCCGCCTGGACCTTCTTGACGTGGGCCGCGTGCAGGGCGTGGGCCTGCTTCACGTGGGCCAGGTGCCGGGTGTGGGGCGTGGCCGCCTTCTTCTTGGCGGCGATCGCCTCGACCTTGACGTTCTGCATCGCGAGCTGGTCGGTGACCGTGCCCTTGACGTCCTTGATCTGCTGCGTGCCGTAGGCCACCTGGGCCGCGGCCTGGGGGGCCCCGGTCGCGACGGTCTCCGCGCTGCTGGGCACGGCGGAGAAGGCGAGGGCGGCGGCGCCGAGCGTGGCGACACCGGCGAGCGCGATCTTGTGATGCTTGGTCAGCGTGGGACTGTGGGAGTGCTTGGGCATAGCAGTGGACCTCTTCGAATAGCGCGGAGGTCGCTCGTTGTCCGCGGGGGAGACCGGCTCCTCCTGCACGAACACCGCGGGGGGAACCCGCGGTGCTGAGCGACGAGAGCAATTCTTAGCGGCCGCAAAATTCCCTGGCAAAGGTGTGACGTACGATCCGCGGTAGTACACCCCGGAAGGGCAAAACGGGACAGACTGGGTCGTCTGTCCCGTTCATCGCAGGACCCTTTATCTCCTATGTCCGTTCGTACGTGATGTGCGCCCTATGTGCGGCCTCACATCGGCCGCGCATGAATCTCACCGGGAGTTGCTCTCGCAATGCTCTGTGTGAGGGCTCTCCTCCGGCAGGATGAGGTGCACATCGCCGAACTCGTGCCACAGATAGAGCCCGCTCAGCGCCTCCGCGTAGCTGCGGTCGACCGCGGCCCGCCCCGCGACCGCCTCCAGCATCAGCAGATGCGAGGCCTCCGGCTCGTGCAGCCCGGTCAGCAACCCGTCCACCACCCGAACCCCGCGCCCGGGCGTCACGACGAGCTCCGTCCAGCCCTCGGCCGCCCGCACCACCCCGTCGGCGCCCGCGGCCGACTCCACGGCCCGCACGGCCGTCGTCCCGACGGCGACGACCCGCCTGCCGCCCGCCCTGGCCGCGTTGATCAGCCGCGCCGACGCCGCCGGAACGGCGAAACGTTCCGCGTACGGCGGCTCGTGCGCCTCCGCCGACGACACCCCCGTGTGCAGCGTGATCGGCGCGAACTGCACGCCCCGGCTCACCAGCTCCGCCACCAGCCGCGCGGTGAAGGGCCGCGCCGCACTCGGCATCTCCGCACTCCCGGCCCCGTCGGCCGAGGGCAGCGCGAACACCGTCTGGTAGACGGACAGCGGCTGGTCCCGCTCCGTATAGGAGTAACGAATGGGCCGCCCGTGCTCCCGCAGCATCCCCGGCACGTCCCCCGATGCCCGCGCCCACCACAGCCGCTCGCCCCGCGCACTCAGCGGCTCCGTCAGGACCAGCCGCCCGCCCCCGGGCAGCCGCACCTCACTCCCCGCGGACGCGCCCGCACGCGCGCGTGTCGTCCCCCTGCCGTCCGGCTCCCGCAGCTCGACGGCCCACCTCCCGTCGTCCCCGCGGGTGGAGAAGTGCACCACCACGCGCGCGTGCCCGATGCGTCCGTCCACGGCGGCCGCCAGCGTCGGCGAGGTGTTCACGACCAGCAGGTCCCCGGCCCGCAGCAGCACCGGCAACTCGGCGAAGGAGTGATGCGACACCTCCGTCCCGCGCGACACCAGCAGCCGTACGGCATCCCGCTCCAGCCCCGGCCCGCGCTGCTCGGCCGGCACCCGCGCGGACAACTCCTCCGGGACCCGCAGAGCCGTCGTCATCGTCCCGCCACCAGGGCCGGCGCCCCGTACCGGCCGCTCGCCGGCCGCTCGTCGAGCAATCGCAGGAACGCCGGTACGACGCTCTCCGGTGCCGGCCGTGGATCGTCGTCGTCCGGTACGGCCGCCGCGTACAGGCCGGTCGCCATGTCCCCGGGATCCACCGCCCACACCCGCAGCCCCGGCTCCTCCACACCGAGCACCGCCGCCAGCTGGTCCAGGGCGGCCTTCGAGGCGCCGTACCCGCCCCAGGTCTCGTACGCCTCCGCGCCCGCGTCCGAGCTGACCGCGATCACCGCCCCCGCCGCCGACTCCCGCAGCAGCGGCAGCGCCTCTTGGGCCAGGCCCAGCGCGGCCACCACATTCACCTCCAGTGCCCGGCGCAGCCCCGCCAGGGGCAGCTCGCCGAGACGCACCAGCGGCTCGGCACCCAGCGCGCTGGCGTTGCTCACCAGCAGGTCGAGCCCGCCCAGCCGGCGTGCCGCGGCCACCAGCTCGGCCCGGTGCCCGGCGTCCGTGACGTCGCCGGGCAGCGCCGCCACCCGCGTCCCGGCCCCCGCCGCGGCCTCCGCCGCCTCTTTCAGCGCCCCCGCACCCCTGGCGTCCAGCACCAGGTCCCAGCCCCGCGCGGCCAGCGCCTCCGCCAGCGCACGCCCCAGTCCCTTCGACGCCCCCGTGATGATCGCTACCGGCATGACAACCGTCCCCTCGGCTTAGTCCGCCCGCGTCGGCGGTGATCTCAACCTAGGAACGGCACCACCCCGGCCGCCTCGGACGCGGGGCGCAATCCGGCGGGGCCCTTCGGACTACGCCGCCGGTCCGGGGCCTGCGCCCTAGGACCCGGGACCTACGGCCATCGGCCCGCGCCCCGCCACCATCGGCCGATCCGCGCTGTCACACCCCGCCGGTACCGTGAGGGCATGAGTCAAGGTCCCCGGTCCGGCCTCGCCGCGGTCAGCGCCGCGCTGCTGGCCATGAGCAGGCACCTGGAGGTGCGCGACGTCCTCAAGACGATCGTCGCCTCCGCCCGTGAGCTGCTCGACGCGCAGTACGCCGCGCTCGGGGTTCCCGACGACCACGGCGGCTTCGCCCAGTTCGTCGTCGACGGTGTCACCGACGCCCAGTGGAAGGCCATCGGCCCGCTCCCGCGCCAGCACGGCATCCTCGCCGCGATGCTCCACGAGGCGAAGGTCGAGCGGCTCGCCGACGTCCGCAAGGACCCCCGCTTCGAGGGCTGGCCGACGGCCCACCCCGAGATGGCCGACTTCCTCGGCCTGCCGATCCGGGACGGCGACGAGATCATCGGCGCGCTGTTCCTGGCCAACAAGAACTGTGAGAAACCCGAGGGCGGCTGCGGCTTCACCGCCGAGGACGAGGAACTGCTCTCCATCCTCGCCCAGCACGCCGCCATCGCCCTCACCAACGCCCGCCTCTACGAGCGCAGCCGCGAGCTGACCATCGCCGAGGAACGCTCCCGGCTCGCCCACGAGCTGCACGACGCGGTGAGCCAGAAACTCTTCTCCCTGCGCCTGACCGCCCAGGCCGCCGCCGCCCTGGTCGACCGCGACCCCTCCCGCGCCAAGGGGGAGCTGCAGCAGGTGGCCGCCCTCGCCGCCGAGGCCACCGACGAACTGCGCGCGGCCGTCGTGGAGCTGCGCCCCGCCGCCCTCGACGAGGACGGCCTGGTCGCCACCCTCCGCACCCAGATCCAGGTCCTCGACCGCGCCCACGCCGCGCGCGTGACCTTCGCCGCCAGTGGCGTCCGCGCCCTGCCCGCCGCCCAGGAGGAGGCGCTGCTCCGGGTGGCCCAGGAAGCCCTGCACAACGCCCTGCGGCACTCCGGCGCCGAGCACGTCGACGTGACCGTGAACCGGCGCGGCGGCGGGGCCGTGCTGCGGGTCACGGACGACGGCAGCGGCTTCGACCCGCACCTCACCCGCAGTGCCGGACGCCACCTCGGCCTGGTCTCCATGCGGGACCGGGCGAGCGGGGCCGGCGGCACGCTGACCGTGGAATCGGCGCCCGGCAAGGGCACCACGATCGAGATGGAGGTCCCCGGTGGCTGACGCGATCAGGGTCCTGCTGGTCGACGACCACCAGGTCGTCCGCCGGGGCCTGCGCACCTTCCTGGAGGTCCAGGACGACATAGAGGTAGTCGGCGAGGCCGCCGACGGCGCCGAAGGGGTCGAGCGCGCCCAGGAGCTGAGCCCCGACGTCGTCCTCATGGACGTCAAGATGCCCGGCATGGACGGCGTGGAGGCCCTGCGCAGGCTCCGCGAGCTCGACAATCCCGCGCGCGTGCTCATCGTCACCAGCTTCACCGAGCAGCGCACGGTGGTCCCGGCCCTGCGCGCCGGCGCCGCCGGATACGTCTACAAGGACGTCGATCCCGACGCGCTCGCCACCGCCATCCGCTCGGTGTACGCCGGGCACGTCCTGCTCCAGCCCGAGGTGGCCGGCGCCCTGCTCTCCCAGGAGGAGGCGAACTCCGGCCAGGGCAGGGGAGGGTCGCTCACCGAGCGGGAGCGCGAGGTGCTCGGGCTGATCGCCGACGGCCGCTCCAACCGCGAGATAGCACGCGCCCTGGTGCTCTCCGAGAAGACCGTCAAGACGCACGTCTCGAACATCCTGATGAAACTCGACCTCGCCGACCGCACCCAGGCCGCCCTGTGGGCCGTACGCCATGGCGTGACCGGCTGAAACGTCCTCCGTAACGCTTCACCGGCGGCAACCTGAAGGGTCGTCCTACGGGCTGAGATTCATACCGTCGTGGGAATGTCACCCGGACGGCGCATCCTCTCCCGGCCGTGGGCGTTCTTCAGTGCGTGCCGCGGCGACCGCCGTGGCGATCGCCAAGGAGGCTCAAGAAGTGAAGAACCTGAAGAAGGCAGCGGCCGTGACGATGGTGGCCGGCGGGATCGTGGCCGCGGGCGCGGGGATGGCCTCCGCCCACACCGGCGGCTCGCACGCCGACGGCGGGGCGCACGGCTCTCCGGGCGTCGTCTCGGGCAACGTCATCCAGGTCCCGGTGCACATCCCGGTCAACGCCGTCGGCAACAGCGTCAACGTCATCGGCGTGCTGAACCCCGCCTTCGGCAACCTCGGCCTCAACCACTGAGACCGCGCCGCACCGCGGCATCGACCTCCGGCCTTCCGGGTGCCCCCGGAAGGCCGGTCGGCTTTTGCTCCCATCGGCTTCACGGCCGACGACTCCCGGGCTCGACGGCTCTCGGCAAGTAGGACGGCACCGCCGTCGAGGGCTACGCCGTCCGGCGTGCCCCCCCCGGGCGCCCTAGCGCCCCCGCTCGCGCTCCTCCACCACCGAGTTGTACGCCGCCACCTGCGCCCGCCGGGCCGTCCGCTCCACCGGCCGCAGGGCCAGCGACCGCGCCGCCATCTCCGACGCGCTCACCGCGCCCCCGTGCCCGTTCTCGTGTGCCAGCGAGATCAGCAACCCGACCCGCTGCGCCAGCTCGAGGACCCGCACCGCCCGAGGGGGATACCCGGGGGCCAGTACCTCCCGCCCCCGCTCGGCCCGTGCCCGGTAGGCGTCGATCGCCGCCTCCGCCACCGGACCCGACCCGGCGACGTCCATCTTCGACAGGATCTCGGTCGCGTCCCTGAGCGCCTCCGCCAGCTCCCGCTCGGCCTCGCCCAGCGACGGCACGTCCGCAGGCGGCGCCTCCCGCACCGGCAGCACATGCCAGACCACCTCGACGTGCACGTCACCGGCGGGACCGGCCTCGGACACCTCCGGCACCAGCCCCAACGCGGTGCCGTAACAGACCACCGCCTCCTCGGCCTCCAGAGCCCGCGCGTTGAACTCCGGCGGACCGCTCAGCCCCAGCGGATGCCCCGGGGCCGGCAGCGCGACCCGCAGCCCGGTCGCGCCGAGCGTCCGCAGCCGCCCGAGCGCCAGCGTGAGCCCGACCGGAGCGGACTCCCCGGGGAGCCCCGCCACCCGATGCACAGCGTCCTCGCCGACGATGGCGAGCACGGCGTCATCCGGAGAGACAACTCCGGCCAATAGGGCATTTCCCCAGGCGGCGAGGCGTCCTGAGCGTGGTTCCGAAAGCATGCCTCCACCCTAAGGACCGGACCGATGGAATGGAGCGCCGCACTCGTGGCGTAGATTTCATAAGGGCTGCGCCCACCCGCGCCGCCGCCCGAGCCACAGGCGTACGCGCCAGCCGAGACCGGCCACACTGCAAGGGGAGACAACGCGCTCATGAGCGATGTTCTGGAGCTTCAGGACGTATCCGTGGTCCGGGAGGGCCGGGCTCTGGTGGACCAGGTCTCCTGGTCGGTGAAGGAGGGCGAGCGCTGGGTCATCCTCGGCCCCAACGGCGCCGGCAAGACCACCCTCCTGAACATCGCCTCCAGCTACCTCTTCCCCAGCACGGGCACCGCCACCATCCTCGGCGACACCCTCGGCAAGGTCGACGTCTTCGACCTGCGCCCCCGCATCGGTGTGGCCGGCATCGCCATGGCCGAGAAGCTCCCCAAGCGCCAGACCGTCCTGGAGACCGTGCTCACCGCCGCCTACGGCATGACCGCCCACTGGCAGGAGGAGTACGACGAGGTCGACGAGCAGCGCGCCCGCGCCTTCCTCGACCGCCTCGGCATGACCGACTACGTGGACCGGAAGTTCGGCACGCTCTCCGAGGGCGAGCGCAAGCGCACCCTGATCGCCCGCGCCCTGATGACCGACCCCGAGCTGCTCCTGCTCGACGAGCCCGCCGCCGGCCTCGACCTCGGTGGCCGCGAGGACCTGGTCCGCCGCCTCGGCAGGCTCGCCCGGGACCCGATCGCCCCCTCCATGATCATGGTCACCCACCATGTCGAGGAGATCGCCCCCGGCTTCACCCACGTCCTGATGATCCGCCAGGGCAAGGTCCTCACCGCCGGCCCGCTGGAGCTCGAACTCTCCTCCCGCAACCTCTCCCTCTGCTTCGGCCTCCCGCTCGTCGTCGAGCAGCTCGGCGACCGCTGGACGGCCCACGGACTCCCCCTGTCCTGAGGGTTCCTGACGGCTCCTGACGGGCGTTCCGCCCCGGGAAAGCGCCCTGTCGGGTCGGCACCCGCGGCCCTACCATGACAGGGTGAACAGCATCGACGCATGGGTGTGGTGGCTCGTCGGCGCGGCGGCGCTCGGAATCCCGCTCGTGGTGACCGCGATGCCGGAGTTCGGCATGTTCGCGGTCGGCGCACTGGCCGCGGCGATCACCGCGGGACTCGGTGCGGGCGTCGTCATCCAGGTACTCGTCTTCGTCGTCGTCTCCGTCGCCCTGATCGCCGTCGTACGCCCCATCGCAGCCCGGCACGCCGCCCAGCGACCCCAACTCGCCACGGGCATAGACGCGTTGAAGGGCAAGCAGGCCGTCGTACTGGAACGCGTCGACGGCTCCGGCGGACGGATCAAGCTGGCCGGCGAGGTCTGGTCGGCACGCTCGCTCGACACCGGGCGCGCCTACGAAGCCGGAGAGGAAGTGGACGTCGTGGAGATCGAGGGAGCCACGGCCATCGTCATCTGACCTCGTACGACGCAACTCAGCGGAAGGACTCCCGAGTTGGGCGAGGGTCTGTCAGACTCGTCCAGCAAGATCTTCAACAACCATAAGATCTGCCGAAGCGCCGAGGCGGAGAAGGGTACGGGGAGCGACGATGGAACCGGTCATCATCGTCCTGGTCATTCTGGTGGTGTTGGTCTTCATCGCCTTGATCAAGACGATCCAAGTCATCCCACAGGCGAGCGCCGCCATCGTGGAGCGCTTCGGCCGCTACACGCGGACCCTGAACGCGGGCCTGAACATCGTGGTCCCGTTCATAGACACCATCCGCAACCGCATCGACCTGCGTGAACAGGTCGTACCGTTCCCGCCCCAGCCGGTGATCACCCAGGACAACCTGGTCGTGAACATCGACACGGTCATCTACTACCAGGTCACCGACGCGCGAGCGGCCACCTACGAGGTCGCCAGCTACATCCAGGCCATCGAGCAGCTCACGGTCACCACGCTCCGCAACATCATCGGCGGCATGGACCTGGAGCGCACCCTGACCTCCCGCGAGGAGATCAACGCGGCCCTGCGCGGCGTCCTCGACGAGGCCACCGGCAAGTGGGGCATCCGCGTCAACCGCGTCGAGCTGAAGGCGATCGAGCCGCCGACCTCCATCCAGGACTCGATGGAGAAGCAGATGCGCGCCGACCGTGACAAGCGCGCCGCGATCCTCACCGCGGAAGGCACGCGGCAGGCAGCGATCCTCACCGCCGAAGGTGAGAAGCAGTCCCAGATCCTCCGCGCCGAGGGTGAGGCCAAGGCGGCAGCCCTGCGGGCCGAGGGCGAGGCGCAGGCGGTCCGCACGGTCTTCGAGGCGATCCACGCCGGCGACCCGGACCAGAAGCTCCTCTCCTACCAGTACCTCCAGATGCTCCCGAAGATCGCCGAGGGCGACGCCAACAAGCTCTGGATCGTCCCCAGTGAAATCGGCGACGCCCTCAAGGGCCTGTCCGGCGCGATGGGCAACTTCGGGAACCTGGGCGGCGGTTCGGGCGGTAGCGGTAGCGGCAGCGGCAGCGTCCCGGCCCAGGAACGCCGCGAGAAGCCCAGCATCGACTAGGGGTTCCTGCAAACGACCGTTCCCCGCGCCCACCTGTTCTCGGGGGCGCGGGGAACTGCGCGACGAGCCACAACGCGGCCGCAGCCGCACGACGGGACCGGCCAGGCACACGACTAGGCGGCGACATCCCCCGACAGCCACTCAGGCAACGCCGCCAAATCCTCGGCCCCCATGGCCAGAAGCATCGCATCCTGCGGCGAAGGCTCGAACGGCCTCTGAAGCAACGGCATCCCCGCCTGCTCAGGCGTCCGGTCCGCCTTGCGGTGATTGTCCTCCGCGCACGAGGCCACCGTGTTCAGCCAGGAGTCCTGTCCGCCCTGGGCCCGAGGCACCACGTGGTCGACGGTCGTCGCCCGCCGCCCGCAGTACGCGCACCGGTGCCGGTCCCTGACCAGCACCCCCCGCCTCGACCAGGGCGCCTGTCTCCGGAACGGCACCCGTACATACCGGCACAGCCTGATCACCCGGGGCGCGGGTATGTCCACATCCGCACCGCGCATGCGCAGTTCGGGGTGGGCCTGCTCCACGACGGCCTTGTCCTGGAGCACCAGGACGACGGCTCGATTCAACGTCACCGTAGACAGCGGCTCGAAGCTCGCGTTCAGCACCAGCGTGTCACGCATCCAGCCCACCTCCCATGTGCACCGTGCCCACCCCCGGCGGGCTTGGATCAACTCTGGACGGGCGCGCCGAGATGGACAACGCAATAAAAACTGCCCGCCCCTGATCACTTCCAAGACCAGGGACGGGCAAACGTTCAATGAACGCTTGGCTGATTTCGCGAGGTGCGTCAGCCCTTCTCGGGGTTCTCGTACTCGCCGATCAACTGCGCGCGGGCGATCGCGTGGAACCGCAGGTTGAACCCGACGACGGCAGGCGACACATCGGCGTCCGGACCGAGCTTCTCCTGGTCCACCGCGTACACCGTGAAGACGTACCGGTGCGAGCCGTCCCCGGGCGGCGGCGCGGCACCGCCGAAGTCCTTCGACCCGTAGTCGTTGCGCACCTGCACGGCGCCCTCGGGCAGGCCCTCGAACTTGCCGCTGCCCGCACCCGCCGGCAGCTCGGTCACCGAGGCCGGAATGTCGAACACGGACCAGTGCCAGAACCCGCTCCCTGTCGGGGCGTCCGGGTCGTAGCAGGTCACGGCAAAGCTCTTGGTCCCGGCCGGAAAGCCCTCCCACCGCAGCTGCGGTGAGGTGTTGCCCTTGGCGTAGACCTGAGCGTCCTTGAGCGTCGCCCCTTCCTCGATGTCCTCGCTCGTCACCGTGAACGACGGGACGGGCGGATGGAAGTCATGGGGGAGCGGCCGCCGCTTGAGCTCGGTCACCTCGGTACCTCCTGATCGATACTGATCGCTTACGGAAGCCGTAACGGACTCCGCGGTTCCCGAGCCTAGAACCAGTTGCGCTTGCTGCCGACCTCGGACAGCCACTGGTTGAGATAAGCCGCCCAGTCGGTCCCGTGGAAGTCGTGCAGACCCACCTGGAACGACCGGAAGGTGTCACTGCCCTCACTGAACAGCCCCGGCTTCTTGTCCATTTCGAGGATGACGTCCATGGCGTGCGCGTCCGCCACGAAGCTCAGCTCGACCTGGTTCAGCCCCCGGTACTGGGACGGCGGGTGGAACTCCACCTCCTGGTAGAACGGCAGCGTCTGCCGGGTCCCCCGGATGTGACCGCGTTCCAGGTCCGCGTTCTTGAAGCGGAAGCCCAGCTGGATGAAGGCGTCCAGGATCGCCTTCTGCGCCGGCAGCGGGTGCACGTTGATCGGGTCCAGGTCACCGGAGTCCACGGCCCGCGCGATCTCCAGCTCGGTGGTCACGCCGATGTGCATCCCGCGCAGCGCCTGCCCGTCGATCATCGTGACCGGCGTCTCCCAGGGGATCTCCAGCCCGAACGGCACCGCGTGCACCGCCCCGGCCTGCAGCTCGAAGGCACCGCCGAGCCGCACCTTGCCGAAGTCGATGTTCTGCTTGAACTCCTCGTCGCCGTGCTCCACCTCGACCCGCGCCTGCAGGCCGACGGACAGCCCCTGGATCTCCTGGTTCACCGACCCGCCCTGGATCCGCACCTCACCCTGGACGACGCCACCCGGCACGACGTTGATCTCGGTGAGCACCGTCTCCACGGAAGCCCCACCGGCCCCCAGGCTCGCGAGCAGCTTCTTGAACCCCATGACTCTCCCTTTAAGTACAGACCCTTGATCCCTAGAAACGCGATCCGGCCGCGACCGGTTCCGGCCCACACCCTGGCAAGGAGACGAATCCTTGACCACCCCTTGGCATCCTCGGCCTGGACTAGGCTCGGACGCCATGATCGCGCCCCCGGACCGTACGTCACTCCCCAGGGACTTCTTCGACCGCCCTGTACTGGAGGTCGCCCCCGACCTCCTCGGCCGCATCCTCCTCCGCACCACCCCGGACGGTCCGATCGCGGTCCGCATCACAGAGGTGGAGGCGTACGACGGCCCGAACGACCCCGGGTCGCACGCCTATCGCGGGCCCACACCCCGCAACGAGGTGATGTTCGGTCCGCCCGGACACGTGTACGTCTACTTCACGTACGGCATGTGGTTCTGCATGAACCTCGTCTGCGGTCCGGTGGGCACCGCGAGCGCGGTCCTGCTCCGCGCCGGGGAGATCGTCGAGGGCGTCGACCTCGCACGCAAACGTCGACTTTCGGCCCGATACGACAGGGAACTGGCCAAAGGCCCGGCTCGCCTCGCCACCGCCCTGGGTGTCGACCGGGCCCTGGACGGCACGGACGCGTGTGCCGCCGGCGAGACACCGCTGCGGATGCTGACCGGTTCCCCCGTCCCCTCCGACCAGGTACGCAACGGTCCGCGCACGGGAGTGGCCGGCGAGGGAGGAAACGGTGAGGTCCATCCCTGGCGTTACTGGATCGCGGACGACCCGACAGTCAGTCCCTATCGGGCCCATGTACCCCGGCGCCGCTCAAGTTGACGCGTCCCTGGAAGGTGCGTAACGTAGCCCGAGCCGCTTGAACCGGGTACGGCATTCGCCAGCAGCCGGAAGCGGCCACCCACTACCTACGACTTCCCCTGACGGGGTCGGATTCGTCATGCCTGCATGCTCGAATTCGAACTCGCGGAACTCGATTATGAGTCTCGACGGGAATCGGCTAACGTAGTGAATGTCGAAAGGCCGACAGGCGAAAGCCGGAAAGCCCCAGACAATCCCGCCGACCGGGAATCGGACGCCGAAAGGATCTGATAGAGTCGGAAACGCAAGAACGAAGGGAAGCCCGGAGGAAAGCCCGAGAGGGTGAGTACAAAGGAAGCGACCGTTCCTTGAGAACTCA